>NZ_CP043727.1:1884061-2198071 GCF_009831415.1 Yersinia canariae | reverse complement strand
TAATGTGGTTATCACCTGAATATACAAAAAACTATGGCATAAATCGCCAATGTGTAGCCGATAGCGCACAACATGATGAAATTTCGCAAGATAATCTCTTCCACACCCTATTGGGGATGATGAATATTCAAACTACTGAATATCAATCTGGAATGGATTTGCTACAGAAATGTCGAAGTGAAGGTTAGCCAACAAAAAGTACTAATAAATAGCCCATAGATAATGATTTTAATGCCAGCGTCCCCTCTGCTGGCATTTTTTTCTTGACCTAGACCGATCGGTCTATTAAGCTTTTAGTCATGAACAAAATACAGCACACACACGTAGACACCCGTGAACATTTGTTAGCAACCGGTGAGAGCCTCAGCCTGCGCCTTGGCTTTAATGGCATGGGTCTCAGCCAATTACTCACCACTGCGGGTATCCCGAAAGGGTCGTTTTATCACTATTTCCGCTCAAAGGAAGTCTTCGGTGAGGCGATGCTACAGCGCTATTTTGATCGCTATGACGCTGAAATGGAAAACCTGTTAACGGGAACACAAGGTGATAAACGCCATCACCTGCTGCACTATTTTGCTCAAGCTATTGCCAACTATTGTGGTAGTGAATGCCACAATGCTTGTCTGGCGGTTAAACTATCAGCCGAAGTAAGTGATTTATCCGAACCTATGCGCCATGCGCTAGATATCGGCACTGCTCGCGTCATTGGTCGTTTGCAAGATGCTATCGAAGCCGGTATTAAAGAAGGCTCGCTGCGCATCACGCTTTCCCCTGCTGCCACCGCAGAAACGCTCTATGCCCTGTGGCTAGGCGCGTCGTTGCGCGCGAAGGTGAAACGATCAGTTGCGCCGCTGACTTGTGCGCTAGAAAGTATTGAACTGATTTTACAACCTGCCCAATAATCCAATGATCCTGAATCTATACTTTTTTGTTTTCAGGATTTACCCAGTCTCTAGTCGACTGGTCTATTAATATAGGATGCACCATGAAGACTGCTAAACTGTTCTCCCCTGTGAAGGTTGGCGCGCTCACTTTGCCGAACCGTGTATTTATGGCTCCACTGACGCGTTTACGCAGTATTGAGCCAGGTGATATCCCAACACCTTTAATGGCTGAATATTATCGTCAACGTGCCAGTGCGGGTTTGATTATCACCGAAGCCACACAGATTTCTTTCCAGGCGAAAGGCTATGCCGGTGCTCCGGGGTTACACACTCAAGAGCAGTTAACCGCATGGAAAAAAATCACTCAAGCCGTGCATGATGAAGGCGGACATATTGCTGTGCAGTTATGGCATGTTGGTCGTATTTCACACAACAGTTTGCAGCCGGGTCAACAAGCACCCGTGGCCCCTTCGGCCATTGCCGCAGATACCCGCACCACAGTACGCGACGAAACCGGCGCTTGGGTTCGTGTTCCCTGCTCTACCCCGCGCGCACTAGAAACGAATGAGATCCCTGGCATCATTAATGATTTCCGCCAGGCAACAGCTAATGCCCGTGAAGCTGGATTTGATTATATTGAACTGCACGCGGCCCATGGCTATTTATTGCACCAATTTATGTCTCCGGCATCGAACCAACGTACCGACCAATACGGTGGCAGCATTGAAAACCGTACTCGTCTGACACTGGAAGTGGTTGATGCCACTGCGGCCGAATGGGGCGCTGAACATATTGGTATTCGTATTTCACCTTTGGGGCCATTCAATGGTCTGGATAATGGTGAAGACCAAGAAGAAGCCGCGTTGTATCTGATAGAAGAATTAAACAAACGTCATATCGCGTACCTGCATATTTCTGAGCCAGACTGGGCCGGTGGTAAGCCTTACTCAGATGCTTTCCGCGATGCCGTGCGCGCACGTTTCAAAGGTGTGATTGTCGGTGCGGGTGCCTATACTGCAGAAAAAGCCGAAGACCTGATTGAGAAAGGATTTATTGATGCCGTCGCCTTTGGCCGTAGCTATATTTCCAATCCGGATCTGGTTGAGCGTTTGCAGCAAAATGCGCCACTGAATGAACCAGACGGCGAGACTTTCTATGGTGGTGGTGCTAAAGGTTATACCGACTACCCAACATTGTGATTTATCTATAATTTAAATCATTAAATAACAGCCAGTTAGACTAACCCTCTCACTGGCTGTTTTGTTTTTGGCGATTGAGCGATAAAGCATAAAACTGTCTTTCAATCTTATTGTTAGATGTTGTAGTGCTGTCTTAGCTATTAGCTTAAATATTCAGTGGTTAATTTTGAATTAAGCTCCGGCGATGCAAACCAATTGATTTTGTGAAATATGGCGCGTAAAAATTAAAAGAATACATATAGGAGTTTCAAAAATGGATAGCGCTATTGTTTCAGTTTTAACTATAAGTGGTGTTATCGCATTAGGGGCCATGTCACCTGGGCCAAGTTTTATTCTTGTTGCCCGGACAGCAATGTCTTCTTCACTTAAAAATAGTTTAGCCGTGGCATTCGGCATGGGGACGGGATGTGCATTCTTTGCCTTCGTGGCTTTATTGGGCTTGCAATCATTGTTATTGACCGTACCTTGGCTCTATATGTCTCTTAAAGTCGGAGGCGGGCTTTATCTCATCTATTTAGCATTTAAAATGTTCTTCGCCCCTAAAAGGACACTAAAATTTGAATCTGAAGCGGTGGCGCAACGTAGTCTGTCCCGCTCATTTTATATTGGCCTCATGACACAAATCAGCAACCCCAATACAGCCCTGGTTTTTGGGGGAATATTCGCCGCCATCCTGACCCAGAATATCGCTGGCTGGATGTATATTGTTTTGCCTGGTTTAGCATTCCTGATTGATCTCATTTGGTATGCCATTGTTGCTTGCCTTCTCTCCGCCCCAGTTCCACGGAACTATTATATGCGGTTCAAAATATACTTTGACCGTCTTGGTGGTGTAGTCATGGGCCTTCTTGGCCTCAAGTTAATATTTCAAAAATAGAAACTGGCCTTTATATGACAGCCCCAAAGACTATTCCACCGGCTATAGTAGCAAATGCACGTGAGGTCATTAAAATGCGTTTCTATTGAGGGCCGCGGATGGAAGAATATACCGTGGTAATAACAAATAGTGATACTGAAAGAACAAAAGAAAATATTGTCACCAATACACTCATTATGACGTCTGCAATCGCTAAAATAAAAAATTCCATTTAATGACTTACCGATAAATATTTCATTCCATAAGCTGCATATCACTCAGTCCAAACATTGCCCCTCATCAGGGTTCCGAGGTAGTGAGTGAAGTCATATTACTATATGATTATGACTTAATTTTGATTTACAATGACTTTTAAATATTAACCTGTTGATTTAAAAGAGGTATTATGAAGCGCTTACTCCATACCATGATCCGCGTCGGTGACCTGCAACGTTCCATCGATTTCTACACCAAGGTATTAGGGATGCGTTTACTGCGAACCAGCGAAAATACCGAGTATAAATACTCGCTGGCATTCGTGGGTTATAGCGATGAAAGTGAAGGCTCAGTGATTGAGCTGACGTATAACTGGGGCGTTGATAGTTACGAGATAGGGACTGCATTTGGTCACCTGGCGCTGGGCGTGGATGATGTTGCCGCCACTTGCGACCAAATTTGTCACGCCGGAGGCAAAGTGACCCGCGAGGCTGGCCCAGTCAAAGGCGGTAATACTATTATTGCTTTTGTTGAAGATCCCGACGGTTACAAAATCGAGTTAATCGAGAATAAGAGCGCCGGACACGGCCTCGGAAACTGATTAACCAGAAGGCACCTGCAAGGTGCCTTTTTTCTCATCGCGATATCCCCCTGCATCCCGCGCTAAAATTTGACATAATGCGTGCTGAATTCGCTGAAGATAAGAAGCTGATGGCAGATAAAAGTGACATTAACGCCCTGAGTGGCCGTTTTCGTGGGTATTACCCCGTAGTAATTGATGTAGAAACCGCCGGTTTTAATGCTCAAACCGACGCATTATTAGAAATTGCCGCCGTCACCTTGCAAATGGACAAGGAGGGCTGGCTACTGCCTCATGAAACACTGCATTTTCATGTAGAGCCGTTCGAAGGTGCCAATCTGCAACCTGAAGCGCTGGCATTTAATGGGATCGACCCAACTAACCCGTTACGTGGTGCAGTCAGTGAACATGATGCTTTACATGCTATTTTCAAAGCCGTTCGCAAAGGGCTGAAAGATCAAGGCTGTAACCGCGCAATTATCGTCGCGCATAATGCCCATTTTGATCACAGCTTTGTGATGAACGCGGCCGAACGCGCCAGCTTGAAACGCAACCCATTCCACCCATTTGCCACTTTTGACACGGCAGCTCTCAGTGGGCTAGTTCTGGGGCAAACTGTGTTGGCAAAAGCCTGTCTGACGGCAGGTATTGCGTTTGATAGTAGCCAGGCGCATTCTGCTTTGTACGATACAATGCAAACAGCAAAATTATTCTGTGAGTTAGTCAATCGCTGGAAAAAGTTGGGCGGCTGGCCAGTCCCGGCGGGTGAGTCAGAGTAATATGGTGCCAGAATAAATAGAGATTTCATGATAAAAAAGGTGGCCTGAAAGCCACCTTTTGTTTGTTGTGCTGACCAATCAGCACATTACTCTGCTGCGGGTTTTTCTTCTTCCGCACGGTATTTATCGGCTGTTTCTTTCAGCAGCTGTTGCAACTCACCACGCTGATACATTTCCATCAGGATGTCGCAACCGCCGACCAACTCACCATCAACCCATAGCTGAGGGAATGTTGGCCAATTAGCATATTTTGGCAGCTCAGCACGAATATCTGGGTTTTGCAGAATATCAACATAAGCAAAGCGTTCACCACAAGCTGATAGCGCCTGCACAGCCTGAGCAGAGAAACCACAGTTTGGCAGCTTAGGTGAGCCCTTCATGTAAAGCAGGATTGGGTTTTCTGCTATCTGGCGCTGAATTTTATCAATCGTCGTCATTTCTTGCTTCCTCAAGCCATTTTGTGGCTACAATACTTAGAACCTATCCATTAGGGCTATTTTATTATTGCGTCCGGCCTATTGTAGCGACTGTCACGGCTAGAATAAAACGCCATCTTTTGCAGGGGCTTTATGCTGCCAGTGAATAGTTATAGTGCCAGCTACAAATATGTGCATTTAGAATAACATTTTTGATCCCCTCACTTCATTATTATCTTCATTGTGAGATACCAAAAATACCGGCGGGTTAACCCGTTGACGTATGGTTGATTTAAGGCCAGAGGCCGTGTGAAAAATCGACAATTGCGACGCCATTAACGTTTTCTCACAATATCGACTAGAATCCTGTATCTCTGTGCTTTTTTATATCGTGAGTTTCGGCAATACTGTAACTCTTCATATTCATTTCAGGGCTAAGGTTGGTAGCGTTATTATGCGTTTAATACTTACGCTGTTTGTGCTGCTGTTTACCCAGCTATTTCTAAACCTCGCGCATGCGTCGCCGCAGGCTCACGTCTCGGCTGAGCAAAAAAAAGGTCAAATCAGTCAGGCCAGCCCTGATGATCGTAAAAAACGTAAAGCTGATAAAAACATCAAAAAAACTAAAGTTGATAACAATAAAACCGCCAGTAAAAACAGCGCAAATAAAACAACGACCAACAGCGATAAGAAAAAAACAGCCGCCACAGCCAGCAAAACCATTAAGAAGAAAGCGCAAGAAGTTAGTAAACCCGCCAATAAGAAATTAAATAACAATAAAACGGTGGCGAATAAAACATCTCCTATTAAAACGGCGGCTAATAAAAAAGCCGCCGTGAGCAAAACAGAAAAAGTCGCTTATGGCCGTCACCGAAATAAGGCCCAAGGTAAAGCTGATACCGAATTAGCGGCAAATAATAAAATAAAGCTCACTCCTGCACATAAAAAACGCTACCAGCACGCCAAACAGACCGCAATGAGTAAACTGATGAAGCAAGTCGGCAAACCTTATCGTTGGGGCGGCACCTCGCCTAATACAGGTTTTGACTGCAGCGGGCTTATTTATTATGCCTATAAAGATGTCATCAGAATAAAAATGCCACGTACAGCGAATGAAATGTATCATTTACGTGATGCCGCTCCGGTAAAACGGGCTGAATTAGAAAGTGGTGATTTAGTATTCTTCAATATAGCCAACCGCGGTGTTGCTGATCATGTCGGGGTTTATTTAGGCAATGGTAAATTTATTCAGTCCCCACGAACCGGGGAAGAAATTCGCATCAGTATGCTCAATAATGACTATTGGCAAGATCATTATGTCGGCGCTCGTCGCGTCGTGACACCAAAAACCATCCGCTAATCTCGCAATCCGCACCCAGTGGCCTATTGGGTGCGCGGCCCTTCAATGACATTATTTCAGTGTCTAACCTTCAGCCATTCCCCATCAAACTGTATGGTTATATCTGTCATTCCTGTAGAAAGTTGTTAAGATTAATACCCACAACAAAAATACAACAATTACGATTTTAACCGCCCCTCACCCTTCTTAGCGATTGCTAATGATCGGATTTGAGGAGCAAACACCCTGAGCAACCCCGAAAGGAGAGAGCTATGTCTTTTGAATTACCGGCATTACCTTATGCACAAAATGCACTGGAACCGCACATTTCTGCTGAAACGCTGGAATACCATTACGGCAAGCACCACAACACCTATGTGGTCAACCTCAATAATCTGATTAAAGATACCGAGTTTGCCGGTAAAAGCCTGGAAGAGATTGTCAAAACCTCCAGCGGCGGCATCTTTAATAATGCAGCTCAAGTCTGGAATCACACCTTTTATTGGCACTGTTTGTCACCTAATGGTGGTGGCGAGCCAACAGGCAAAGTCGCCGAGGCCATTAATAAATCCTTCGGTTCTTTCGCTGAATTTAAAGCGCAATTTACTGATGCAGCAGTGAAAAACTTTGGTGCGGGCTGGACGTGGCTGGTCAAAAAAGCGGATGGCACTCTGGCTATTGTCAGTACATCCAATGCCGCCACACCGCTGACGACCCAAGATAAGCCGCTGTTGACTGTAGATGTATGGGAACACGCTTACTATATTGATTACCGTAATGCGCGACCAAAATATCTGGAGAACTTCTGGGCGCTGGTGAATTGGTCTTTCGTTGAGAAAAATTTAGCCTAATTCAGCAAAAGAAATAGTCAATCGTGTTGACGTGATACCCAATAGATTTCAAGTTGCAGATAGGTGGTTATAAAATAAGCCCAAGGAATTGAAATAACACAATGAGTTGGGTGAGTGAGGCGACCAGCAACCCTGTATTTTGAAAGATGGCGGGTATTTCTCTAGACATAATTAAGGGCGGATTAACCGCCCTACTTATCACTTCACACCGGCAAGCGGTTTAATTAATTCATGACCGCCACGAAGCTAAAAGCAATAATCATTGCCAGCGCACCAACAGTCGTAATCAGCGACATTTTCAGATTGGTATCCATAACAACTCCTCAGCCGGTTAATTTTTATACTCATCATACTTTCAGTAGCAATGGTGTTGGCTACGCGCAATCATCCGAATCATTTACGACAGTAAACTCACCGAGATTCATCCGCTTGCCACCTTCCTGCTACCCGCATTATTGAGAGTATAGTAGGGTAAAGGCACATAATTAGTGCGTTAAATTATTTTCCCACAGTTAAGAAAAAAAATCTTGTGCTCATTACGCACTTTATAACATTGATTACCTCTTCCACTTTTCCTCCAGATCAGCCAAAATTCGCAGTTCATAACTGTATGCCGACTAATAACGTCCAATAAATACTCTCAGACGACCATCTGACTTCGCTCTCCAGCCCACTATTGTGTTTCTGTCTGAGCGGTGTTCGAGTCATGCAGGCAAACGATTAACATAATACTGACCTGTTGTAACAGGTGAGCTTAGGAGTCATTCTTTTTATGGCAACGATTAAAGATGTGGCCAAACACGCGGGTGTGTCTACCACCACCGTTTCGCACGTTATCAATAAAACTCGTTTCGTCGCCGAAAATACTAAGGCCGCAGTGTGGGCGGCCATTAAAGAGCTGCATTATTCGCCCAGTGCTGTGGCCCGTAGCTTGAAAGTGAATCACACGAAATCAATTGGCTTGTTGGCAACATCCAGTGAAGCGCCCTATTTCGCTGAGGTGATCGAAGCAGTTGAAAATAGCTGTTATAGCAAAGGTTACACCCTGATTTTATGTAATTCACATAATAATCTGGATAAACAAAAAGCCTATCTGGCCATGCTGGCGCAAAAACGTGTCGATGGATTATTGGTGATGTGTTCTGAATATCCTGAGCAATTACTGGGAATGTTAGAAGATTATCGCAATATCCCCATGGTTGTGATGGACTGGGGTACTGCTCGCGGTGATTTTACCGACTCGATTATTGATAATGCTTTTGAAGGCGGCTATTTAGCCGGCCGTTATCTTATTGAGCGCGGTCATCGAGATATTGGCGCTATTCCTGGCCAATTATCCCGTAATACTGGCGGTGGTCGCCATCAGGGCTTCCTGAAAGCACTAGAGGAAGCCAATATCGAATTACGTGATGAGTGGGTGGTTCAGGGCGATTTTGAACCCGAATCCGGTTATAAGGCCATGCACCAAATTCTGACACAAAAACATCGCCCGACCGCGGTGTTCTGTGGCGGCGATATTATGGCCATGGGCGCAATATGTGCTGCGGATGAGTTGGGCCTGCGGGTGCCACAAGATATTTCGGTGATTGGCTATGACAATGTCCGTAATGCCCGGTATTTCTCACCTGCGCTGACCACAATTCATCAGCCAAAAGAGAGATTGGGCGAAACCGCTTTTGCCATGTTGCTCGACCGTATTATCAGTAAACGCGAAGACCCGCAAACAATTGAAGTGCATCCTAAGTTGGTTGAGCGCCGGTCTGTTGCTGATGGCCCATTCCGCGATTATCGCCGTTAATCTTGCCTATGCCGGTAGCGCCGCATGCTACCGGCAGCTAATCCTGCTGCCCGCCGCCCTACGTGACATCATTATCATCTTTTAACCACTCATTATTTAGCGTGACACTGTCACCCAAATACGCCAGCATCCATGCTAAGGCCGGTGAGTGATTATTCTGATCCCACGTCAAGCAACACGGGCTGTCAGGCAGGGGTTCTGTCAGTGTTAATACCGCCAATTTCCCTTGTTGAATCAATGGAGATACCATATGCGCAGGAACCATTCCGATACATAACCCTTCACACAAACAGTCGATTCCCGTCGCCCAATCCGGTGCGACCAATCGCTGTTGGTTATCTAATGTCCAAGTATCTCGTTTCGGCAAATTTCGCGCCGTATCTTCCAGGCACAATGAGGGATAAGGCCGCAGCTGGTCATCATTAAGCGGCCCGGTTAAATGGGCTAAGGGGTGATTAACACTCACCACACAAAGCCAGGTCAAGAAACCCATGTCGCGAAAGACAAACCGCCCACCAACAGGAATAGCGCGAGTTGCACCAATCGCCATATCAGCCTGCCCATCCACCAGCGCATCCCAGACACCATTAAACACCTCATAACGCACTCGCAGTTCGATATCGGGGAAATGGCGATAAAAATCCTGCACTAAACGACGGCTACGTTGTGGTTTGACGATTTTATCGACCACGATATTTAATTGCCCGCGCCAACCATTCGCGACTTGCTGACACTGGCGGCGTGTGCTATTCATTTTTTTGATAACATCTCGGGCTTCCTTGATAAAAACCCGGCCCGCTTCAGTCAATTCTACGTCCCGATGACGCCGCGTAAATAAGGGCACAGCCAACCATTCCTCTAATTGGCGCACGGTATAACTGACCGCAGACGGCACTCGGTGCAATTCTTGTGCGGCTGCGCTGAAACTTCCTGTACGCGCAACTGCATCCACCACATCCAATGAATATTCTGACCACATGATTTTTCGCCTCACGCACACGAAATAATTGATATCAATTTTTTTGATAGCATGTCGCAAATATTACCGTTTCACAACAGAATATCTCGCCGGATAGAATGCCCCCCGCCATTAATTTCAATGACAAAATTTTTGCCTGCAAAATTATAATTTAGCCAAAGTCATTGAGGCAGCAGATAGATAGCAAGCTTATTAAATAAAATTAACTGATATAAATCAGTTGATTGCATGCCAATCAGTGACGCGCAGATTGGCGCACGGCTTGCCGCGATCTCGTGGAGCTAAGGCTCGAGGGCGAGCCGAATAACGAGCAGAGCTATCCCCTGCGGTTTCAAGGACATAGGATATAAAGAGAAATAAAGAATGAAAACGTCTTCAAGTTTCATGTTCTATCTCGCCGGTTTGAGCATGTTGGGCTACCTGGCGACCGATATGTATTTGCCCGCCTTTGGCGCCATGCAGCAAGAACTGCAAACCTCCGCCGGTTTTATCAGTGCCAGTCTCAGCATTTTTCTCGCCGGTTTCGCTATCGCCCAGCTCGTCTGGGGGCCAGTTTCTGATAAATTAGGCCGTAAACCCGTGTTGTTAGCAGGGTTGAGTTTATTTGCCATTGGCTGTCTGGGGATTTTATGGGTTGAAACGGCAACACAATTACTGGTTCTGCGTTTTATTCAAGCAATTGGTGTCTGTTCTGCCGCCGTGAGCTGGCAAGCATTGGTCGTAGATCGCTATCGTGACGGCAAGGCCAACCGGGTGTTTGCGACCATTATGCCATTAGTGGCGCTATCCCCGGCGCTGGCCCCATTACTGGGCGCGTGGTTATTAAACCACTTCAGTTGGCGGTCAATTTTTGTAGTTTTATTGATAACCACATTGCTATTGCTTATCCCGACTGCATTGCTTAAAGAGCGGAAAAAGACCGCGTCAGACAGCGCAACTAACAGCAAAACTGCCCTTAGTTTCTGGCAGTTGCTCAAATTCCCGACTTTCAGCGGCAACGTGATGATGTTTGCTGCATGCAGCGCAGGATTTTTCGCCTGGCTAACCGGATCTCCGTTTATTTTAGGTGATATGGGATATAGCCCGAATGTCATTGGCTTGAGTTATGTTCCACAGACATTAGCTTTCCTGTTGGGGGGATTTAGTTGCCGCGCAGCACTGAGCCGAATGAAAGGCAACACCCTGCTACCGTGGTTGTTAGCCGGTTATGCTCTCAGCATGATTGCGCTCTATCTGATCGCAACGTTGACCACGCCTACACTGATTACCTTACTTATTCCATTCTGCTTAATGGCGCTGGTGAATGGTGCCTGCTACCCTATTATCGTAGCAAATGCATTAATGCCCTTTCCGGCCAATACGGGCAAAGCGGCCGCCTTGCAAAATACGCTGCAACTGGGCTTGTGTTTTATTGCCAGCATGTTGGTTTCGGCCTATATCAGCCAGCCCTTACTGGCTACCGTCACCGTGATGCTATCGACGGTCGTTTTGGCTGCATTGGGTTATGGCATCCATTGCTACGCGTTAAAGAAAGAAAAAAGCCATACTAACAGTGCTGACTATAATTGCGCGGAGTCATAATTCTCAATAGAAATAGTCACTAAGGAACATCGAGGCCGGGGGCGATTTATTATTGAGAAAGCATCCCGGCAAGCCTATACTCGATAAAACCGATTAGAATATCATTAAAAAAAAGCATTATCTTAAGCACTTTCTGAGCGCGTGGATTGCGTCACATTTACTCTTATGGATGAGTCACCCTAAATTAGGGTTTCTTCTTAATCTTCCTCTTTTACTCAAAGTCATTGAGGTTGCAGCCAGGCAGTAAGCGAATAACAAGTGGGTTACAAACCCTTTTGAACGGCGCTTGAATTGGCTCTTTGGGTGGGCCTCTGGTGAGGTTCATCAATCCGATAGCTTGCATAAGCAAGTGATTCGGATGGTGAGAGCCGCAAATACCGCTGCAACTTCAAGTACAAAGGGTATATCCGTAATGGATACCAGACACCAACTTTATTGGTATGTATTCGCGTGTAAAAGTGAATTGCGCGGGTCATAAGTCAGAAGAAAGTGATGGAGAAGCTATGAGTTCATCCTGTATAGAAGACCAGAGTATTCAAGAAAATCCGTGGTTCCGCATTGTTCAAGAAATGCTGAGCCGGGCTGATATTGAAATCAATGGCTCACGCCCCTTCGACATTAAAGTTAATAACCCAGACTTCTTTAAGCGGGTATTACAAGAAGGATCTTTGGCATTAGGTGAAAGTTATATGGATGGCTGGTGGGAATGTGACCGGCTGGATATTTTCTTCCAGCGGGTTCTCAGAGCTGGCTTAGAAAATCAACTTCCACACCATTTCAAAGATGTTTTACGGATTGCTGCCGCCCGTATTATCAATTTGCAGTCAAAGAAAAGAGCCTGGATTGTCGGTAAAGAACATTACGACCTGGGTAATGATCTGTTCAGCCTCATGCTCGACCCGAATATGCAATATTCTTGCGCTTATTGGAAAGATGCGACGACACTTGAGCAAGCTCAGGAAAACAAATTGCAGATGATCGGTGAGAAGCTGCAATTAGCGCCGGGCATGAAGTTGCTTGATATAGGTTGTGGCTGGGGCGGGCTTGCCGCATATGCTGCCCGCCATTTCGGGGTGTCAGTCACCGGTGTAACTATTTCAGCTGAACAACAAAAATTAGCGCAAAAACGTTGTGAAGGCTTGGATGTCACTATTTTATTGCAGGATTATCGTGATCTAAATGAGCAATTCGATCGCGTTGTCTCTGTGGGAATGTTCGAACATGTCGGGCCAAAAAACTATCGCACCTACTTTGATGTGGTTAAACGCAATTTGAAACCTGACGGATTATTCTTGTTGCATACCATCGGGGCTAATCGGACTGATTTGAGTGTTGACCCGTGGATTGATAAATATATTTTCCCCAATGGCTGCCTGCCCTCAGTACAGCATATAGCAAAAGCCAGTGAGCCTTATTTCATCATGGAAGACTGGCATAATTTCGGGGCTGATTATGACCGAACACTGATGGCGTGGTATGAACGTTTCCAAGCCGCATGGCCGACTTTAGCGGAGAATTACTCGCCGCGATTTGAGCGGATGTTTAGCTATTATCTGAATGCCTGTGCGGGTGCATTCCGCGCCAGAGACATTCAATTGTGGCAGGTATTATTCAGCCCAAATGGGGTAGACGGCGGTATTCGCGTTCCGCGTTAATCTCTTGAAACGTTATTTCTTAAAGCAGGAGGAATCGCCTCCTGCTTTTTATTATTCTATTCTCGAACAGCTTTTTCTGCGGCCACGACCATCTGATCTATATCGCGTTGCGCCAAGACGCGCTCAACGGTATCCACAACCGCCTGTGTTTGTGGATCTATCTCAATATTCACCCGATGCCCCAGGCGCTTTTTACCCAAAGTGGTGCGTGCCAGCGTTTCTGGAATTAAATGTACGCAAAAACGGTTTCCCACTACTTCACCAATAGTCAGGCTGATGCCATCAATACCAATAAAGCCTTTGTGTAATACATATTTCATCAAGTCAACATTTGGCATCCGGAACCAGATCTGACGATTATTTTCTGATGTATATATTTTGGCTATTTCAGCAGTACAAATAATGTGTCCGGACATAAGATGACCGCCAATTTCATCACTGAATTTAGCCGCCCGCTCCAGATTAACCACATCGCCAACTTTAATATCACCCAAATTGGTAATACGCAGGGTTTCCTTCATTAAATCAAAGCTGACTCGATTCCCGTCAACTTCTGTCACTGTCAAACAGCAACCATTGTGGGCCACAGAAGCCCCTAAGGCTAATTCAGGTAACATCTCACTTGGCATTTCTACCACATGGGTGCGGAAGTTGGACTTTTCCTCGATGGCAACCACTGGCGCGGTGCCTTGGACAATACCGGTAAACATACGCCATGCCTCTTGTCTGTTATCTATAGAAAGAAAATGTCATTACGCTAATTTTGCCTCAGAAGATAAGGAAAACCAAACCACTTACACTAAAAATCTGAATTCGAGGTATTTAGTTGATATTTAATTACAAGGATTGCTTAAGCTCGGTGAGAAGGTACAATCTTTTGTACTCTTTATGCTGCAAGAGTATGACGTTTTCCCGCTATTTTATTTATTGCTCAGTGCGATAAATAGTCGTTGTTGAAATTATAACTAGGTTATACCCCAGTCACGTCGAGATGCAGACTAGCGGCAACCGAGCAAATTCCCTGAAACTTAGGTAGCTAAGTGATTGGGATGAGTCAGGGTTCCCTGCATATTGAAGGGCAACGGGTAGAAAAAGGTGCATACGTGCAGAAGTATATCGTCGAAGCGCGTAGCTTATTGGCTCTCGCTATTCCTGTTGTTATCGCGCAATTGTCCCAAACTGCCATGGGCGTGGTTGATACTATAATGGCCGGTTCTGTCAGTGCGACAGATATGGCTGCCGTGGCGGTGGGAACCTCCATCTGGCTACCGGCAATTTTATTCGGTCACGGATTATTGTTAGCACTGACACCCACCGTCGCGCAACTTAATGGCTCAGGGCGACGCAACCAGATTGCTCATCAGGTCCGGCAAGGGTTTTGGCTGGCATTATGTGTTTCACTGCTCATTATGGTGGTTATCTATAATAGCGACCACGTCATTAAGCAGATGCACAATATTGACCCGGTGCTGGCCGATAAAGCGGTTGGTTTCTTGCATGCCATTATGTGGGGTGCGCCCGGCTACCTCTTTTTCCAGGTATTACGCAATCAGTGTGAAGGGTTGTCCAAAACCAAACCTGGGATGGTCATTGGTTTTATTGGCTTACTGGTCAATATTCCGATTAACTATATTTTCATCTACGGTAAGTTTGGTGCGCCGGCATTAGGCGGCGTTGGGTGCGGCGTAGCCACCGGGACCGTTTACTGGGTGATGTTCCTGATGATGCGCTGGTATGTCACTCGCGCCCGCTCACAGCAAGATATCAAGCTGGAAAAAGGGTTTGCTGCACCAGACTGGCAGGTGATGAAACGCCTTGGTGGCCTTGGATTGCCCGTGGCGCTGGCACTGTTTTTCGAAGTTACCTTGTTCGCCGTTGTGGCCTTGTTGGTTTCACCGCTGGGTATTGTCGCCGTGGCTGGGCACCAAATTGCACTCAACTTTAGCTCATTAATGTTTATGTTGCCGATGTCACTGAGTGTCGCGGCGACCATTCGCGTGGGCTTTCGCCTCGGACAAGGGTCTGTTGAAAATGCCAAAGTGGCCGCTTATACCAGTATTGCGGTGGGTTTAATGCTCGCGTGTGTCACCGCAGTGTTTACGGTGGTGTTTCGTGAACATATTGCCCTGCTGTATAACAAAACGCCTGAAGTCGTGGTGATGGCCTCACATCTTATGCTGCTAGCGGCGCTTTACCAATTATCGGATGCTATTCAGGTGATCGGCAGCGGTGTATTACGCGGTTATAAAGATACTCGCTCAATCTTCTTTATTACCTTTACTGCATATTGGCTACTGGGGCTTCCAAGTGGTTATATACTGGGGCTGACCGATTATATTGTGCCGGCTATGGGGCCAAGTGGTTTCTGGATTGGGTTCGTTATCGGCCTCACCTCGGCGGCCATATTAATGGCGTTGCGTATCCGTTGGTTACAAAAACAGCCAGCCGCTTTGATTCTACAAAAAGCCGCACACTAATAGCCCATTATTCTGGGCATTAATTGCTGGAGCCGATGCCGGCAGTTAATGCCCAAGTAAATGAGAAAAGATGGAGAAAAAAACAGCGCAATGAGTAAAAGCGCAGCAATTACGTGAGTTTGCGGTGAATATTACGTTTTTCCCCTTGCCAGCAGACGGGCGGCTCGTTAATATTCGTCCCCGCTGTCAGGCAATGATGGTTGGTAATAAGAGTAGAAGTCAGGGGTAAGCTACCCGGTAGAATGTGCGTCCGTAGCTCAGTTGGTTAGAGCACCACCTTGACATGGTGGGGGTCGATGGTTCGAGTCCATTCGGACGCACCAACATATCGTGTTACCCGAAGTGCTAAGAGTATAATGCGCGTCCGTAGCTCAGTTGGTTAGAGCACCACCTTGACATGGTGGGGGTCGATGGTTCGAGTCCATTCGGACGCACCACTCTCTGGTACTTTTCAGCAATATCAGATTGATAGTCTCCTATGCGTTCTTAGCTCAGTTGGTTAGAGCACCACCTTGACATGGTGGGGGTCGATGGTTCGAGTCCATTAGAACGCACCATTTCGTTATTCTCGATTTTCTCTCCCGTTAATCACTCCCTTGTTCGAATCCCTTAAATAACTCACATGGCTTTCTACAAAATTCATGCGTTTACTTGTTAAAATTGTTAAAATTTTTTTTTGTTGCGCAACAACCCCGGCATTATTGTAAGAGTTTGCGCGACTAATGGCCCGTTTTTATAAAAAACGGCAATGAGTTTCTGTTTTCTATTTCATTTCCCATTACTTACCGCTTATAATACGAACCGTCGTTTCAGTTGAATGGTTTCAGCATCTTGATCTGCCGATACGCTAAAAAAATACAACTCACATTTACGCCATCGTATACCGATCATGCGTTTAGCCTCGTGCTAAAGTTTTCCGCTCAATTTCCGCAACTGTCATCTATTCTTAGTAATGCTTTGCTTCTTGGTCACGTTTCGCTACACCAGACACTAATCAAATCTCACTCCGTTGCTGTAAATAACGGAACATTCGCTTTTTATCCATCACAACTTGTAGAAAAAATCCGTCATGAAAAAGACTAAAATTGTTTGTACTATCGGCCCAAAAACTGAATCCGAAGAAATGCTGACGAACCTGCTGAATGCAGGTATGAACGTTATGCGCTTGAACTTCTCTCACGGTGACTATCAAGAACATGGTCAACGTATCAAGAATATCCGTGCTGTTATGGCAAAAACTGGCTTGAAAGCCGGTATCTTGCTGGACACCAAAGGGCCTGAAATCCGCACCATGAAATTGGAAGGCGGCAAAGACGCGGCTCTGGTTGCAGGTCAAACCTTCACTTTCACGACAGACCAAAGTGTGATTGGCAACAACAACATCGTTGCTGTCACCTACCCGGGTTTTGCCGCTGACCTGAAAATTGGCAACACCGTGTTGGTTGACGATGGTTTGATCGGCATGGAAGTGACTGAAGTCACTGAAAGCACTGTGGTCTGTAAAGTGCTGAACAACGGTGATTTGGGTGAAAACAAAGGCGTTAACTTGCCAGGCGTTTCTATCCAACTGCCAGCATTGGCTGAAAAAGATAAAGCTGACTTGATCTTTGGTTGTGAGCAAGGTGTGGACTTCGTTGCGGCCTCCTTTATCCGTAAACGTTCAGACGTATTGGAAATTCGCGAACACCTGAAAGCTCATGGTGGCGAGCACATCCAAATCATCTCCAAGATTGAAAACCAGGAAGGTCTGAATAACTTCGACGAAATCCTGGAAGCATCCGACGGTATCATGGTTGCCCGTGGTGACCTGGGTGTTGAAATCCCGGTTGAAGAAGTTATCTTCGCGCAGAAGATGATGATTGAGAAATGTAACCGCGCACGTAAAGTTGTTATCACTGCAACTCAGATGCTCGATTCCATGATCAAAAACCCACGCCCTACCCGCGCAGAAGCTGGCGACGTTGCTAACGCCATTCTCGACGGTACAGATGCCGTGATGCTGTCTGGTGAAAGTGCTAAGGGTAAGTACCCATTAGAGTCTGTCACCATCATGGCGACCATTTGTGAGCGTACAGACCGTATCATGCCTAGCCGCATCGAATCGCTGAACGACAACCGCAAAATGCGTATTACTGAAGCCGTTTGCCGTGGTGCGGTAGAAACCGCAGAAAAACTGGAAGCCAAAGTAATTGTTGTAGCGACTGGCGGCGGTAAATCTGCCAAATCAGTACGTAAATACTTCCCAACGGCCACCATTTTGGCGCTAACCACTAATGACACCACTGCACGTCAGCTAATTCTGACCAAAGGTGTGATGACTCAGTTGGTCAATGAGATTGCTTCAACAGATGACTTCTACCGTATCGGTAAAGAAGCCGCTCTGGCTAGCGGTCTGGCACAAAAAGGTGACGTCGTCATTATGGTTTCTGGCGCATTAGTGCCAAGTGGCACCACCAATACTTCTTCCGTGCACGTTTTATAATCGTAACGCACGACCAAACGCTAATTAAAAACGCCGCTTTCAATAGCGGCGTTTTCTTTTTAAACACGTCAAAATAAACTTTTCGAAAGTCCATTTTACCCCAAGCCCACTAAAGCCATTTTTCTGAGTAGGACTTATCTGAAAGAATCCGGCTGTTTTGCCTCGTTTTTTTAACTTTTTTTTAAAACAAGATGCTTCTTTGAGCGAACGATCAAAATAAACCCCTCTAATACTAAAAATTTATTCTCTTTCGAAAAAACTTTGTGTAATACTTGTAACGCTACATGGAGATTAACTTAATCTAGAGGGTGTTAATAATGAATCGTACTAAACTTGTACTGGGCGCGGTAATTCTGGCTTCTACTATGCTGGCTGGTTGTTCAAGCAATGCTAAAATCGATCAACTGTCTTCTGACGTTCAGACTCTGAACGCTAAAGTTGACCAACTGAGCAACGACGTGAACGCAATCCGTTCAGACGTTCAAGCAGCTAAAGACGATGCAGCACGTGCTAACCAACGTCTTGACAACCAAGCTCACGCTTACAAGAAGTAATATTACTTCCTGAATGAAAAATGGCGCACATTGTGCGCCATTTTTTTTGCCTCGTAGAAACTCGTTCTGATTGTTACCTTCCCTGAAATCCTCTGTCTGTCCTTACGACATGGTCATCATCGACGCATTTCACAGTACACAAGTGCTATAAAAAATTTTGCCACGACACCTTGATGGCTGTCGTGGCAAAAATAGCACTGCTTAAGACTTAGTTTGCAGCGGAGTAAACCGGGCCTGGCTGGACCAATTTAGGGATTGCTGGTTCAGCAGAGGGTTCTTCAGTCTGCGGTTGGGCCTGTTGCTCGCCCTGAGGCGCTACAGCAGCCGGAGCTTGCGCAGGGGCAGTCTCACCTACGGTTACGATAACCGGCATGCCAGCACGGCGTACAATCGCTTCCTGAACTACTTGCGCATCAGTCTGGCCGTCGTTAATAAACTTCTGCAGGCTGCTGCTGATTGCAATTGGCATTGTTTGTGGGTCATCACTGTCTACACGAGACAATGGCTGATGAACTTCCACATAACGTTTACCATCGGGTTCAACGGAATATTTGACTGGCTCATTGATGATTTGCACGCGAGTACCTTTAGGTACTGATTTGAACAGCGCTTCAATATCACCTGGGCGCAAACGAATACAACCCGAGCTAACACGCATGCCGATACCAAAGTTGGCGTTAGTACCATGAATCAGGTACTCACCACCACCCGCAGCCAAACGCATGGCAAACAGGCCCATAGGGTTTTCCGGCCCCGCAGGAACGACGGCTGGTAAGGTGACGCCGTCAGCCAGGTAGTGCTTACGGATATTGGCTGTTGGTGTCCAGGTTGGGTTCGGGATCTTCTGGCTGACAGATGTGGTCATGGTTGGGGTATTACGCCCTAACTGGCCGATACCGATTGGGTACACAATCACTTTGTTCTGGTCTTTAGGGTAATAATAAAGACGCAGTTCAGCCAGGTTGATGACGATACCTTCACGTGGGGTATCCGGCAGCAACATCTGAGTCGGGATAGTTAACACTGAACCCGGCAAAGGCAAATACGGGTCAGCACCTGGGTTTGCTTCCAACATCCCCAACAAACCGATTTTATAATCGGCAGCAATAGCCTCAAGCGGACGGCCATCATTTGGAACGGTATAAGTAGTATTTTCACCAATCAGACGACTATTGGCTGGTGGCAGAGGATACTCGGTCGCATTGGCAGCAGTGATACTTCCCGCCAGACAAGTTGCGAATAACATACCAATCAAAGTTAATGCACGTTTCATGCTTAGTTCCTACATCACTTCTTAAAATTCGGTTTACACGGCTATCTACGTTAATTTTAGCAGCCAATAATAAGGCCACCATATAGTAACAGCCCTTATTATAAAGGCAATTTATATCTCTAAAAATCAAGGTGTTACAATGTAATTTATTGTGCTTTTCCCAGCATGATGCCTGATTTAAGCTGCTGAAATTTCACCATTTTAATACTGTGACTGATGACGCAAAAATACTCAGTCACCGATGAATAAAGCACAAAATGTTGGCGGAGTTTAGTGGGTTTTTAAGGTGGCCGCTTTCGCACGAATCGCACGAATCATGGCTTCAAGCCCTTGGGAGCGCGAGGGAGTCAGATGCTGACTTAGCGCTAAATCGGCAAAAAATGGCCGAACGTCCAAATCCACGATCTGTTGCGGGGTCAAACCCTGATAGAGAATAAAGACCACGGCAACCAAACCTTTGACGATAGCGGCATCACTGTCACCCGCAAAAATCACCTGCCCCTCGGTTGACTGCGTCATGGCGATCCAGACCTGACTTTGGCAACCGGAAATAAGATTCTCGGGCTGGCGCTGTTGCTCAGTTAGCGGCGGCAACTGTGCGCCCAGCTCAATAACATACAAGTATTTCTCTTCCCAATTTAAGCAACGGGAAAAGTTACGAATCAATTTATCTTTATCTGGCAAACCCGCCATAACATGCTTCCTGTTCTTGAATAAACGCCAAAATAAAAGCCGACTGTCTAAAATGATAGTCGGCTTCAGGGGGCATTGTCGCGGACTGTCTGCGCTTAGCCCAGCAATTTTTCGATGCGTTGTAGCCCACTGACCAGCCGGTCAACTTCTTCGCGGGTATTATAAAGTGCCAGTGATGCGCGGCACATGCTCGGCACCTGGTAAAACGCCATTAGCGGCATGGCGCAATGATGCCCGGTACGAATAGCAATCCCGTATTGATCAAGGAAACTGCCGACATCATAAGCATGATGCTGGCCCAGATTGAAAGCAATAACCCCTGCCCGCTTGGCCGGGCCGTAAATTTTCAAACTCGGGATCTGGCTCAGTTGCTCCAATGCATACTGCATCAGCGACTCTTCATACTGCTGTATATGGGTCAGACCTAACTGATTCACATAACTGATAGCCGCACCCAGCCCCAAAATTCCGGCGGTATTCGGCGAGCCCGCTTCAAAACGCCACGGCGCGTCAGCAAATGTGGTGCCTTGTGTCAGGCTGACGGTTTTAATCATCGAGCCGCCCCCTTCCCATGGTGGCATTTGCTGTAATAATTCGCCCTTGCCGTACAAAATGCCAATACCCGATGGGCCATACAATTTGTGGCCCGAGAACACATAGAAATCACAGCCCAGCGCTTGTACATCCACGGGTTGATGCATGATGGCTTGTGCGCCATCCACCAGCACCACCAAGCCCGCAGCTTTAGCTTGCGCGACGATGTCTTTGATAGGATTCACCGTCCCCAACACATTGGAAACCTGAGTGATAGCCAGTAATCGGGTGGTGTTATCAATCAAACTGGCCAACGCGGTGAGCTCAAGCTCACCTGTTGCCGTCAGCGGCCAAACACGGATTTCAATACCGATATCTTTTGCCAGCATCTGCCAAGGCACGATATTGGCGTGATGCTCCATCTCGGTGATGATGATGCTGTCACCGGCTTGCAGGTAATGGCGACCATAACTGTTAGCCACCAAATTAATGGCCTCAGTCGTACCTTTAACAAAAACAATCTCTTCGACCGCCGCGGCATTGATAAAACCGGCAACCTGACTGCGAACAGCCTCCATCTGTTGGGTTGCGTCGGCACTCAGGGTGTGGATACCCCGATGCACCGCCGCATAACTTTCGCTATAAAAGTTAAGTTCTCTATCAATAACCACTTGTGGCTTCTGTGCGCTGGCGGCGCTGTCCAAATACGCCAGCGGCTGGCCATTAACCTCACGGCTAAGCAGTGGAAAATCGGCTCTGACCTGTTCAATTGGGAAATTCATAGCGTCTCCCTGGCCAGCCGCTCAGCAATTCGTGCCAACACCACTTTGCGAATGGACTCATTGTGGATGGCTTCGGTCAATTCGGCAGCAAAAGCAAAAATAATCATTTGCTGTGCATCCGCTTGATTGATACCTCGCGATTGCAGATAAAACAGTTGCTCCGTGTCAATGCGCCCAACGGTGGCCCCGTGGCTGCATTTCACGTCATCGGCGTAGATTTCCAGTTGGGGCTTGGTATCCACTTCAGCCAACTTGCTCAGCAACAAGTTATTGTTGGTCATCTGACCGTCGGTTTTTAGTGCGTGCTGAGCCACTTTAATCATGCCATTAAAGACCGCTTTCCCCCGCTCACGCACTATGGTTTTATGCAGTTGGCGGCTTTCACAATAGCCCTTGTTATGTTCCAGATAAGTGCGGGTGTCACAAATTTCGCGCCCTATTGGCAACAACAGACTGTTAATGGATAACGTGGCGCCCTCACCATTTAACTGGGCGCTGGTATTGTGGCGGGTTAGCCCTGCGCCGAGCAAGAAACTATAACTCCTAGCCCGCGCATCGCGGCTAAGGACGATATCATTATGGGCAAAATGGTAACTTTGAGGAGCTTCAAATGCCAGTTTGCAATGGCTCAACTCGGCGTTGTCGCCCACTGAAATCGTCAGCCGCGCGCCGGTAAAATGGGGCCGCTCATTGAGGCTAACAAAATGCTCAATGACCTCGGCCTGTGCGCTCGCCTCAATCGCCAAATGGTGACGGTAATGACTGGTATTCACGAAATCAGAACCATTGCCTGAACTGATATGCAGCAGATAAAGCGGCTTATCACTGTGTTTCCCGGCAGGTAACCGGATGTGTAAGCATTGCTGAGCCAGGCTTTCGGTCAGATGTAAAAAGACTTCCGATTGAATAGCCGCCGGAAACTGAGCATTTTCAGTGAGATGTGTCAGTTGGTAAGGGCCGCATTCGCTGTCACTCAATTCTGGAGCATATCGCCCATCAATGAAAACCACACGATGGGCATCTTTGATCAACGAAAAATCATCCCGCTGAGCCGCCGTGACTTCCGCCGCGCTGGCAAAGCTGAAATTGTGCGCGAGTAACCGCTCCAGTGGCGTATATTTCCAATCTTCATGCTTGATGCTGGGGAAACCCAATGTCAGCACCTGTTGCCAATGCGCCGTAGCTTCAGCGCCCTTGCCACTTTGGTGCTGTTTAAACAGTTGACCAAAATGCATCAAGGCATCAGTGCGCTGTTTTTCAAGAATACGCTGCTGTTCCAGCATATTACTGTTGGTCGGTAAGCCAGCCATAGCCTTGCTCCTCCAACTGTTTCACCAGTGTGAAATCACCAGATTTAATAATTCGCCCCTGATACAACACATGCACAAAGTCAGGTTTGACGTAATCAAGGATACGCTGATAGTGAGTGACAATAATAAATGCGCGATCTTGATTACGCAGCGAGTTCACCCCGTTGGCGACAATTTTCAGCGCATCAATATCCAGGCCGGAGTCAGTTTCATCCAGAATGCATAATGAAGGCTCCAGTGCTGCCATCTGCAAGATATCGTTGCGTTTTTTCTCACCGCCAGAGAAACCCACGTTAACTGAGCGCGTCAGCAAATCTGCGGGCATTTTCAGCAACTCAATTTTCTCTTCGATGAAATCGGCAAAATCAAAACGATCCAGTGGTTCTTGTTGGCGATATTTGCGCACCGCATTGACCGCAGTTTGCAGGAAGAAATGGTTGCTGACGCCCGGAATCTCTACTGGATACTGGAAAGCCAGAAAAACCCCTTCGCCCGCGCGATCTTCCGGGGCCAACTCCAGTAAGTCTTTCCCTTTGAATAGCACGCTACCGTCAGTGACTTCATATTCTTCACGCCCGGCTAACGCCGCAGACAAGGTACTTTTCCCAGAGCCGTTTGGCCCCATAATGGCATGCACTTCACCGGGTTTGATCTCCAGATTCAAACCTTTGAGAATCTCGTTACCTTCAACACTGACTTTTAAATTCTTAATGCTTAACATAGGTTTCCTTGGTGCGCAGAAGCGCAAAACTCTGCGGATACTGATTCAACTCACGCTTAACCAACACTGTGTTCCAAGCTGATGGCTAACAATTTCTGTGCTTCGACGGCGAATTCCAGTGGCAATTCGGAGAACACGTCCTTACAGAAACCATTAACAATCATTGAGATGGCATCATCTTCGCTGATACCGCGCTGCAAACAATAGAACAGTTGGTCGTCGCCAATTTTTGAAGTTGTCGCCTCGTGCTCTAACTGCGCCGTGTTATTGCGCACTTCCACATAAGGGAAGGTATGCGCTCCGGAATCCGGGCCAATGAGCATCGAATCACATTGCGTGAAATTACGGGCGTTATCCGCACCGGGTAAGATTTTTACCAGTCCACGATAAGTATTTTGGCTGTGTCCGGCGGAAATCCCTTTGGCGATAATGGTTGATTTGGTGTTTTTGCCAATATGGATCATCTTGGTGCCGGTGTCCGCTTGCTGATGACCATTGGTCAGTGCGACGGAGAAAAACTCCCCAATGGAGTTATCGCCCTGCAAAATCACACTGGGGTATTTCCAGGTAATGGCCGAGCCGGTCTCAGATTGGGTCCACGACATTTTGGAACCCTCGCCTTCACACAGCGCCCGTTTCGTCACAAAATTAAGAATGCCGCCGGTACTGTCAGCCCCCGCAAACCAGTTCTGGACAGTCGAGTATTTCACTTCGGCATTTTTGTGCAAAATGACCTCAACCACCGCCGCATGCAATTGATAGCTATCACGAACTGGTGCAGAACACCCTTCGATATAACTGACATAACTGCCTTCGTCAGCAATCAGAATGGTGCGCTCAAACTGGCCTGTTTTGGCCGCATTAATGCGGAAATAGGTGGATAACTCCATTGGGCAGCGCACACCTTTGGGCACGTAGACGAAGGTGCCGTCAGAGGCGACTGCTGCATTTAGCGCGGCAAAAAAGTTATCTTTGGGCGGAACCACGGACCCCAAATACTGGCGCACTAAATCTGGGTATTCCTGAATGGCTTCACCGAATGAACAGAAAATAATGCCTTGTTCAGCCAGTTTCCCACGGTAAGTCGTCGCCACAGAAACCGAGTCAAAAATAGCATCAACGGCCACCTCAGACCCTTCACGCACCGGCACCCCTAGCTGGGCAAAGGCAGATTCCACCTCAGCGGTAAGGTACTCATTCATCTCGTGTTCAGACAAGTCTCGTGGTGCTGCGCTGTCGGCAGACGATTGCTGTACCGCACCGGGCTGCGAATCACAGCTATCATCACAACTGCCACATGATGGTGCCGAGTAATAGCTGTAATCCTGATAATCCAGACTCTTATAATGTGCTTTCAGCCAGTGCGGCTCTTCCATTTCCAGCCAGCCTCGATAAGCCCCGAGACGAAATTCCAACATCCATTCGGGTTCATTACGTTTGGCTGAAATGGCGCGAATGACATCCTCATTGATGCCCTTAGCCAACTCATCAGTCGCAAGTTGTGTAAAAAAACCTTCTTTGTAGCGACCATCGCTGACCCAAGCCTGCACATCATCTGGAACTTCTACATTGCTTCGTGTCATTTCGTTTACATCGCTCAAACGCCAAAGCTCTCGCCGCACCCGCAGGAATGCTGAGCTTTAGGATTATTAAATTTAAAAATCTGATTGAGTCCTTCGCGGACATAATCCACCTCGGTGCCATCGATAAATGGCATCGCTTTCAACGGCACGTAAAGTCGGGCGCTACCTTGCTCGAAAACCAGTGCGTCGCTAGCTGGCTCCTTAGCCATATCCATGACATAAGCAAAACCGGCACACCCGGATTGCTTGACCCCAAGCTGCAACCCTTTTATTTCAGGGTCTTGCTGCATGAGCCGCGTAATTTGTGCTGCTGCACTGTCTGTTATCGTAACGCCTTGCCAAACATTATCATCGAGGGAAAACGTCCCGACTGATTCCTGTTGCATATGCCCTACCTTATCTTTAATCACTTAACGATTAGCTGGCTGATTATAAGTAAATCAACACAGATTGTTCACAATGGTAGTGATAATAATTATCACTTCAACCGTTTGTTTTGCAGGGATATTAAGAAAAGTGCCGTTTAGCCCCCAAATGAGGCGGCAACGAATGAGCATGCTGCGATGGCCGGAGAAGTTTGGATAAACAAGTACACTTTTATCGCCATGAAATAAAAGAATAATTATGACAGCGATGCTCGAATCCCTTGCTATATCAGAGGCTAATCATCGTTAGCCCCTGTCTTTTTAAACATTCATAAAAAATACCTATTTCTCCATTAACTTTAGCTGAAAACCCCCTCAGGTGAAACCTATCAGAGAGATTCGCCGCATTTATCGGATAAACAAAATTATTAGGGGGCGAAATAAGAGGAAAACGATGGGGGATTTACATTGCTCCAGGCCAACAAATAGCCCGGAGCAATATATAGACTTGTATTATTGAGGGTTATTCCGTGGGCGATAGCACCGCAGTTGTTAAGCGGGAAGTACAACACAGGCGATTTTGTTGATCAAAAATCTCAATCTGCCAAACCTGATGACGGCGGCCGACATGAATAGCACGACAACAACCACGAACCTTTCCAGACCGCACGGCTTTCAGGTGATTGGCATTGATCTCCAACCCCACTATATGCTGCCCCTCAGTGGTACATAAATACCCGGCCATTGAACCCAGTGATTCCGCCAACACCACTGACGCCCCGCCATGCAGCAGGCCAAAGGGTTGCGTTGTCCGGTTATCTACCGGCATAGTGGCTTCCAGTTCGTCATCGGAAAGTCGTGTAAATTCAATGCCTAAATGCCCGACCATGCAATCTTGGCTCTGTTGATTTAGCTGTTCCAGTGTCGCCGTGCGTTTCCATAACATCCACGATCCCTCTCATTAGTGAGTTATAGCCTTTGCCGAGCATTAAACCAGTTCAAGCAGCGCCTGCAATGGATGCCGCAGCCCGTTGCCTTCAATGCGCTTAACTTGACTGCGGCAAGAATAACCGGTGGCCAAACAACGTTTACTCGGCAACTTTTGCAATGCCTGCTGCCAGGATAATGCATAAATACCTAATGAATTATCGATGTTTTTTGCTTCGTGACCATAGGTTCCGGCCATGCCACAGCAGCCAACGCTGATATTTTCCAGCTTAGCACCATAGCGGGAAAATATCGAAGCCCAGTGCTGGCTACTGGCAGGCAGTGCGGTGGTTTCGGTGCAATGGCCGAACAGATACCAAGATTCACCGGTCATTTGTTGTTCGGGCAGTTCAACCACTGCCACCTGTAGCCACTCATGAACCAGTTGCACATTAAAATCACCCCGGCTATCACCCAGAATCTCTTTATATTCATCGCGATAACACAGCACCAGCGCCGGATCAACCCCGACCATTGGCATCCCCAATAAAGCAATGCGATTCAGAAAATCTGCGGTTTTCCGCGCCGTTTTGGCAAAACGTTGCAGGAACCCTTTGATATGCTGCGCTTTACCGTTGGGCGAGAATGGTAGCAATACCGGATTGAACCCCAGTTTCTCCACCAGCCGGACAAAATCGGCCACAACCTGGGCATCGTAGTAACTGGTAAAGGGGTCTTGCACTATTAAGACATGCTGGCTGCGCTCAGACTCGGGCAGTTTTTCCAACTGTTCCAATGTCATAGTGCTGGCATAATGACCGGATAATGACTGCTTCAATGTTGGGCTGGAAAGCTGCGGGAGATCCACCATGCCGATGCTTTTGCGGCTTAACGCGCCAACCCAAGGTTGCTTGAGGAAGAAGTTAAACACTTTGGGCGCTTTAGCCATCAACGGGGCATAGTCTTCCACCCCCGCGACAACATAATCACGCAGCGGACGATGATAGCGAGTGTGATACAACTGCAAGAAGCGGGAGCGGAACCCCGGCACATCAATCTTTATCGGGCATTGCGTCGAGCAAGCTTTACATGCCAGGCAACCGGACATCGCGTCTTTGACTTCATGAGAGAAATCATAATCCCCTTTGCTGGCATGCCAGGTATTTCGCGTTTTTTCGATTAACCCGCGTAAACTCGGCCGCTTAGTCGCCAGCCCATTCTCCAACGCCACCGGGTCAACCCCTTGCTCGGATAGCAGCCGTAACCATTCGCGCACCAAAGTTGCCCGCCCTTTTGGCGAGTGAATTCGGTCACCGGTTATCTTCATTGACGGGCACATTGGGCTACGAGCATCAAAGTTGAAACATAACCCGTTGCCATTGCACTCCATCGCCCCACGAAATGAGGTTCTGACATCCAAAGGAATACGCCGGTCCATGGTGCCGCGTTTATCCGGCGAGTCGACTTTCATCATCGGAGCATCGCTACCCAATGGAGAGCAAATCTTCCCCGGATTGAGCCGGTTATCGGGGTCAAATGCTGATTTTATCTGTCGCAATTCATGATAAAGCACGTCACCAAAGAACTCAGGGCTGTATTCTGCACGGAATCCTTTACCATGCTCGCCCCACAACAACCCGCCATAGCGCGCCGTCAACTGCACCACTTGGTCCGAAATCTGCTTCATCAGCATTTCTTGCTGCGGAGAGCACATATCCAGTGCTGGACGGACATGCAACACCCCCGCGTCTACATGCCCAAACATGCCATAGGTCAGATGATGACTATCCAATAATTGACGAAATTCAACGATATAATCGGCTAAATGTTGTGGCGGCACACAGGTATCTTCGGCAAATGGGATAGGTTTAGCCCGCCCTTTACTGTTTCCGAGCAACCCTACCGCCTTTTTGCGCATACCATAAATACGCTCAATTCCGGCTAAATCACTGCAAATCTGATAGCCAATCACCCCGCCCTCACTGGCCGCCATTAAATCGTCCAACCGCTGACAAAGGGACTCCATTTGGCTGTCAATCAGCGCCTTATCATCACCAGCGAACTCAACAATGTTCAGCCCCAGCATCTCTTTATCAGGAACATCAGTAATCAGTTCTTTGACCGAGTGCCAAACAATATCCTCTTTCGCCAGATTGAGGACTTTGGAGTCTACGGTTTCCACCGACAGCGCTTTGGCTTCCACCATAAAAGGGGCATTGCGCAGTGCGGAATCAAAAGAGTCATACTTCACATTCACTAAGCGGCGAACCTTCGGCAGCGGCGTAATATCCAATGTCGCCTCGGCAATAAAGGCAAGCGTACCTTCAGAGCCGGTTAGAATGCGAGTTAAATCAAATATTTGCAGATCATCACTGAACACGTGACGCAAGTCATAACCCGTCAGGAAGCGATTTAATTTAGGAAATTTCTCCAGAATGAGCGCGCGTTGGTCACGACAGCGATTGAGCACGGTCTGGTAAATTCGGCCGGTGACGGAATCCTCCTGCGCAATCGTTTGTGCCAGCGACGTCGGCATCGCGCGGGTGTCCAACATCTCACCACCCAGTAAAATAGCGCGCAGCCCAAGGACATGGTCGGACGTTTTGCCATAGACCAAGGAGCCCTGACCGGAGGCATCCGTGTTAATCATGCCCCCCAATGTGGCGCGATTACTGGTAGATAATTCCGGTGAGAAGAAATAGCCAAATGGCCGCAGGTATTGATTAAGCTGGTCTTTAATGACGCCAGCTTCAACCCGCACCCAACCTTGCTCGACATTGATCTCGAGTATCCGGTTCATATGGCGTGACATATCCACCACAATACCCGTGTTCAATGCCTGGCCATTCGTCCCGGTTCCGCCACCGCGTGGGGTGAAGACCAATGATTTAAAATTCTCCTGCCCGGCCAAACGGCCAATTAATGCAACATCCGCAGTTGAACGCGGAAAAATGACAGCATCGGGCAGCAGTTGATAAATACTGTTGTC
The DNA here is from genome assembly GCF_009831415.1 of Yersinia canariae. Classification (NCBI taxonomy): domain Bacteria; kingdom Pseudomonadati; phylum Pseudomonadota; class Gammaproteobacteria; order Enterobacterales; family Yersiniaceae; genus Yersinia; species Yersinia canariae. The sequence continues at coordinate 2,168,248 of NZ_CP043727.1, read as the reverse complement.
TGTCGCCATTGTCAGGCGATCGGCATAATTAGTGGCGTTATCGCCGGTAAATCCGTTTTGCTTCAAAGCATCCAAAAAATCCAGCACCAATTGAATAACGCCCGGCGCTTGAGAAATCTGTGGGATCATTAGTGTGACCCTATCTATAGTGTGTTTGTTTTAAGAACTGTTCGCTGAAAGATTATCTGCTAGCAATCACCTTTGTCGAACGATTTATACCAATACAGAATGATGCGAAAGTGATGGCTATCCGCTAAGGTCAAATACAGTCATAAACTATTCAGTATCAAAATTTTATATTGCACAAATAATAGTCAAAACATCAACAAGGCGCGCTATTTAGACACTTTTCCTGTTATCAAATTTATATTATGCCGAGCGCCTTGCCATTTTTAGATAAAATTGCAGGAGTAAAACTCAAGTGATCTGTTAAAAACGGGGGAAATACACCATGATTACTCCTAAGGCTTAATGAGATTGGTGCAAATACCTCATTAGTGCAGAATCTAATGAGTAAAGAGAAAACAGTGCGATGGCCACCTTGCCATGATTTGTGAAGTGAGAACCCTCTGATGAATTACCCGCAACTACGTCGTCTCGATTTACCTAAACTGATGTTTGGGGTGATGTTCATTATGATAATGATTATCGCCAGTGTTTGGGTGGTGCAGCCTTTTATTATGGGCTTTGCCTGGGCTGGCATGGTGGTCATTGCCACTTGGCCGCTGCTGATTAGGCTACAAAATGTGCTTTGGGGCAAACGCTGGTTGGCCGTCATTATTATGACCCTCTTGCTGATTTTACTGTTTGTTATCCCCATTGCACTGTTAGTCAGTAGCTTGGTTGAGAACAGCGGCCCGCTTATCCAGTGGGCATCCAGCCCCTCTAATTTGAAAATACCCGATGTCACCTGGTTGAAATCAATACCCATGGTGGGCAACAAGTTGTATAGCAGCTGGAATTCATTGATTGCGGGGGGCGGGAATGTGCTTATCGCCAAAGTTCAGCCCTATATCGGTGCCTCCGTAACTTGGTTGGTCGCGCAAGCCGCTCACATTGGCTATTTTTTGATTCATTTGGCACTGATGGTGCTGTTTAGTATTTTGCTCTATTTCCATGGCGAGCAGGTCGGCTTGGGTATCCGCCATTTTGCGGTGCGGGCTGCTGATAAACGCGGTGATGCGGTAGTTGTACTGGCGGCAAAAGCGATTCGAGCAGTGGCATTGGGGGTGGTAGTGACCGCATTGGTACAAGCCGTGTTGGGCGGGATTGGCCTGGCCATTGCCGGGATTCAATACGCGACGTTGTTTACAGTATTAATGTTTATTTGCTGTGTGGCGCAACTCGGGCCACTGCTGATACTGATCCCCGCGGTCATCTGGCTCTACTGGACCGGTGACTCAACCTGGGGCACGATATTGCTGGTATGGAGTTGTATCGTCGGAACAATGGATAACGTCTTGCGGCCTTACCTGATTCGTATGGAAGCAGATATGCCGATGATATTAATTCTGTCCGGCGTTATTGGCGGCTTGCTGTCATTTGGCATGATTGGCTTGTTTATTGGCCCAGTCGTGCTGGCTATCTCCTATCGATTGACATCAGCTTGGGTCAATGAAGCGCCGGAACCCGAAGAAAGCATTACCGAAGTCGTTAAACATTTAGAAGAGCTTTGATATGTAATAGGGGTTTTGCGGTTATGCTGCCGAACCCCTATTATCCAGCAACATCCGCTACCGGCAATAAATAATAGCCTTTTAAATATTCACATTTATATTTGAAACAACCGTTCGTATCAGTGATTAAATAAAGTCGTCATTAATAACAATATGAAATCACTTTTATTATAAATATATACATTCAATTATATTCAGAGGATTCTTAATGACTAACCCACGGAATTTACTTATTATTATCAACTAGTGTTTCCCCTGTAAAATTTAAATAAATCATCTAATAATGACTTATTTAAATATCTGCAATCAAATACACGTATTGCTGTGTGTAGTCTTTGCCTGTCACCTAAGACGGGCTTTTTTTTTATATTCTGCTTAATTAAAATGACAGCTGGGTTAGCCACAGTGATTCACTTCGATCATTTGTATTACTGCTGGCAAGAGCAAAAAAATCCGCAACCTAAGCTGCGGATGATAAATATATTGCCGTTAGCGCCCTCTGATCAATGTTTAGTATGCTCGGCCAGACTTAACCAGGTTTGCACCACGGTATCGGGGTTAAGAGACAAACTGTCAATCCCTTGTTCCATCAGCCACAAAGCAAAGTCTTCATGATCTGATGGGCCTTGCCCACAGATACCGACATATTTTCCCTGACGTTTAGCCGCTTGAATTGCCATTGATAACAATGCTTTTACTGCCTCATTGCGCTCATCAAACAATGCTGACACCACGCCAGAGTCACGGTCTAGCCCCAGAGTTAACTGAGTCATATCATTGGACCCAATGGAGAAACCATCAAAATGCTCAAGGAACTGATCGGCCAGTAAAGCATTCGACGGGATTTCACACATCATAATGATCTTCAGGCCATTTTCGCCACGTTTAAGCCCCTGCCGGGCAAGTTCCGCCACGACTGCCTCCGCCTGAGCCACAGTGCGCACGAAAGGCACCATCACTTCGACGTTGGTCAAGCCCATCACATTGCGCACCCGCTTAACTGCGTCACACTCAAGTGCAAAGCAGTCACGGAAACTGTCTGCGACATAACGCCCCGCCCCACGGAAGCCCAACATCGGGTTCTCTTCGTGTGGCTCATAGGCTTCCCCGCCGACCAGATTGGCATACTCGTTAGATTTGAAATCTGATAAACGCACAATCACGCGTTTCGGCCAAAATGCCGCCCCCAAGGTTGAAATCCCTTCAGTTAAGCGGCCGACATAAAACTCAACCGGATCGTCATAACCATTCATCAGAGCTTTGATTTCGGCCTGAATAGCCGGCGATTGAGTATCAAACTCCAGCAGGGCTTTAGGATGCACACCAATCATGCGGTTGATGATAAACTCCAGCCGCGCCAACCCAACCCCTTCATTTGGCAAGCGAGCAAAGTCGAATGCCCTGTCCGGGTTACCAACGTTCATCATGATTTTTAAAGGCAAATCAGGCAATTCAGTGACTTGTGAGCTTTGAATAGAGAAGTCGAGCAACTCATGGTAAACATAGCCGGTATCCCCTTCAGCACAGGAAACCGTCACATTTTGCCCTTCATGCAAGATGTCAGTGGCATTACCGCAACCCACAACTGCGGGTATCCCCAACTCACGGGCAATAATCGCCGCATGACAGGTTCGCCCACCACGATTAGTGACGATGGCAGATGCCTTTTTCATGATGGGTTCCCAATCAGGATCGGTCATGTCTGTTACCAGAACATCACCAGGCTGAATTCTATCCATCTCGCTGATATCGTGAATGACCTTAACTGGCCCTGCACCGATGCGATGGCCAATAGCACGGCCCTCCACCAGCACATTACTCTGATTATTTAGCTGATAGCGCTCCATGACCTGTTCATTGGAACGTACCGTTTCCGGACGCGCCTGCACGATAAACAGCTTGCCAGTATGGCCATCTTTCGCCCACTCGATATCCATCGGGCGGCCATAGTGTTCTTCAATCAGCAATGCCTGATGGGCCAGTGCTTCAACTTCATCATCACTCAGAGCGAAACGATTGCGTTGGGCATCTGGCACATCTTCAATTTGGACTTGTTTACCATGCTCCTTGTTTTCGGCATAAACCATACGGATCTTTTTCGACCCCATATTACGGCGCACAATGGCCGGATTGCCATTTCGCAATGTCGGTTTATGCACATAAAACTCGTCAGGGTTTACAGCGCCCTGCACCACCATCTCCCCCAGCCCATGGGCGGCGGTGATAAAGACGACTTGATCAAAACCCGACTCGGTATCAATGGTAAACATAACACCAGAAGAGGCGAGATCTGAGCGCACCATCCGTTGTATACCCGCCGACAATGCCACGCCGCGATGGTCATACCCCTGATGTACCCGATAAGAAATGGCCCGGTCATTAAACAGTGAGGCGAAAACATGCTTGATGGCAATCATCACCGCATCAATTCCCTGCACATTAAGGAAAGTTTCTTGCTGTCCGGCAAAAGAGGCATCCGGCATATCTTCCGCCGTTGCGGATGAACGCACAGCAAATGAGGCTTGCGGATCATCCGCTAATTGCTTGTACGCATCGTGAATTGACTGTTCGAATTCAGGATGGAATGGCGTCTCAATTACCCATTGACGAATCTGCGCACCGGCTTTGGCTAACGCCGCAATATCATCAACATTGGTTTGGTCCAACAGTTGATAGATGCGGTTATTCACGCCGCTTTGCTCCAGAAAATCATTAAAAGCCTGCGCGGTGGTCGCAAAACCATTGGGCACCGAGACACCCAGTTCAGAAAGATTGGTTATCATTTCACCCAGGGAGGCATTTTTGCCGCCAACCCTTTCAACATCGTGCATGCCAAGCTGGTTGTACCAAAGCACATTACACAGATTTAGGCCATTGTTGGACATCGAAACAATCCTTTTTACATTGTCATTAGTTACGGACGATCAGTAGGGTACGGCTAGAGGTTATCAGGCCTCTCCCCGATGTCATTTGGGCGGCAAGTTAGCTGGATAAACTGACTCACGGATAATCGAGCACAGCTCACGTCTCAGCAACGCCCAATGGCAAAGGAGATAATTTCAGACTAGCACAATCATCCATAGCCCATGGACAGGTGAATCGATCAACCCAACAAGAAAAGTTATTTTCAGGCGATTCTGACAGCAAACTCTTTACCGATAGGCTGAATAAGGCACACTGATGCAGATAATCAGCCGCAACATCAGCCAGAGAATTATTCAGGAGTCTGTGTGGAAAGAAGTGTGTTTTATATTTCAGATGGGACGGCAATCACGGCGGAAGTTCTCGGCCATGCGGTTCTGTCACAGTTTCCGGTTAAGGCCACCACCTTTACGCTGCCCTTTGTTGAAAGTGCTGCGCGAGCCCAAGAGGTGTGTGAGAAAATCAATGAAATATATCGCGAAACTGGGGTCAGACCTCTGGTTTTCTATTCGATAATCAGCCCTGAAGTTCGGGAACTCATTCAGCATAGCAATGGATTCTGCCAAGATATCGTGCAGGCGCTGGTCGCCCCCCTTCAGGGCGAATTGGGGGTATCACCACAACCCATACTCAACCGCACCCATGGTTTAACAGAAAGCAATCTGGGCAAATATGACGCGCGCATCGCCGCCATCGACTATGCACTGGCTCACGATGACGGTATTTCTCTGCGCAATCTTGATCAAGCCCAAGTGATTTTACTAGGCGTTTCCCGCTGCGGTAAGACCCCCACCAGCTTGTATTTGGCCATGCAATTTGGCATTCGTGCTGCAAACTACCCTTTTATCGCCGATGATATGGACAACCTACAGCTTCCCGCGGCACTGAAACCCTTTCAACATAAATTATTTGGCTTGACCATTAACCCCGAGCGACTGGCGGCAATTCGTGAAGAGCGGCGAGAAAACAGCCGCTATGCATCCCTGCGCCAGTGCCGGATGGAAGTCGGAGAGGTCGAGGCGCTGTTTCGTAAAAATCAGATCCGCTATCTGAATTCCACCAACTATTCGGTCGAAGAAATCTCAACCAAAATTCTGGATATTTTGGGTATGAGCCGCCGGATGTTCTGATTTAGAGCATTCGCTAGAAATATTGTTTACAGTTTATTTCATCAAAATTTCTATGAATCATGACTCTGGCGGTTGAATTCATTTGTTTTTGGTTTATTGTGATCGCCATCACTTCCCGGTATTCCTGCCGCAGAGAAGAACAGATTTAGAGAATTTTCATGCACAAAACTGATGAACTGCGGACAGCGCGCATCGATAGCTTGGTCACGCCACAACAATTGGCAGAAAAGTTACCGATTTCTGAAGCCGTTGCCGATAACGTGACAGCGTCACGCAAGCGAATTGAAAAAATACTGACCGGCGAAGACTCACGTCTTTTAGTTATTGTTGGCCCCTGTTCAATTCATGATCTGGATGCTGCAATCGATTATGCAACCCGGCTGAATGTATTGCGGGTTCGTTACCAAGACCGCCTCGAAATCGTCATGCGCACTTATTTCGAAAAACCGCGGACGGTGGTCGGCTGGAAAGGGTTAATTTCAGATCCCGCCCTCGATGGCTCATGCCAGGTCAATTTGGGCATCGAGATGGCGCGCCGGTTGCTGCTGGCCGTCAATGAGTTGGGCTTGCCCACCGCCACCGAATTCCTTGATATGGTGACCGGACAGTATATTGCCGACCTAATTAGCTGGGGTGCGATTGGGGCGCGGACCACCGAAAGCCAAATCCACCGGGAAATGGCCTCGGCCCTTTCCTGCCCGGTGGGTTTCAAAAATGGTACAGATGGTAATACCCGCATTGCGATTGATGCTATTCGTGCTGCGCAAGCAAGCCATATGTTCTTGTCTCCGGACAAAACCGGCCAAATGACAATTTACCAAACCAGCGGCAACCCCCACGGGCACATCATTATGCGCGGCGGAAAAACCCCCAATTATGGTGCCTCAGATATCGCCGCAGCTTGCGATAGCTTACGTGAATTTGATTTACCCGAACATTTAGTCATAGATTTCAGCCACGGCAATTGCCAGAAAATGCATCGCCGCCAATTAGAAGTTGCCGCCGATATTGGTCAGCAGATCCGTGCGGGATCCACCGCTATCGTCGGTGTGATGGCGGAAAGCTTCCTGGTTGAAGGCACCCAGAAAATTGTTGCCGGCCAACCTCTGACTTACGGGCAATCCATTACCGATCCTTGCCTGAATTGGGTGGATACTGAGCAGCTATTAAGTTTATTAGCAGATGCTGCCAGCAGTCGGTTTTAAGACGTATTAGCTTGACGTAACACAGTGATGGAATGACTTTAGTCCCGTGGTTATTCCATCACTGATATAAATGTATTTACCCATCCAATTGATACCCCCCATTTCTTACCCTCCCGGTTCATTCAAAATATACATAACTAATGAAAAATAACGTTTTGAAATAACAACTAATAGAGATTAGGATTGAAACAGCTCGCAAATGGAGATGATAATCATTATCAATTTATAATGATATGAACCCTAAAGAAACACCTTATGCACAAAGCAACATATCGCACTCAAAAATACGCAGACCAGACATCTTCCGCAGTGCCATTTTCATTCATTAACAGCCAACAATTGCTTGGGTTACATGATGTCGTCGCCATCAACCACCAAGGTCAGATTTATTATTTGCGCCAAACCAAAGCAGGAAAACTCATATTGACTAAATAACGCTGAGTCAATTCTCTTGCCATACACAATATTCACCACGCCAGCCACCTCATGCTTAGCACTAAGGCAGCCAGCAATCCATTGATTATATTAAACAATATATGGAGAGCTGTTTATGCCACATTACTTTCGTTTGTCTACATGCAGTTTGGTTATCACCTGTGCTTTGTCGTCAATGGCAACCGCCAGCCTATCGACAAAAAGCCACTATGACACGCTAAAAGTGACGGGTATCCAGGCGATGCCCGACAGCTTTAATCAGCCCGGCATTCTGACCGTCATTGATGCTTCACTGCCACACAAGCAAACGGCCACCAGCGCCATCGACATGCTAAAAAATGTGCCGGGGGTGAATGTCACCGGGGCCGGTCGTACCAACGGGCAGAATGTCAATATCCGAGGTTATGACCAATATGGTGTACTGGTGCTAATCGATGGCATCCGTCAGGGAATCAAAGGGGCGCACTTTAATGGCACTTTCCTTGACCCGGCATTAATAAAGAAAGTCAGTGTTATCCGTAGCCCATCAACCTCTCTATTTGGTAGCGGTGCGATGGGCGGCGTTATTGCCTACCAGACGGTTGATGCCGCTGACTTACTGACCGGTTCACAAAAGTTGGGGCTGCGCGTCAGCCACCATAGCGCCAGTGCATATCATAGTCAGGGTATGGCAATGTCTGCTTTTGGCCGAACTGAACATCTGGACGGTATTATTGCCTTGAGTAAACGCGGGGTGGGAAATATTCGCCAAAGTAATGGTTATATTGCGCCCAACAGTGAAGCCATTGATAATCTGATGCTTAAGAGCACCCTCTTCTTTTCTGATAGCCAGTCATTAACCACGGCTCTGCGTTATTACAATAACCATGCCCAAGAACCACGAATGGCCAATCAGAGTGCGCCAGACCCAAAACATAACAAAAACCCAATGATGGCGCGCTCGACTATCCAACGCGACGCCGAGCTAACCTATCGCCTGCAACCGCAGCATCTTTCCTGGCTGGATGCCACCACTCACATTTATGCTTCTGAAATTCATGTCAATGATGATGTGCGTTATGAAGGTTATGGCAGCCGCCGACAGCTGACCCGTGGTGCAAAACTGGAGAATCGCAGCCAGCTTTTAACCGACAGCCCGGCAGCGCATTTACTGACTTATGGTGTGGAGGCTTATCACCAGCGGCAAATCCCCAAAGGGTTTATCCGCAGCTTTCCACCGGCTGAAATCAAATTTTCTTCCGGGTGGCTACAAAATGAAGTGACCATTCGCGATTTGCCGATAACTTTGCTGGTCGGCACCCGTTTTGACCGCTATAAAAACAGCCGCGAAGGGTTTGCGGATAGAGAGGCCAAAAACCAATCAACACGCGGTGCGGTCACTCTCAATCCAACCGATTGGTTAATGCTGTTCGGCGCATACAGTCAGGCGTTTCGCACCCCCACATTGGCTGAGCTTTATAACAATTCACAGCATTTTCCTTTTAATTATTGGACACCTAACCTAAATCTAAAACCGGAAAGTAACGTCACACGTGAAGCCGGTTTTGGGTTGCATTTTGATAATCTGCTGGCCGATAACGATACCGTCAAATTTAAGGCCAGCTATTTCAATATTGACGCCAAAGACCGTATTACTAGTGAAGTTAAGGTTGGATTTGATAAGTTTAAATTTGGCCCTAAAGATAATTATTCCACCTATATCAATATCCCCAATAGCAAAACCTGGGGCTGGGATGCCTCACTGGATTATCAAAATCGCTGGTTTGACTGGAGTTTGGCCTATAACCGCACCCGTGGCATCAATCTTGATACCCGCCAATTTATTAACAGCATCAACCCCGACACGGTTACCAGCACCCTAAATATTCCTATTGCAAACAGTGGGTTGAGCGCTGGCTGGATAGCCACACTAGCGGAAAACACCAAATTTATGAAAGACAATGATGCCAATTCATCACCCAACCCCGATAAATCGCAAGCCGGTTATGCCGTGCATGACTTTTATATGAGCTACCGCGGGCAAGGTGCATTCAAAGGTGTCACCACCACGGCCGTGCTGGCGAATGCCTTTGATAAAGAATACTACTCGCCGCAGAACATCACGCAGGATGGACGCAATGCCAAGTTATTAATCAGCTATCAGTGGTGATTTTTCATCCATTCAAACATGGTAACTGGTCAATAAGTGACCATAATTAAGTAGCGCAATGGACCCTGTCGCAGTGATACAAGCTGCGACACTATATGATAAAGGAATTCATAAATGGAAATGACACTGTCCCAACACTATCTCAACACCAAGCAATCTCACCCAGAGCTTTCCCCCCGTGAATTAGCACACAAGCTGAAGATCAGTGAGGCGGAACTGGCCTATGCCCGAGTGGGTGAAGATGCGCAACGGTTAGATATCAGTGCCAGTATCTTGCTTACCGAGTTAGAAAATGTCGGCCTCACCCGCGCCATTACGTCTAATCAACATGCAGTACATGAGGTTATAGGGGAATATCGGAACTTACGCCTACATGGCCATCTCGGTTTGATTCTTAACCCCCGCGCGCTGGATTTAAGATTATTCTTTCGCCACTGGAACTCTGTTTTCAGTCTGCGCGAAACAACAAAACGAGGTGAAGAACTCAGCATTCAGTGTTTTGATTTCCAAGGTAATACCGTTCATCGAATCTATTGTATTGAGGAAACCAATCTGGATGCCTGGCAGGCGTTGGTAGAAAAATACCGCACCCCCGATAATCCGCTGCTGGTATTAGAACCCGCCGATGAAATCCCCCATGCCGAACCTGATATCGACGGTGCCATCATTGATGCCGAATGGCGAAAAATGAATGATATTCATCAATTTTTCATGCTGCTCAAACGCCATAATATCACCCGCAAACAAGCTTTCCGGGCTGTCGGAGACGACTTAGCTTATCGCGTCGATAATAAAGCCTTAATACAAATAATTAACGCCGCACATACTTGCCGGAATGAAATCATGCTCTTCGTGGGAAACAACGGATGCATGCAAATATTCACCGGCATCATTGAGAAGTTCGATATTTCTGATGATAATCATTCGGTTAAAGTGAAAAGCCATCAGTTTGATTTGTATTTAAACCAACAGGCCATCACCGAAAGTTGGGTAACACGTAAACCCACCAAGGCGGGTTTTGTCACGAGTCTGGAATTGCTTGATAAGCACGGTAAGCATATTTTGCAAATTTTTGGTCAGCGCAATGAAGATCAACCCGAGCAAAGTCAATGGCATGAGCAAATTGCCGCATTGGCTGCCATAGGTTCTGTGAATGAGTAAATTGGTCGTTGCACTTATATTTTTTCTTTCAATGAACTGCATTGCCACGCAACGTATTGTCACTATTGGCGGTGATGTTTCTGAAATCGTCTATGCATTGGGAGCTGGCGAACTTATTGTCGGCCGGGATAGCACCAGCCTAAACCCGGTGGCGCTAAAAACATTGCCCGACGTCGGCTATATGCGACTGCTCAACACGGAAGGCATTCTGGCGCTAAAACCCACATTGATTTTAAGTAGTGAGCGCGCGGAGCCATCACGAGCATTAAGACAAGTCAAGGAATTCGGGGTCCAGCTTATCTATGTTCCGGCCGATAAATCGCCGGAAAAAGTGATAGATAAGATACAGTTAATTGCCGCCGCCGTGAATCAAGAAGAAAAAGGCCAACAACTGATAGAACATTACCAACAGCAGTTGGCCACAGTTGTGTCAACGCCGCTGCCAGTAAAAGCCTTATTTGTCATGATTCATGCGGGAATCCCCCCGTTGGCGGCCGGTTTGGATACCGCTGCTGATAGTATGTTCAGGGCTTCAGGATTGAAAAATGCAATTGAGGGATTTAGCGGGTATCGGCCCTTATCTCAAGAAGGGATCATTGCCAGTGCTCCCGACTTGCTGATTGTGACCACCCATGGGGTCGCGGCACTTAAGGACATAGACAATGTCTGGCGTTTACCCGGCCTCGCGCTAACACCTGCGGGTCAACAAAAACGGCTGTTAGTGATTGATGATATTGCTTTACTGGGGTTCGGCTTGCAAACCCCGGATATCCTCAAACAACTTCGTGCGGCGGCGCAATCACATTGACGTGGTGCCCAAACGTCGAGCAAGACGGTGGCAGGGATGTTAAATCTGCCACCCATACTGACTAACTGGAACAGGAAATTTCCAGATGTTTTCCCCAATCCGGTGGCAATGCTGCGAACTCATTGAACTCAGGTTGGTCAGCAAAAGGTTGCTGTAAGGCCTGATGCAAACGTTGCAATGGCTGAATATCATCCTTTTCTGCGTGATCGATAGCAAGTTGTGCCAAATAATTCCGCAATATGTACTTAGGATTGACCGCTTTCATGGCTTGTTGGCGCTGTGCATCACCAATTGATTCTTGTTGCAAACGTGTGCGATAACGGCGGAACCAACTGTCAAAAGCCGCTCGGTCGATAAAATCATCCCGCAATGGCGATTGCGCCGAGTGTATTTCAACGTCACTCAGCATGCGGAAGGTTCGGGTATAATCTCGCCCTTCTTTTATCATCAAACTCAATAATCCCGCCAGTAAGTCATTATCCTGACTGTCACGTTCAAAAAAGCCTAATTTTGCGCGCATTTGCTGACCGTAAGCCGCCATTAATTCTGGTTCATAAGCTTCTAACGCCCGCTGCAATTGCCCAGTGGTCAGTAAACCTGACAGCGCCTGCCCCAGCCGATGCAAATTCCACAGTGCAACCGCGGGCTGATTGTCGAAAGCATAGCGCCCTTGATGATCTGAATGGTTACATATATAACCGGGCACATAATCATCAAGAAAACCGAATGGGCCATAATCCATGGTAATGCCCAGTATCGACATATTGTCGGTGTTCATCACTCCATGGGCAAAACCAATGGTTTGCCAATGCGCCATCAGCCGTGCAGTGCGCTCGACCACATCAGTAAACCACAGCAGGTAGCACTCCTCTTGTCCGACAAGTTGCGGCCAGTGCCGGGCAATCACATAATCCGCAAGCTGTTTGACTTGCGTGGGCTGTTGCCGATAGTAAAAATGCTCGAAATGGCCAAAACGAACATGACTTTCAGCCACCCGCAGCAACATCGCCCCTCTCTCTGCTTGCTCGCGATAAACCGGATGGTCGCTGGTCACGATGGTTAATGCACGGCTGGTGGGAACACCTAAGTGGTGTAAAGCTTCGGAGGCTAAGAACTCGCGGACGACTGAGCGCAGCACCGCCCGTCCATCCCCCATTCGAGAATAGGGCGTTAATCCGGCCCCTTTCAAATGCCAGTCCATATGGCGGCCATCACTAAGTTGTTGTTCACCCAGCAAAATACCGCGCCCATCGCCTAACTGCCCAGCCCACATACCAAATTGGTGACCACTGTACACTTGTGCCAAAGGATCCATACCGGGTAATAGCGTTTCGCCCGCCCACACCGCCGCTTTCGGCGCACGGAACCAACTGGCATCAAGTTCCAGCTCTCTGGCAAGCGGCTCACTGTGATATAGCAGGCGCGCCCCTGTTAAGGGGGTTGGCTGCAAGTGAGTATAAAAACCGCTCAGTTGTTGCGCATAACTGTTATTAAACTGAGGTGTTTTATCATTCATACTCATATGCCCTAAATAATTCGAGTTGCCGAAAGGCGACAACTGAGTGACAAAGTGTTCGAACGGCGTTTATGCCAGCCCGTGGCTAAGCCTCTAATAAGGCTCATTATAAACATCAGCGTAATACCTCCGCCAACCAGTGGCGAACTTGCAGTAACTCAGCTTGTGACTCGGGAAAGTCTTCACTTAATCGCAAGCAAACGGCATTAATGGCATCAGGACGATAAGTCACTCCCTGTAATCGTTCAGCGAGTGCCTCCAGCGGGGCCGGATTCAAGCTGTCAGTGAATATCTGGCAGCGATCAATTGCACCGTGCAATACATCAAAATGTAGTTCAATTCCGCCCCAGATAAAGCGGGTATCGACCAGATGACTAAATGCCGGGGCCTGACCGAAATTCCATTCCCAGCTACTCTGCCGGGCAAATTGTTCAGCGAAACCGGGGAGATCGGGTAATGCTTGTGGAGAGATTATTTCTGCGGGGACTTTTTCATCATAATAGTTGAAGAAAGCATGCTCAATGGCGGCGCAAATTTTCTCGTGATCAATGCCCGGTAACAACTCTACCAAGTTAGTCACTCGTGATCGTACGGAGGTAATCCCTTTCGCTTGTAATTTTTTCGGGTCTGGATTGAGATAATCAGCCAAACGATTGAGGTCGGCATTCAGTAACAATGTCCCATGGTGAAAACCGCGATCTTTGGTTTCTTTATAAGCGGAGCCAGAGACTTTGCGCTCACCATCATCCGTCACCACCACCAAGTCGTTACGACCTGATGCTGTGGCCTGGACGCCAAGGGCGGCTAACGCATTCAGAATAATTTGAGTTGATATCGTTTTATCATATTCCGGCTTACCCGCCATAAAGGTGAAGCAGGTGTTACCCAAATCGTGAAATACCGCCCCGCCGCCGCTGCTACGCCGAGCCAGCTTCACACCGTCTTGTTCCATGCGCCGGGTATTACACTCTTTCCATGGATTCTGCGCACGGCCGATAACCACGGTATCAGCATTACGCCATAAAAACAGAACCCGTTGTTCCGGTGACATTTGACGGAAAATACACTCTTCTACCGCCAGATTAAACCAGGGATCATAGGAATCAGAAATGAGTAACCGAAGGGATGACATAAACGCGGCTCCGAACCAAAATAAGCAGCCACTAAGATAACATAACCGGCATAGATATCTTTAAGTTCGGCCTATCGATTCAATGCCCTATTCACATCCGACGCGCTTGCCAATACACACGTTTCCAGTAAACATTCTCGAGCGAAGAGCGAATGACCCCTTTGCTTGTTGAGGCATGGATGAATTCATCATTGGTATCATAAATACCAACGTGTAATCCATTCTGGCCGCTACCGGTTTTAAAGAACACCAAATCACCCGGCATCAGTTCATCACGGGAGACTTTGGTGCCTAAGGTGGTTTGCGCGAGAGTCGTGCGAGGTAATTGCATATCAAACCGATCGCGGAATGTGCGGTAAACAAAACCAGAACAATCAACGCCGCGTTGATCTAACCCGCCATTACGATAAGGTGTACCTTCCCATTGGCGCAGTTGTTCATTCAGCTTGGCAACCACCACAATTGAATCAGACAGATGGCCACTGGGTGTTGGGGCATGGCTGCTACAACCCGCGAGGATCATACTGATAAGAAAGATCCAGAAACGTATCCGCATCGATAATTCACCAAAGGTAAGACTTAGCCAATTCACCAGACAATCAGCTATTGGCTAATGAACGACTTCTATAGGGGTAATTTAGCTATCGAGTTTGGAAAAAACAAGTAATATGAATGAGATAATAGATTTAACCCTTTTTTACTGGTTTTGTATTAATCAGCCATATTCCCAACAGGATAAAACCGGCGCCTAATGTTTTCAGTAAGGTTGCAGACTCACTGAACCAAGGCAGTGATACCGCCCCCAAATAAACTAACGCATAACTCAGACTCAACAGTGGATATGCGCGATTAAGTGGCAAATATCTTAATGCAAAAAACCAACACAGCATTGATAAGGCATATCCCACCAGCCCACAAATAACCGCAATTAATTGTGGCAGATGATTGACTAAGAATTGCACATTAATATCAGCCAATGACATTAATGGTGTATTCATCATGCCCCATTTGAGTATTAGTTGGGCGGCAGTCACCAGCACCACACTTCCTATTCCCCAGCAATACCCTTTCATAAATGCCAACTAATCAAAAGAATACCCAACATAATGGCAGCAATCCCTAACCAATGGCGAGAAGTTGCCTTCTCACCATAGAACAGTTGGGCCGCCAAAGTGACCAGCACGAAATTAAAGCTGAGGATCGGATAAGCGACACTCAGGGGCAAATGTTGCAGTAAACGTAACCATAGCAACATCCCCACCCCGAGTAACAACACGGCACTGGCAAGCCAGCACAATGTGGGCGTCAGCCGTTCTTCTCGTGACAGCGCCCAAGATTGCACCGCTTGCTTTTGACACAATTGCCCGGCACAGGTCAATAAACTGACCATTATCAAGAGCAGATAACTTGTCATGGTGTTTTCTTGTACCACAAAAGTGCCAAGCGATTCATTAGGTTAACCTTATCTGCTGCGGGTAGATTATCTGGAATTTTCTCATTACGAGATAATTGAATCACCAGAGAAACGTCACCTTGCTGCCGGGCATGAGCCAACCAGTCATTGAAATCTTGTCCATTGATAAAATTATCTTTACTGTCAGCATAATTCAACCCATAAGTCAGCTCGCCTTTCTCGCTGAACATCAAGATATCACTACGTTTGAGTTCCCACGCCAACCCAGCCGCAACACCCACACTGTCGGCCGCCACATAACGGCTGCTATTGAGCTCATCAAAATTTCTCTGAATAAAGTTTTGCGGCTGTTTGGAGTCAATGACCTGTTGCGGAATCAAATAGCCAACCAGCAAAATAAACAGTAATGGGCAAGCCGCAGCCCAGCGCCAATGCCGTGCATTATGACGTAAAGTGACAAAACCAACGCCCCCCCACACGGCAAAAGCCACGGTCGCCAGAATGACTTTTTGCTGCTCATGAGGTTCGTAAGCCACCAGATGAGCCACCCATCCCATACCAATAACGAGGATAGCCAGTGCGCAAATAAGCCCAAAAACCAGATTTATCGCGCCATTAATCCTCAGTGCGCGCATCCGCATCTTATCAGCACAATCAGTGGCATAGGCGGCCATCAGCAAAGATAATGGTGCCATACAGGGCAGGATATAGGTTGGAAGCTTGCCTTTGGCCACACTGAAAAACAGTAGTGGCATTAACACCCAACTGAGCAGGAAGAATAACTCAGGTCTGGTAACCCGCTCGCGCCACCCTTTAAGTAAGGCACCGGGTAATAATCCTAGCCATGGCAAAACACCCGCGGCCAAAACGGGCAGGTAATACCAAATAGGGGCTTTGTGCTGAGCATCCTTTTCCGCAAATCGCTGAATATGTTCAACCCAGAAAAAGTAATGCCAAAAATCAGGCTCGCGTTGAGCAATCGCTAATGCCCACGGCAAGCTCAATATCACCGCCCCCACAATGGCTATCGGACCAAAAACGACGAGATCTTTTATCCTTTTTTGCTGTATCACAATCGGCAATACTGAGATAACCGGCACAGCCAATGCCAGAAAGCCCTTGGTCATAAAGCCCATACCGCAAGCCAAACCGAGGAGAAGATAGGCACCTGCTTTTTGTTTCGTCGTCTCAGCGCGTAAAGTGAGATAAAAACAGACCATTGAAGCGGTGAGCCACAATGAAATCATCGGATCCAGCACGGCATAAGAGCCAATACTAAATACTAATAGCATGGAGAGGTAAATTAAGGCGGCCAAAAATGAAGTGGAGCGATTACGCCACAATAAGTTGGCCAACCAATACACCAAGACAGCACTCAAAGCGGTACTGAATATTGAACCAAATCTTACGGCGAAATTAGTATCACCAAAAATCCACTGGCTAATATTATTAAACCAATAGCCCGCGATAGGTTTTTCAAAATAACGAATCCCGAGCAAATGCGGGACGACCCAGTCGCCGCGCTGTAACATCTCACGACTGATTTCAGCATAACGAGTTTCATCGGGCTGCCATAATAAACGGCTATTAATCGGTAAGAGATAAACCAGAGCAAAAAACAGTGACAGCAGCGCAGCGCCACTTCCTTTTAACAACTTCATTGCGTACCCTTTATATCTGACTGACACCCTAACCACCCCTCTCGGCCTGGAAAGGCAGCACGCACAACTTTCCCCACAGGGAGTGAGTCCTGATTTTCTGGCAATAGCGAACTAAGAGTACAAAATTGGATACCGCGCGCTCTCGCCATAATTAATAATTGCTCGAACATCAATGCCTGTGACATCCCTTCGACCTCAGCATGAATGGTGTAAACCGGCACACCGTTATCGTGCAAAATGGCATTCATGATGAAATCATTAAAATCTTCCGCTCGAACCTCACTGCCCACGACTTCATCGTAAGTAGGTAAAGTCACAGGGATTTGTACGCTGCCA
This sequence comes from Yersinia canariae, assembly GCF_009831415.1. Lineage (NCBI taxonomy): Bacteria > Pseudomonadati > Pseudomonadota > Gammaproteobacteria > Enterobacterales > Yersiniaceae > Yersinia > Yersinia canariae. The sequence continues at coordinate 2,150,703 of NZ_CP043727.1, read as the reverse complement.
ATGCTGCCATCGGGCAGTAATGGGCGGAAAGGATGCGTACCGCGACAATCACTGTTATAGCTGAATGCGAACAACTGCTTGACGGCCAGAACGCGTTCATCTGCGCGCCAGCCAGCCGCCGCCGAACAAGTCACTGGCTGCTGAATGCTCTTTTGTAATGCATCAACGCCTAATTGTACTTGTTCAGTTAATTGTTGTTCCGACCAGGTCGCCACTTTAGCTTGCCACCCTTGATGATCCCAAGCGTGCAAACCAACCTCGTGCCCCGCCTGTAAAGTCTCTTTCATCAACGGGCCAAAGTCCTTGGCGATCTGTTTGCCCGGCCACGCAGTGCCAGCCAGCAAAATATCCCAGCCATACAATGAGGCGGCATTAGAACGTAGCATTTTCCACAAGAAACGCGGGCGGAAAAGGCGCCATAAATGGCGCCCCATATTGTCCGGCCCGACACTGAAGAAAAAGCTGGCACTAATCTCATACTTTTCCAGTACAGCGAGCAATGATGGCACACCCTCCTTCGTTCCTCGGTAGGTATCTACATCAATCCTCAAGCCAACTTGCTTCATACGTGATGCTCATCCTTCGGTGTTTCATGCTGCTCAAATACAACGCCACGCAGGAAGAAATCCAATGTTTCGGTGACAGTTTGTTGCAAGGCGATTTCTGGCTGCCATTGCAGGATACGGCGCGCATTGCGAATGCTTGGCGTACGATGTTCCACATCCTGATAGCCTTTGCCATAATATGCGCTGCTTTCAATATCTTTAAAGCCGGCAAATGGCGGGAATTTATCGCGTAATTCGTGTTTTTCGAAACTGCTTAATAGCATTTCCGCTAACTCACGAATACTGGCCTCATTCGTTGGGTTACCAATATTGATTATCTGACCATCACAAGCGCCATCACGGTTCTCTATAATACGGAATAAAGCTTCGATACCATCATGAATATCGGTAAAGCAGCGTTTTTGTTCCCCACCATCGACAAGTTTAATTGGAGAGCCTTCGACCAGATTCAATATAAGCTGGGTAATCGCACGGGAGCTGCCAATACGGGCGGCATCAAGGTTATCCAGTCGCGGCCCCATCCAGTTGAATGGGCGGAACAATGTAAATTTCAGATTTTCTTTAGCGCCGTAGGCCCAGATAACTCGGTCCAAAAGTTGCTTAGACACGGAGTAAATCCAACGTTGTTTATTGATTGGCCCAACAATCAGTCGCGAACTATCTTCATCGAATTCCTTATCATCGCACATACCATACACTTCGGACGTCGATGGGAAGACAATACGCTTATTGTATTTCACGCAATCACGGACAATTTTTAGATTTTCTTCAAAATCCAATTCGAAAACGCGCAGCGGATTACGGGTATATTCAATTGGCGTCGCAATTGCCACCAACGGCAAAATAACGTCACATTTTTTAATGTGGTATTCAATCCATTCAGAATGAATACTGATATCGCCCTCGACAAAATGGAAGTAAGGGTTATCCAGGAAACGGCTGATGGCATCCGAACCGATGTCTAAACCATAAACTTCGTAGCGGTCATCACGTAACAAACGCTCAGTTAAATGGTTACCAATGAAACCGTTGACACCCAAAATCAGTACCCGAGTCCGTCTTTTCAGGATATTGCTTGGCTTATTACCCAGACGGATGTCAGTGACAATACCCATCTCTTGCGCCAAACGGTTGCCCTGAACATATAGGCCGTCCTCGCCCTGACCCGTCACAATTTCCAATGCACCGTTACCACAAGCCACCACCAATGGAGATGTTGATAACACAGTACCGGGTTGCTTGCTATGAGCAATGTCGAGTGGGCGTGAGCGCCAGATGATCAACTTGCGTTGCCCAAGATAACTGAATGCGCCGGGGTAAGGCTCTGTCACTGCGCGCACCAGATTATTGATTGCTGATGCTGATTTTTGCCAATTAATCTCGCCATCGGCTGCCGTGCGGCGGCCAAAATAGCTGGCTTCCGCTTCTTTTTGCGGCACCAAGGGCAGAGAGATGTTTTTCATCTTAGGCAGTAAATCGCTCAGTAATTCATGAGCAGCATCGCGCATTTTTGCATGCAGAGTTAATGCTGTATCTACCTCACTAATCATGACTTTATGCTGACCAACAATCGGGCCTGCATCGGCTTGCTTCACCATTTTGTGCAGGGTTACGCCGGTTTGCGTCTCACCATTGACTAAAGCCCAATTGATCGGCGCCCGCCCGCGATATTTGGGTAGCAAGGAGCCATGTAAATTGAACCCTCCACGCGAGGCCGATGATAAAAGCTCATCACAAAGCATATTGCGGTAGTAGAAAGAGAAAATGATATCCGGTTGTAACTGCTGAATGCGTTCAATCCACAATGGGTGGTTAACATCTTCCGGTGCAAATACAGGCAATTCTAAATCCGCCGCCACTCTGGCAACGGAAGAGAAGAAACGATTCTCATTAGGGGAGTCAGTATGGGTAAATACTGCCTGAATATCGTAACCTGCATCAACAAGGGCTTTCAGACCAACACAGCCAATATCATGATAGGCAAATACAATCGCTTTCATTTTTCTACTTCCTGATTATTTTCGGTCTGCTCAGCGCCGACCACTTTCTGTATGAAATAACGCGGGCGCGCACGCACATCGTTATAAATACGACCGATATATTCACCGAGTAACCCCATACCAACAAATTGGGCACCAATGAACATAAACAACACGGCAAATAGGGTAAAGACACCGCCGCCGGCCCATTCAGGGCCAAATACCAAGCGTAAAACCACTAACAATACGGCGAGAGTGAAACCAGAAAGTGCAATGACACTGCCAACCAGACTTAATAAACGTAATGGTGTTGTCGTCAGGCAAGTGATCAAGTCATACATCAGATTGATGAGCTTCATCAGGCTATATTTTGAATCACCAAACTCACGCTCTGCGTGATGGACAGTAATTTCAGTAGTACGGCGGGCAAATGTGTTTGCCAGAATGGGGATAAAGGTACTGCGTTCGTGACAGTGTAACATTGCTTCAACGATATGGCGGCGATAGGCGCGTAACATGCAGCCGTAATCGCCCATCGATTTCCCGGTGGCACGTTGAATCATCATATTGATCATGCGCGAAGCTGTTTTGCGGAACAAAGAATCTTGGCGATTCGCGCGCACAGTCCCCACGACGTCATAACCCTCTTGCGCAACACTGACTAACCGAGGTATCTCCTCCGGTGGGTTTTGCAGGTCAGCATCGAGGGTAATGACTAAATCCCCACTGACCTGATTGAACCCCGCCATAATGGCTGAGTGCTGCCCATAATTACGGTTAAGTAAAACAGCAAGAATATGGCTTTCCGGCGCCTTTGCCGCCGCCGTCAGAAGCTCAGCCGAATTATCACTGCTCCCATCATCAACAAGAATAATCTCATAAGCTTGGGACAACAATTTACAGGCAGCCGACGTCCGCTCTATTAATGCCGGCAAACTTTCTTGCTCGTTATAGACAGGGATGACGATTGAAACTTTTTTGATTTCTTCACTTTCAGACACAGCGCGGCCCTATAATAGTTGCTAATGCATCAATTACCCGGTCAACATCGCTATCTAGCATGTCGGGGAAAAGGGGCAATGTGCATAATCTGGCGGAATTCCACTCGGTATTCGGCAAATGTAATGATGGATAGCGTTCGCGATAATATTTCTGGGTATGTGCCGCGCGAAAATGCAGGCCAGTCCCTATTCCCGCTTCTTTGAGACGCGCCATCAATAAATCCCGGTCAATACCACAACGTTCTTTATCAACACGCACCATAAAAAGATGCCAGGCATGCAGATGGGGGTAATCGGGAACAGTTAATGGTTGTAACGGCGAGTCAGCTAATGCTTGCTGATAGCGGGCAACCAATGCCTGGCGGCGAGCATTAATCTCCGTTAAACGCTGGAGTTGAACAACCGCAATAGCCGCATGAATATCGGATAAGTTGTATTTATATCCCGGCTCAACAACCTCTGCTTGTGGGCTACGCCCTTGAATCTGACGATCGAAAGCATCAACCCCCAAACCATGAAACTTGAGCCGCCGCACTCTGGCTGCCAGTTCATCATCATCGGTTACGATTAAACCGCCTTCAGCGCAAGTGATATTCTTGATAGCGTGGAAAGAGAAGATAGCAGTACCTTGCTCACCCACCCATTGATCGCCATAACGTGTACCTACAGCATGGGCTGCATCTTCAATTAATGGAATTCCGTATTGCTTGGAAATATGGCGCAAGGCATCAAGGTCGCAAGGTGCCCCCGCATAATGCACGGGAATAATCGCTTTAGTTTTGGGCGTAATCGCAGCTTCGATATCCGCAGCATTCACCATTAATGTGTCACGGTCGATATCAACCATTACGGGTTCTGCGCCCAGTAACACAATCATATTAATGGTTGAAACCCAAGTTTGGGATGGCGTAATAACCTCATCACCGGGGCCAACCCCTAACGCCATTAGAGTGATATGCATACCTGCCGTAGCAGAACAGACAGCGACCGCGTGTTTGCAGCCAAATGCGTCACAAAAGTCGGTTTCCAACTGCTGATTCTGAGGGCCTGTAGTGATCCAGCCGGATCCTAGCACTTTGACTACCGCATTAATTTCGTCCGTACCAATTGCTGGACGAGAAAAAGGCAAAAAATTCTGCATTGATAAATCCCTAGGATACTTGGCACTTCGGGAAACTATATTCCCCTATAAGTTAACGAAAACTAAACGCTATTCAGATAGGCTCATACTGGGCTGAATATGGAGTCTAGTTTATTAACCTTAAACAAACCTTAAGATAGGAATTATTTTTTGCGGTCGTCTTTGGCGGGATTGTTGCAGATTGACATCAGCGTTTTTTGGTATTATTAATTGTATAAAAAACACACTAATACCATTAAATATCAGCGCTAATTGTCTTCATCAGAGATGAAATACCGAAATAAAAACTATCGATAAATTTTCGTCATTGGGAATAATAGACGAGGAATAATGGCTAAATATTACGGTTAAAAGCCTTGTGTAATAATCCAGTTTTGTTGATTAAAGCTGTGTATTTGAAAATCAACTTCAAAGACCTCTGAGAGAATACTTGTTTGCATTACCTGTTGGGTTACCCCTTGAGCAAGAACATGGCCACGCGCCATTAACCAAACCTGATCGGCCTGTTGTAAAGTGTGGTTAAGGTCATGAACACTCATTATTACACTACGACCCGCCGCACAAAACTCGCGTAACAAACTGTCCAGCGCCACTTTTTGCGCGACATCAAGGCCAGTGTATGGCTCATCAAGTAACAACAATTTACTCTCCGGATTAACGTCGGGCCACACTTGCAGAAAAACAGCCGCCAGCCGAACTCGCTGCCACTCTCCGCCCGAAAGTTGTGACAACATACGGGGCAATTTGTCCGTTAATCGTAATCTTTCACAGAGATAGCCAATCGTCACCGCGATGGCGTCCGAAGGTGCAGCGGTGGGTTGATAAAGAGAAAGGTATTGGAAGACCGGCATCATGGTCAAAGCCGATTGCTGTTGAGATAAATAAGCCCGCCGGCGAGCTAAATCGTGCCCCGAATAGAAAGATAGCGGCGTCCCCTCGAGTGTAACGGCCCCTGCCGAGGGTAATAATCCGGCCAATGCGGCCAGCAAGGTGCTCTTCCCTGCCCCATTTGGGCCTATCACATGCGTTTGCAACCCAGCAGCGACTTGCGCAGAAAAAGGAGCAAGACGTGTATCTACACTGACTTTGCTGAGTTGCAATAACATCAAAATAAATCTTTCATCCGTAAATTAGTGAGCAGCCAATGCGCGAGTAATCGCATTGATCAAAATGGGATCTTCTGGCGTCATATCAGGAGCAAAACGCTCAAGTACTACACCATCGCGACCAATCAAGAATTTTTCAAAATTCCACAGAATGTCACCGGCCTGCTTTGGCTCACGCCCTTTGCTCGCCAAACGCTGATAAAACTCACTACCTTCAGGTTTTACAGCAACAGGTTTCGCCGCGATCAGTTGCTGATATAAAGGATGCCGCTGCGGGCCATTGACTTCAATTTTGCTGAACATCGGAAAATCAATACCAAAAGTACCGCGGCAGAATGCCTGAATGTCTTCATCACTCCCCGGCTCTTGCCCCGCAAACTCATTGCTTGGAAAACCCAACACCTCAAAGCCCTGCTGCTGATATGTTTTATAGAGCCTTTCTAAACCTTCATATTGCTGGGTTAAACCACATTGGGAAGCCACATTAACCACGAGCAAAACTGAACCTTTATACTTTTCCAGTTTAACTGATTGGCTTTCAATCGTTTTTACTGGGATGGAATAAATTGAATCACTCATCAGGGGAGTCCTTATTTCAGCAATGATAAACAGGTGAACCTACCGGAACATTAACCCGTGTAAGGAAAATCACTTTACACTTTTAACACGTGTCAGCAACCAGATAAATAATGGCGCCCCCAAGGTTGCTGTCACTACCCCAATAGGCAATTCTGCCGAGAATAAGGCAATACGTGCGACAACATCAGCGAATAACAGTATTCCGCCCCCTGCCAGTGCGCACCCTGCCAATAATCGGCGCTGATCGGTCAACCCCGTCAAACGTAAAATATGCGGAATGACCAAACCAATAAAACTGATAACACCAGCCAGCGCCACACTAATACCCACTAATAGCCCAATAGCGAGCACTAATAAGTTTCTCCATAGATGAAGAGAAATGCCTAATTGCTGAGCTTGCTGCTCACCAAGTGACATAAAATTAAGGACATGCCCTTGGCAGCAAAGCCAGAAAACAATGGGGGCCAAAGCGAGCACTAACCCCTGCTGTCGCCAGTCAATACCGCTGAATCCCCCCATCATCCAATACATTAGCTGGCGTAAATCCAGGCTGGTACTGAAATAGACGGCCCACGTCATAATAGCGCTGCAAACGATCCCTAAAGCGACGCCGACTAACAACAAACGGGCATTGGTTAATAAACGTCGGCGGGCAAAACTCAACAGCAGCACCGTCATAAATAAGGCTCCCGCAATTGCGCAAGCACTTAAAAACCAGATGGGCAGCAACCCGTGCCCGAGCAAAACAGCCATGACCAATGCAACACCGGCACCATTTGCTACACCTAACAAGCCGGGTTCGGCTAATGGATTCTCAAACAATGCCTGCATCACGGCACCCGATACCGCAAGGCTTGCCCCTACCATCATCACCGCCAATGCTCGAGGCAAACGCAACTGCCAAACAAACAATTGTCCGGTTTCGCTAAACCATTGAGTCGGCCAAATCCAAATATCACCAACACACAAGCTAATGAGCAACGCGAAAAATAATATAACCACCAGCCCTTTGAGATATCGGTGATCACGTTGTTGTTGCCGCTGTTGAAGTGCGGTAAATAACTGACTGGTCTGCATGACATCCTCGGTCATTGCCTCAGGACTTACCTGAAGAGCGCTGATAAGTATCAAAGTTTGATATTCATTGTTAGGCACTGATAGTAGGGGGTTAAGCGGATGAGGGGAAGTTTTGCATGAAGAATATGACTTTTTATTGCAAGAAAACGCTAACGTTGCCCACTGATTCCAGTGGCAACGTTAGCGCTGCCTTTTATTGATTATCGGCGATTGCCATTATTTTGCTGCGGGTAGACCTGCTGATGACCTTGGCCACCATTATTATTCTGACCACCGGGGTTATTTGCGCCCCCCCGGCTTACCCCTGTTGTCTGGCCCATTATTTCCTGCTGGGTTATGCCCATTATTTTCATTATATTGCGGCTGATTGCCACTGGGGCCACGAGAATTATGCTCTTGGCCTCCATGATCCTGCCCGCGGAAAGGATTATGTCCATCACCCATAGGTGGGTGCTGCCAACGCCCGCCATCCCAATAATAACCGCGTTCATTGCGATCGCCGATATGACCGCCACGGTGCTCATGCCACCATTGTGGTGGACGCCAATCATAACCATCCCAGTAATAACCACGGTTATCCTGGTCACCTAAATGCAAACTGACTCCGGGTATATTGATGTCCAGTGATACATCAGCCTGCGCGACCAGGGGCATTAATGACAGGACGCCCAGTAATAGCAGATATTTTTTCATATCAATCCGAATATATTATTTAACAGTTGATAAATTTATATCAGCGAAAATAAATTCCATCTATCGGACAATTTCCCATTTTCGATTTCATTGCATACTGCTTACTAAATTCATACAATCATTTCATGTCGCATATTTTTATTCCCTACCGTTTCTAACACTTCTTAACACACAACTGACAATCACTAATTTTATATTGTATTAGAATCGCTTTTCTTGTTTCAATCCTCTGATTAAACTGTGAGATAAATATAATGCGACATATCACATTAATGTTGAGCGTGCTCTTATTGAGTTCTATGCTTTCGGCTTGCTGTCTCTTCCCGCCACATGGTGGCGGTGGTGGACATGGTGGGGGTGGGCCTCACATGCATTACAATAATCATTATTAATTAAAGACCATAACAGCCAGATAGATTAAAATTAATTTTCAATAAGAAAATCCAATTTTTATTATTGAATAATTGAGCGTGAGTCAGGCTGTTTTATTAAAAACACCCTCATTCACATTCAGCATGATTTTTATTATTGCAGATTGAAAACTGAACATCATTAGCACCATTGAATTTAATAGCCTATCTCATTGTATGCTCCCACCCATTGCTGAGATATTAAATTATAGCAATACCCGTGTCTCTCATCACATGACCGAGGTAAGTTAAGCCCGAATATATCAACTCTCTTGTCCCTAACTCGGAGGCAAGAAAAAGGCCGCTTGCGCGGCCTTTTGTTTCGGGAAAAAATCACTCTTTTGGAGTGGCACTCTCTACCCGGCTTTTTAGCTTTTGCCCTGGACGGAAAGTCACCACACGGCGCGCCGTAATAGGAATGTCCTCACCCGTCTTCGGATTACGGCCCGGACGTTGGTTCTTATCTCTCAGATCAAAATTGCCAAAGCCAGACAGTTTGACCTGTTCGCCATTCTCAAGAGCACGACGTACTTCTTCAAAGAATAACTCAACCAGATCTTTTGCATCACGTTTGCTAAGCCCAAGCTTTTCAAACAGATGTTCTGACATTTCAGCTTTAGTAAGCGCCATAGGTTCAATCCCTCAAGGATGCTTGGAATCGCTGTTTTAACGCCTCTACACATCTTGCGACAGTAGCGGCGATCTCCTCTTCTTCCAGTGTACGTGCGGTATCCTGCAACACCAGACTAATAGCCAGACTCTTATAACCTTCTGCTACGCCCTTGCCACGATACACATCAAACAAGTTTACGCCAACTACCTGATTTGCGCCAACTTTCTTACACTCCGCCAAAATATCTTCTGCGGGAACGTTTTCAGCCACCACAACAGCGATATCACGACGGTTTGCTGGGAAGCGCGAAATCTCGCTGGCCTGAGGCACAGCGCGGTCTGCAAGCTTGTTCCACTGCACTTCAAACACCACAGTGCGACCATTCAAACTCAGCTTACGTTCCAGTTCAGGATGAACTACACCAATGAAACCAATGTGTTCGCCTGATAAATAAATTGCAGCACTCTGCCCAGGATGCAGTGCAGGATGAGCTTCTGCGCGGAACTGAACATCAGATAATTTGCCGGTAAGTTCCAGAATTGCTTCCAGATCACCCTTCAAATCATAGAAGTCGATTGGCTGACGCGCCAGATCCCAATGTTCATCATAACGGTGACCCGCGATAACAGCAGCCAGCATTACGTCCTGCCGAACACCAAGATCTGCATTACTATCAGGCACAAAGCGCAGACCACTTTCAAATAAACGTAAGCGCGATTGCTGACGGTTCTGGTTATAAACCACTGCGGACAGCAAACCTGTCAATAATGACAAGCGCATCGCAGACATCTCAACAGAGATTGGATTTGGCAAAATTAATGCGTCTTGTTGTGGATGCAGTAACGCTTGTACTTTAGGGTCAACAAAACTGTAAGTAATTGCTTCCTGATAGCCATGATCGACCAAAGCTGTTTTGACACGCTTGAGAGACAAGTTCGCTTCGCGATGTTTTGTCATCACCAAATCAGCTTTAATAGGCACGTCTGGAATATTGTTATACCCATAAATACGCGCAACTTCTTCCACTAAATCTTCTTCGATTTCCATATCGAAACGCCAGCTTGGTGCCACGGCTTTCCAATCAGCACCCTGCTGCGTCACCTGGCAACCCAAGCGGCTCAGAATGTCGCTGACCTGCTCGGAAGCGACATGATGACCGAGCAAACGATCCAGTTTTTCACGGCGTAATGTAATAGTGGCGCGTTTTGGTAATTCTTCCGGCGCCGTGACATCAATAACAGGGCCAGCTTCACCGCCACAGATATCAATCAGCAGGCGTGTAGCACGCTCAATCGCCTTGTGCTGCAATGCAGGGTCAACACCGCGCTCATAACGATGGGAAGCATCCGTGTGCAGACCATGGCGACGCGCACGACCAGTAATTGACAATGGGCTAAAGAATGCAGACTCCAGCAATACATTGCGAGTTTCTTCATTAACACCTGAATGCTCGCCGCCGAAAATGCCCGCCATTGCCAAAGGTTTCTGCTGATCGGCGATGACCAAAGTGTCTGCATTCAATTTGGCTTTTGCGCCATCCAGTAACGTTAACTCCTCACCTTCAGATGCCAGACGAACAACGATCCCGCCCTCAATGTGGTCCAAATCAAACGCATGCATCGGTTGCCCCAACTCCAACAGAACGAAGTTAGTGACATCAACAACAGGATCAATTGAACGAATACCACAGCGGCGTAATTTCTCGCGCATCCACAATGGTGTGGCCGCTTTAACATTAATCCCCTTCACAACACGGCCCAAATAACGTGGGCAAGCTTGTGGAGCATCAACTCGAATTGGGAAGCTGTCATTGATAGACGGTGCCACCGGGCTCATATCAGGCTCAGTTAATGGCAGCTGATTCAGAACCGCGACATCACGTGCTACACCAATAATACCCAAGCAATCCGCACGGTTAGGCGTGACACTGATTTCGATAGTTTTGTCATCCAGACTCAGGTATTCCCGCACATCAACACCAATCGGCGCATCAGCAGGTAGCTCAATAATACCGTCGTGATCTTCTGAAATAGCCAGTTCTGAGAAAGAGCACAACATGCCCTCAGATGGCTCACCACGCAGTTTAGCCGCTTTAATTTTGAAATCACCTGGCAGCACCGCGCCGACAGTAGCCACCGCAACTTTCAGCCCCTGACGGCAGTTAGGCGCACCACAAACAATATCGAGCAAGCGGTCACCGCCCACATCAATTTTGGTTACCCGCAATTTATCTGCGTTCGGATGCTGACCACATTCCACAACATGACCAATAACGACACCATTAAATTCGCCAGCGACGGCATCTACACCATCAACTTCTAAACCGGCCATGGTAATTTGATGCGCTAAATCATCACTGCTAATGGTTGGGTTTACCCATTCGCGTAACCAAAGTTCACTGAATTTCATGAGATATTCCCGCCTTACTTAAACTGTTTGAGGAAACGCAGATCATTTTCGAAGAATGCGCGCAAATCGGTGACACCGTAACGCAGCATCGTTAATCGCTCCATCCCCATACCGAATGCAAAACCTGAATAAACCTCAGGATCGATACCTACGTTTCGCAATACATTTGGGTGCACCATGCCGCAACCCAGCACTTCAAGCCATTTACCATTTTTGCCCATCACATCGACTTCAGCTGATGGCTCGGTAAACGGGAAATAAGATGGGCGGAAACGAATCTGTAGATCTTCTTCAAAGAAATTACGCAGAAAATCATGCAGAGTCCCTTTCAGATTGGTAAAGCTGATATCGCGGTCAACGATAAGCCCTTCCATTTGATGGAACATCGGTGTGTGTGTTTGGTCATAATCATTACGATAAACACGGCCGGGCACAATAATTCGAATCGGGGGCTGCTGGCCCTGCATGGTACGAATCTGCACACCAGATGTCTGCGTACGCAGCAATCGAGTGGCATCAAACCAGAATGTATCATGGTCAGCACGAGCGGGATGATGAGCAGGAATATTCAGTGCATCAAAGTTATGGTAGTCATCTTCAATTTCTGGACCTGACTCAACAGAAAAGCCCAATTCACCAAAGAAAGTCTCAATGCGGTCAATAGTACGAGTGACCGGATGCAACCCACCATTTTCCATACGACGCCCCGGAAGAGAGACATCAATGGTTTCAGCTGCCAGTCGGGCATTCAGAACCGCTGATTCCAGCTTTTCCTTGCGAGCGTTAAGTGCTTCTTGTACTTCTTGTTTGGCCTGATTAATGACAGCGCCTGCAGCTGGACGTTCTTCAGCTGGTAGTTCGCGCAGTGATGTCATTTGAAGGGTCAAATGGCCTTTCTTGCCTAAATATTCGACGCGTACCAAATCCAACGCGGCAACATCTTGGGCATCTTCTACGGCTGCTTTCGCTTTGGCAACCAGCTCTGCGAGATGTGGCATTGTTTTCTCTTCCTCTGGCCAGTATGGCCCGCTTATAGTTATATCCATCATATTTCAAGCTGCATGTGCGCTGTTCAAAGTGGTTTACAACCCATTTGCTGCTCAATTGCCGCCTTCTTGCAACTCGAATGATTTAGGATACATGTAATTAGTTAAAATTCGATGACCTGAATAAATTTTCGCACAAAATCAGCAAGATACCTTATTCGCGATACCCTCACTCTCATCACCATAAATGGTGTAGAGTAAAAACAAAAAAGCCTCCACAATGGGAGGCTTAGGCGTTATTTTTCGTTTCTATTCTTACGCGCAAGCCTCTTGGAATCAGGCGCTAAAGTAAAAAAAGAAGCGAAAAGTAACTGTATGCATCATAACAATGACCTTTTTACTAATAAGCTAAAGATTAAAAGAGGGAGACAAGCTCCCTCTTCAATTCTGACTTACGCCAGAGCTGCTTTCGCTTTTTCGACTAGTGCAGAGAATGCCACTTTATCGAATACTGCGATGTCAGCCAAGATCTTACGGTCAATTTCAATAGAAGCCTTTTTCAGACCATTAATGAATTTGCTGTAAGACATGTCATTCTGACGAGCAGCTGCGTTGATACGTGCAATCCACAGTTGGCGGAATTGACGCTTCCGTTGACGGCGGTCACGGTAGGCGTATTGGCCTGCCTTGATTACTGCCTGGAAAGCAACACGATAAACGCGCGAACGGGCACCGTAGTAACCTTTCGCCTGCTTTAAGATTTTTTTGTGACGTGCACGAGCTACCACACCACGTTTTACGCGAGCCATTTACTTCTCCTATCGTCTTAATTCAAACCAAAATTACTTATGCGTATGGCAGACATGCTACGACCAAACCTAGATCGTTCTTAGATACCATGCCTTTTGGACGTAAATGACGTTTACGCTTAGTAGCTTTTTTGGTCAAAATATGACGCAGGTTGGCATGCTTACGCTTAAAACCACCGGCACCGGTTTTTTTGAAGCGCTTAGCGGCGCCGCGTACTGTCTTAATTTTTGGCATTGAATATATCCACTTCGCATTGTTAATTACAACGAGCTAGCTAGGCGAACAGACTTCTTAACTACGCAAGCGTAGAGAAGCCTGTTGCTTGAATGCCTTACTGTCTCTTCTTAGGTGCGAGCACCATGATCATCTGACGACCTTCGATACGAGTCGGGAAAGACTCCACAACGGCCAAATCAGAATCCTCAGTCAGATCTTTTTTGACACGGTTAAGAACTTCCATGCCGATCTGTTGGTGCGCCATTTCACGTCCACGGAATCGCAGAGTGATTTTGGCTTTATCGCCATCTTCCAGAAAGCGAATCAGGTTGCGTAGTTTGACCTGATAGTCGCCATCATCGGTACCAGGACGGAATTTGATTTCCTTGACCTGAATAACTTTTTGCTTCTTCTTCTGTTCTTTTGTCGACTTGCTCTTCTCATAGAGGAATTTGCCGTAATCCATAATACGGCAAACCGGCGGTTCGGCATTCGGACTGATTTCTACTAAATCAACACCAGCTTCCTCAGCTTTTTCAAGAGCTTCATTCAGACTGACAATGCCAATCTGCTCACCATCGACGCCTGTTAAGCGAACTTCTGTGGCGCGAATCTCTTTGTTGATGCGATTAGGACGCGCCGGTTGAACTCGTTTTCCGCCTTTAATACTTTATTCCTCCAGTTGATGAAGACTACGGCTGCGAATTTCTGTTAGCAGCTGGTCTACGACCACGTTGACGTCCAAGCTTCCTAAGTCTTTCCCGCGGCGGGTACGAACGGCAATCTTGCCTGACTCGACCTCTTTATCGCCACAGACCAACATATATGGAACCCGACGCAACGTATGTTCACGAATTTTAAAGCCAATCTTCTCATTTCTCAAGTCCGCTTTTGCCCTAATTCCTGCATCTTGCAGTTTTTTGGTCACTTGTTGGACATAATCAGACTGACTATCGGTGATATTCATCACCACGACCTGTACCGGAGCTAACCAAGTTGGGAAGAAGCCTGCATATTCTTCGGTGAGAATACCGATGAAGCGCTCCATTGACCCCAAAATAGCCCGGTGAATCATTACTGGCACCTGGCGATCGTTATTTTCGCCGATGTAAGACGCACTTAAGCGGCCCGGTAATGAGAAATCGAGCTGTACGGTACCACACTGCCACGCACGATCCAAACAATCATGCAAGGTAAATTCAATTTTCGGACCATAGAAGGCACCTTCACCCGGCTGATAATCAAATGGAATGCCATTTTCAGTCAGCGCAGCGGCCAAATCATCTTCAGCACGGGTCCATAACTCATCGCTACCAATACGTTTTTCAGGACGAGTGGATAACTTGACGACAATCTTCTCGAAGCCAAAGGTGCTGTACATGTCGTACACCATCTTAATACAGCTATTCACTTCATCGCGAACCTGCTCTTCAGTACAGAAGATGTGCGCATCGTCCTGAGTAAAGCCACGTACGCGCATTAAGCCGTGCAGCGCGCCTGATGGCTCATTGCGATGACAGCTACCAAATTCAGCCATACGCAGTGGCAGGTCACGGTAGGACTTCAGCCCTTGGTTGAAGATTTGGACATGCCCCGGGCAGTTCATTGGTTTGATGCAGTATTCGCGGTTTTCCGACGACGTCGTAAACATATGCTCAGCATAGTTTTCCCAGTGGCCAGTTTTTTCCCACAGAACACGGTCCATCATGAACGGCCCTTTCACTTCCTGATACTGGTACTCTTTGAGCTTCATGCGCACAAAAGTTTCCAGCTCACGGAAGATGGTCCAGCCGTCATTGTGCCAGAACACCATACCAGGGGCTTCTTCCTGCATGTGGTAAAGGTCCAACTGCTTACCAATCTTGCGATGGTCGCGCTTGGCCGCTTCTTCCAGACGTTGCAGATAAGCATTCAGTTGCTTCTTATCACCCCAAGCCGTGCCGTAAATACGTTGCAGCATTTTATTTTTGCTGTCGCCACGCCAATAAGCTCCAGATGTTTTCTGCAGTTTAAAATGATGGCAGAAACGCATATTCGGCACATGTGGGCCACGACACATATCAACGTATTCTTCATGGTGATATAAACCCGGACGATCATCACGGCTAATATTCTCATCAAGAATAGCCACTTTATAATCTTCACCACGAGCAGCAAAAATGTCACGGGCTTCTTGCCAACTGACTTTTTTCTTGATTACGTCGTAATCTTTATCGGCAAGTTCATGCATCCGCTTTTCCAGCAGATCCAGATCTTCCTGCGTCAGAGTGCGGTCAATATCAACATCGTAATAGAAACCGTTGTCGATAACTGGGCCGATTGCCATTTTGGTATCTGGCCAAAGTTGCTTGATGGCGTGCCCCAACAAGTGCGCACAAGAGTGGCGGAGAATCGCCAAACCTTCAGCATCTTTGGTGGTGATAATGGCCAATTGCGCATCGGATTCTATCAGGTCACTGGCATCGACCAGTTCACCATTCACTCGGCCAGCAATACAGGCTTTTGCCAGACCAGGGCCGATGTCTAATGCAACATCAAGCGCAGAAACGGCGTGATCATATTGACGCTGACTGCCGTCAGGAAGGGTAATAACAGGCATTCTAATTCCTTATCTACAGTGGTGACCCACACGACAGATCACATGCAAGACGTAATTATTGTTTAATTTCAAAAAGTTACGACATCAATTTAACCCACGTTTGTTATATTGGTACGCAACTGTACACACAGTTTACTTTGTGACACAGATCATGTCATAAAGTGGAGTCATATTATCATCACTTAATACAATGACAATAATACCTAGCGAATAATCTATTAATACTACGACCAAACAGTGATAATGATCGCCGACAAAGTTATCATCCTTAAACTGCTCTACGATCAGCACAATATCAACACCGTATAACTGAGGGTCAACTATTGCAGCGACAACCTGTTACATCCTCCAGAATTTTGTCGATTGGCTATGATCTTGAAAATCGCATGCTGGAGATACAGTTCCGTGAACAAGGGATTTACCAATATCTTGGCGTCCCTGAACGCGTTCACCAGAATTTTATGTCTGCCGTTTCGAAAGGTCGTTTTTTTGATGGCGTAATAAAAGGCAAGTTTTTGTGCCGTAAAATTGGCTAGCCAGAAAATAATCAAATAAAAACATATCATTACACCACACTGAAACGGTCGCTTCTATGATAAGTATTTGCAAAGAAGCCTACCGTTTCAGAAACCTATCCGCACTGCATCAGCAAATTTTATGTCATGAAATGACGCCACAAATAAGAGATGGGCACTACGAATAGTAATGCGGGCAGAAAATTTACCACGGCAAATACTTTAATTTGAGCAATTCGTAATCCTACTGCAATCATAATAATCCCACCGCAAGCCGAAAAATCAGCAAAAGCGATATCATCCATGTAGGGCATAATAAGTTTTGCCAGTAAAACCAACGCGATTTGGATGAGTAGCTGAGGGATAGCAATTGCGATCAGCGCAATACCCAGTGAAATGGAAAATATTAGTGCGGTGAAAAAGTCCATCAGGGCTTTCACAAATAGCAGTTGGAAATCACCAGTAATACCTTCCGTTAAAGAACCAACAACCCCCAACCCACTGGCACAAAACAGCACAATCATTGCTGTAAAACTTTGGGCAAACTCCTGTGGCGGCAAAGTGCTACGTGAAGGAATAATACGCTCCAATAAGCCACGGGTTTTGTTTGCCCCCCATTTCACACCCTGTTCAAGTGATAATAACTCCCCCATCGCCGTCCCGATAATTAATGCCAAAATCACGGCGGGCATAAAACTTACTTTCACCACCATCACAATACCAATAGAGATGGATGCCAGCGCAAATGTTGCTGGTAATCCCTCTTGCAAACGTTTGGGGACATGACGAGCAAGTAATACCCCCAAAATACCGCCAAGGATTATTCCAGCGCTGTTAATAAATGGGCCAACCATAGCAAACTCCCAATCGCTAAAACGCGTACTGAGGATTGAAAATGTGTCTGTTTTAGAATTAGGCGTTTTCGATAATAGCTAAAGACAAACAATTGAATCGCCTGGGTATTTTTGTGAAATATAACTTTTGGCGAAGGAATAAAATTTTATCATACAGATAGCAAGTGTCAGTTATGTATAGGTGCTTACCTTCACCAACAATGATTTACATTATGATCTATTGCTTTTGAGTAACACTGGGTGTATTGCTATTTCTACAGGAAGTGCCCATAATAAATTTCCGTTTCCGTGTAGCAATGGTTACTGGAACGCCGCCCCGATTGTTCACGCAATCGGGGCGTTTTATTTTTAGTCATTATCCGCACCACAGCGAAAGCTGCGCCCTCCAATCGATATTTCCTTCTTTAATACGGCTAAACCCCATATCCCTAAATACTGAACAAGAAAATACATTCCATCCGTTTTTCTTCTGTATTTCATTGCCTATGATTTGCTCACTGGTCAATGAAAGGGATAAATACGATGAAACAGATCAATGACGTTCTGTCAGGACTTGAACTTTACTTTCGCCAAACCCACCAGCAGTGCACGGAGAAAACACCTTGGTTTACGCGTTGGCTGTATATTCCCGTAGAAGAAAGAATGCAGATATTGGATGACTTACTAATGCCATACCCTGCTACAGAACAGAAAAAGAAATAAGCTTCGCGAGTTGAGGTGGATTGGAATAATAAAGGGTAGCAGAAGACAACGGCTGAAATGCTTTCACTCTGATGAATGCATTTTGGCCAGGTCTATTGCCGCCTGAATTGCCGAGCGTGCTTGAGGGCTATTTTTCCAACACGTTGATCCCACCATGGCTGCGGCACTGCTCACAATTTCATTCATATCAGCCTGACCAAGTTGGGCCAGCGAAGTAAAACCGAGTTGCTCCAGACGGGCAACAACGGTCGGCCCTACGCCCTTAACGGCCAACAACGCGCTACGTTCATTATCCGTAAATGCCATGTCAGCCTCCGGCCGAGATAGAGAACATTGTCAAAAAACCGAAATGCGCCGAATAAAAGGCCATTAGAGCCGCTTCCTGGCCGCATTTTCCGCACTGAAAAACCACAGTTCGGGCAGGCGATTAGGATAAAAGCGAATTTCA
The DNA here is from genome assembly GCF_009831415.1 of Yersinia canariae. Classification (NCBI taxonomy): domain Bacteria; kingdom Pseudomonadati; phylum Pseudomonadota; class Gammaproteobacteria; order Enterobacterales; family Yersiniaceae; genus Yersinia; species Yersinia canariae. Next base: position 2,131,999 of record NZ_CP043727.1, on the reverse strand, counting down.
TAGCTGTCTTTGAGCGGTGCCAGACGCCAGCGTGGCCGGGCTTCACGTTTAGGTTTTAAAAAACGTAACCGCCCGCGAGCACGTGCAGCTTGGGTATCTAACACCCATGCTGCGGAAGCCGATAATGGCTGACGAATATATTCATCTTCAACACTGATATCACAAATGCACAAAACCCTATTCCTTGCCAAAATTGATGCCGATATGATTATGCTCTAAATAATTCGAGTTGCAAAAAGGCGGCAGTTGAGTCAATTCCCTGAGACTGACTCAAGTAAGTCACTGGGGCGAACAACGCGGCCAACACCCATGCAGCTTGAAGTATGGCGAGTATATTCTGGATCTACCGTGTTGAAACAACTGTTGCTAACCAGAGATTTGATCTCCATCACATATCTGCAAGGACTTGAAATAGCATTGGTACAAGTCGCGTTGTCATACAGCCCGTCACTTTGGGAAATAATACCGATATAGCCTTTTACCTCACGTATCGCGTAGAGTGGCAAGGTAAGTAATAATGTCGTGTGCAAACATATTGACCGGGCGCAGGGCTAATTACCTGATATGTTTTACTTTCATCGGGTACGTTTGAGATCTTTTTTGGAGCAAGATTAATGCAGAGTATTCTCGAATTATTTAAAGCTATTGGCTTGGGCTTAGTTCTCCTGCTGCCACTGGCAAACCCATTGACGACAGTGGCCCTATTGCTCGGTTTATCCGGCAATATGACCAGCGAAGAGCGTAACCAGCAGTCGAAAATGGCATCAATCTATGTCTTCTTTATCATGACTGTGGCTTATTACGCCGGTCAGGTCGTCATGAGTACCTTTGGCATTTCCATTCCAGGGTTGCGCATTGCTGGCGGATTGATTGTGGCATTTATTGGTTTTCGAATGCTTTTCCCACAACAATCAACCGAGGATACTCAGTTAGAAGCAAAATCACAGGATTTAAAGAAACGAAAATCTATCAATATCGCCTTTGTTCCATTGGCCATGCCCAGCACCGCAGGGCCAGGAACCATTGCGATGATAATCAGTTCTGCGGCCTCGGTAAAAGGCCATGCGATGTTCAGCCCATGGGTTGTAACAGTAGCGCCGGTACTGATTTTCCTCAGTGTTTCACTGATCCTCTGGGGCTCGCTGCTCAGTTCTGGCGCCATTATGCGCTGGGTCGGTAAAAGTGGCATTGAAGCCATTTCACGGCTGATGGGATTCTTGCTGGTGTGTATGGGCGTGCAATTTATTATTAATGGAGTGCTGGATATTATCGCAAATTACCAGCCTGCCATTGCATAACCCATTATCAGGATATATGCCCTAGATAATTCGAGTTGCAGTAAGGCGGCAAGCGAGAGACAAATTGGGCGAAACTTATGCTAGCACACAGGATGACCCCGATGAATTTACCGAAAGGTTATTGAGATAGCCAACGCATGTGCAGCTTGAGGTATGACGGTAATAGAGGGAAACGCTAGCCGATGTTTATACTGATACAAATTACCGAATCCATAAACTACATCGGTTAGCGTTTTAATATTACTCTGACATCGCCCGATAAGCGGTATCTACTTTCCACAAATAACGTGGCGCTTGTGCGGCCGGATGTTTCTTTTGTATATGCTGATAAAATTCGTTCGGGCTAAGACTATTAATTTTATTCACTGCCAGACGTTTATCCGATGAGAAAGTCCGCAGCATGGCACCTGCCCCATTAGCATAAGAAACGATAGTGGCATAACGCAATGTTTGCGGATCACTGATTCCCGCTAACTGCTGGTTTTGCAAAATATTGATATAAGCCGTCCCAATATCAATATTCTTCACCGGATCTTTTAATTCGCCAGAACTTGGTTGACCATTGCGCCCTTTCATCCGATACGCATCGCGACCGGCGGTAGAGGCTTTAATTTGCATCAACCCTACCGCATTTGAAGTACTCACCACATCAGGATTGTAACCAGACTCCACTTGGATAATAGCTTTAATCAAAGTTTCATCAACACCATAATGGCTGGCTGCTTGTTTAATTACATCGCTATACGCAACTGTACTTGAACCTGCGCTGCTTTTCGGTGCGTTAAGGAAACCACCTTCAGGGGCTTTCTTCAGCCACCCGTTATTTGCTTGCGGTGGAGGGGTTTGTTTAGCACACCCCGCCAGCAATAAAATTGCCATTAGGCAACCGACTTTTGGATTCACAGTATTCCCCGTGCTGATAAGCCGTTTTGTAGCATATACAAGTTGTCACCTCGTCCAAATAGATTTTTTGGCCTAGTTTGACCATTATCAACATAATGATCAGGCTATATTCGGTAACTGTCGGTAAATTTTAGTTTATTGTATGGCAAGGCTTGACTTCATCGCTAATGATATTGATAATCATTTTCATTTAAAGAAAGGGAACATCGCCATGTTTACTAAGCAAAAAATACCCTACCTGCACTCTATTAGCGGCTTTTCACCTCATTTTTTACGTGCTGTGACCTTGTTTACAGTCATCGCAATTTCAGCGCTGATCAGCACCTCAGCGTTGGCAGAAAATAAACCCAGCGACTCAAATAAAAAATTCAAAATTGTGACGACATTCACAATTATTCAGGATGTCGCGCAAAATGTCGCCGGTGATGCCGCCGTAGTCGAATCAATTACCAAACCCGGCGCTGAAATTCACGACTATCAACCGACCCCACGGGATATTGTCAAAGCGCAATCCGCCGACCTAATTTTATGGAATGGCATGAATTTAGAACGTTGGTTTGAACGTTTCTTCGAAAATATCAAAGATGTCCCTTCTGCCGTAGTGACTGACGGCATTGCCCCCCTCCCTATCCGTGAAGGGCCTTATAAGGGCATCCCTAATCCACACGCCTGGATGTCACCTTCAAATGCATTGATCTATATAGAAAATATTCGTAAAGCATTGGTGGAGCATGACCCCGCCCATGCTGAGACGTATAATCGCAATGCTAAAACCTACGCTGAGAAAATTGCCGCACTGGATGCCCCATTACGCGAGCGTTTATCCCGTATCCCTGAAGAACAGCGTTGGCTGGTCACCAGTGAAGGCGCTTTCAGTTATCTGGCAAAAGATTATGGTTTTAAAGAGGTTTATTTATGGCCCATCAATGCTGAAGAGCAAGGCTCTCCGCAGCAGGTGCGCCGCGTCATCGATACCATGCGCGCAAATAAAATCCCGGTAGTATTCAGCGAAAGCACTATTTCTGATAAACCCGCCAAGCAAGTCAGCAAAGAAACCGGTGCGCAATACGGAGGGGTGTTATATGTTGATTCTCTATCGAATGAGAAAGGACCTGTTCCTACGTATATCGATTTGATTAACACCACAGTGCAAACTATCGCGAAAGGATTTGGCCAATGAGTCATGCTGTTTTTGTCCGCCCGGAGCTGATAGTGGATAACGTCACTGTCACTTATAACAATGGGCATACCGCCATTTATGACGCCAGTTTCTCCCTCACTGGCGGGACTATCTGCGCCTTGGTTGGCGTCAATGGCAGCGGTAAGTCCACCCTGTTCAAAAGCATCATGGGGCAAGTGAAACCCAGTGTGGGCAAAGTCGAACTGAGCAATAAGCCGGTTAGCCACGCTTTAAAGCAAAATACTATCGCCTATGTGCCGCAAACAGAGGATGTAGACTGGAACTTCCCAGTATTGGTCGAAGATGTCGTGATGATGGGCCGATACGGCAAGATGAATTTCTTGCGTATTCCAAGCCGCGAAGACAAGGCCATTGTAGATAAGGCCATTGAACGGGTGGGATTAACCACATTGCGTTCACGTCAAATAGGCGAGCTTTCTGGGGGGCAGAAAAAACGGGTGTTTCTGGCGCGAGCACTGGCGCAGCAGGGTTCAGTATTACTGCTGGATGAGCCTTTCACTGGCGTCGATGTCAAAACGGAAAATGCCATCATTGACTTGCTGCGAGCACTGCGCGATGAAGGTCACCTGATTTTGGTTTCAACCCATAACCTCGGTAGTGTGCCGGAGTTCTGTGACCATGTGATACTGATTAATCAAACTGTACTGGCGGCTGGCCCAACAGAAACCACCTTTACCCAAAAGAACCTTGAAATGACCTTTGGTGGTGTCTTGCGCCATATCAACCTGTCGGGTAATACGCTGCACGATGATAATGACCCCCGCACCGTGACAGTCATCACCGATGATGAGCGCCCGGCGGTATTTTATGGTCATACTAAAAATGACCCACCGGCGCAAAGCCAGTCCAAGGAGAAAAACCCCTGATGCTGGAAATTTTACTGCAACCCTTTAACTACAACTACATGGTCAAGGCCATTTGGGTCAGCGCAATTGTCGGGGCGGTCTGTGCTTTCTTATCCGCTTATTTGATGCTGAAAGGCTGGTCGCTAATGGGCGATGCACTCTCGCACTCGGTGGTACCCGGTGTGGCCGGTGCATATGCCCTCGGCCTGCCCTATGCCGCAGGGGCATTCTTTACCGGCATGCTCGCCGCATTGGCAATGACATTAGTTCGCCATATCACCCGCCTACGTGAAGATGCCATTATTGGTTTTATCTTCTCCACATTCTTTGCTGTCGGGCTCTTAATCGTTTCGCTCAACCCCACTTCCGTCAATGTGCAGTCGATTATTTTCGGAAATATTTTGGGTATTGCTGATGAGGACGTCCTGCAAGTCGAAATCATCATTCTGGTTTCATTTGTGATTTTGTGTCTGATTTGGAAAGATTTACTGGCGGTGTTTTTTGATGAGAGCCACGCGTTGTCGATTGGCCTGTCGCCACTGCGATTAAAGATTTTATTCTTCACCCTGCTGAGCGCCTGTACTGTGGCGGCGCTACAAACTGTTGGCGCGATTTTGGTGATTGCCATGGTGGTCACACCGGGAGCCACCGCCTACTTACTCACTGACCGCTTCGGCCGCTTACTGATAATCGCGATTGCTATCGGGGCATTGACCAGTGCCTTTGGCGCCTATCTTAGTTTCTATCTTGACGGTGCAACCGGCGGGGTCATTGTCACCTTACAAACACTGGTATTCCTGTTAGCCTTTTTCTTCGCCCCTAAACACGGTTTGCTGGCGACTCGCTATCAGACGCGCCAAAAACGTCGTCACCCTGCGGCCCCACGTCCGGAGGATATTGTATGAATACCTTGTTCAGTCTGGTCAGCGAACCTTTCGCCTATCCTTTTATGCAGCGGGCGATAATTGCCGCCATCATTACCGGTGTGGTGTGCGCGGTCTTATCTTGCTACCTGGTATTAAAAGGTTGGTCATTGATGGGGGATGCTATCTCTCACGCCGTGTTACCGGGCATTGTATTGGCCTTTTGGCTCGGAATACCCTTGGTCATTGGGGCATTTGTCTCGGGGATATTTTGCGCTGTTGCCACTGGCTATTTAAAAGAAAACAGCCGGGTTAAAGAAGATACTGTCATGGGGATTGTCTTCTCCGGCATGTTCGCTTTCGGTCTGGTGCTGTTTTCGCGCATGGATACTGACCAGCACCTCAGCCATATCTTGTTTGGCAATATGTTGGGGATCTCACTGGCCGAGCTTAAACAGACCTTATGGATAGCTGGGTTCACTCTGCTCGTGGTGCTTTTAAAGCGTAAAGATTTCATGCTCTACTGTTTTGACCCAAACCATGCCCGAGTCATTGGGCTGCCAGTCAAATTTTTGCACTATGGTTTACTGTGTTTGCTGGCATTAACCATCGTGGCCTCATTACAGGCGGTTGGGGTTATTTTAGTTATCGCCATGCTGATTGCGCCCGGCATTATCGCCTTTATGGTATGCCGCAGTTTTGATCAAATGCTGGTTATTGCCACACTGGTCTCTGTGGTTGCATGTGTATTAGGCACATTAATAAGCTTTCATATTGACGGTGCTACTGGCCCCTGCATTGTCATTATTCAGGCATTATTTTTTGTCGTTGCGCTAATTTACAGCCGCATAAAACCGGCAAAAAACCACCCAATCGCAGTGAAGATCAAAGATGAAAGCACTGAAAACAGCCCTAAAGGTAACCTGCTATAATTAATTGAGTTTTAATATATCTCCCAATTAATTCGCCGCAGGATGAGGCTCATTATTATTGACTATCCGCTCGGTATATTGTTGTCGTCATGGTAATAAGTCATCGGCCAGAACGTTAATAAGTTGCCAATAAGCAACAGAATACGTCGTTTGTTTGATCCCGTACGGGTATCCCTGCGCACTGGCTCTTGTTCTTCACATCATAAAGAAGTTAACCTAATTCTGTAACCAACGTTATTTGGCTTACAGGTAGGCAGCAAGCGAACAACCCTTCAATCATCATGAATGAAGGGTATAACTGGCAGCTGATAGGGGGTGAATCATGTGGCAAGCAGTGAATCGTCTGTTAAGTGAGTATTTTGGTCCCGCTGAAATTCGAGAACGAACCGAACTGCCCGGCGGAGATATTCATGATGCCTGGCGTCTCAGTTATGGTGACACAGAGGTTTTCGTTAAATGTGACACCCGCGAGATGCTGCCCATATTTACCGCAGAGGCCGACCAACTCTCTCTATTGGCCCGCAGCAAAACGGTCCGGGTACCTGAAGTTTATGGTGTCGGCAGTGACCGTGAATACAGTTTCCTGCTACTTGAATATATGCCACTAAAACCCCTGGATGCCCATAATGCCTATTGTCTGGGGCAACAACTGGCACATCTGCATCAATGGAGTGAACAGCTGCAATTTGGGCTGGATTTTGATAATGATTTGTCTACCACGCCACAACCCAACAGTTGGCAACGCCGCTGGGCGCAATTTTTTGCTGAACAACGCATCGGTTGGCAATTACAATTGGCTGCCGAAAAAGGTATGTCATTTGGCGATATAGACCATATTACTCATCTGGTTCAAGAGCGCTTGCAGAGCCACCAGCCGCAACCTTCTCTGCTGCATGGCGATTTATGGCCAGCGAACTGTGCTTCCAGCGCCCAAGGCCCCGTTATTTTTGATCCCGCCTGCTATTGGGGTGATCGCGAGTGTGACCTTTCCATGTTGCCACTCTACCCAGAACTCCCAGCGCAGATTTATGATGGTTATCAGAGTATCTGGCCACTCCCTGCTGGCTTTATTGAACGCCAACCTATATACCAACTTTATTACTTATTGAATCGCAGCAATCTGTTCGGCGGACAGCATTGGATTAATGCGCAGAAAGCCGTTGAGCAACTACTGCGCCCCGACAGATTGTAGTGCGCCAGAGATAAAGCCAATAGCGCCCTAAAAGTGAGCAGCCAAACTTTTAGGGCGCTTTTTTATTTCCCTCATATGCTGCAATAAAATACTTTTTCTAAAAAAGTATGAACAAAGCCACAGATTAGACTCATCTCTGCCGTCTAATAATGACAGTAAACCCTGTTCTTTTTTGCCTGCGACAACACCCACGAAAAAGCGCTTACTTAAATAAAATCAAGAGCCTTCATTAAGGAAGTTTCACACTCCTTAATAGGGATTCTATTGCCAATAATTAGGAGCCATAGAATGGTCGATATCCGCGAGTGGGAAAACCTTGCTAATAAAGAACTCAACCGGCGAGGAAAAAAAGTTGAAGACTTGGTCAGCCAAACACCGGAAGGTATCGCGATAAAAGCGCTGTATACCGCCAGTGATCTTGACGGATTGGAAGTGACAGGGTCACTCCCCGGAATGGCACCTTATGTCAGAGGCCCGAGAGCCACAATGTATGCTGCTCAGCCCTGGACTATTCGCCAATATGCAGGTTTTTCAACCGCTAAAGAGTCAAATGCCTTTTATCGCAGAAATCTGGCGGCGGGGCAAAAAGGCCTTTCTGTCGCATTTGATCTCGCCACCCACAGAGGTTATGACTCAGACAATCCACGGGTTTCGGGCGATGTAGGAAAAGCTGGCGTGGCAATTGACAGCGTCGAGGACATGAAAGTCCTGTTTGACCAGATCCCATTAGATAAAATGTCTGTCTCAATGACAATGAATGGCGCAGTACTGCCCATTATGGCGTTTTATATTGTCGCCGCTGAAGAACAAGGTATTGCCCCGGCATTGCTGACCGGCACAATACAAAACGATATTCTGAAAGAATATCTGTGCCGCAATACCTACATTTATCCCCCCAAACCCTCCATGCGCATTATTTCAGACATCATCGCGTGGAGTTCCCAAAATATGCCCCGCTTTAACACTATCAGTATCAGCGGTTATCACATGGGGGAAGCCGGTGCCAACTGTGTACAACAAGTGGCCTTTACTATCGCGGATGGCATTGAGTACATCAAAGCGGCGCTGAAAGCCGGTTTAAATATTGACGATTTTGCGCCTCGCCTCTCATTCTTCTTCGGCATTGGCATGGACTTGTTTATGAATATTGCCATGCTGCGCGCGGCGCGCTATCTGTGGAGTGAAGCGGTAAGCCAGTTTGGTGCCACCGATCCTAAATCTTTGGCACTGCGCACACACTGCCAGACTTCGGGTTGGAGTCTGACCGAACAAGATCCCTACAACAATATCATTCGCACCACCATCGAAGCTCTCGGCGCGACACTTGGCGGCACTCAATCTCTGCATACCAACGCCTTTGATGAAGCACTCGGCCTCCCGACCGATTTTTCTGCACGTATTGCGCGTAATACGCAAATCATCATTCAGGAAGAATCAGAAATTTGCCGCACCATTGACCCACTGGCCGGTTCGTATTTTGTCGAATCACTGACGGACCAAATGGTCAAACAAGCCCGAAAAATCATCCAGCAAATTGATGATGTTGGCGGGATGGCAAAAGCAATTGAAGTCGGGCTGCCCAAACGCATGATTGAAGAAGCCTCTGCCGGCGAGCAATCACTCATTGACCAAGGCAAGCGTGTCATTGTCGGCGTGAATAAATACAAGCTTGAGAAAGAAGCTGAAACTCAAGTTCTGGAGATTGATAACGTTAAAGTGCGCAATGAACAAATTGCGCAGTTGAAAGATATCCGCGCCCGTCGTGACAATGCCGCCGTACAACAAGCATTGGCACAATTGCGCCATGCGGCTGGACATAATGAAAACTTATTAGAAGCAGCCGTTCAAGCCGCGCGATTACGGGCGACATTGGGTGAAATTTCAGATGCCATGGAGACCGAGTTTGACCGCTATCTGGTGCCAAGTGAGTGTGTGACTGGCGTGATAGCCCACAGTTATCACCAAAACGAAAATGATGCGCAGGAGTTTGATCAAATTCTCGCCCAAACGCAAAATTTCCTGGCAGAAAATGGGCGACATCCCAGGATCCTGATTGCCAAAATGGGTCAGGACGGCCACGACCGAGGGGCGAAGGTGATTGCCAGTGCCTATTCTGATCTTGGCTTTGACGTAGACCTTAGCCCGATGTTCTCCACGCCCGATGAAATCGCCCGACTGGCGGTTGAAAATGATGTCCATGTTATCGGTGCCTCGTCACTGGCGGCTGGCCACAAAACGTTAATTCCTGAATTGGTCGAAGCATTACGCCAATACAAACGTCAGGATATTTGTGTCGTGGCCGGCGGTGTTATCCCCCCACAAGACTATGCCTTCTTACGCGAACACGGTGTTGCCGCCATTTATGGGCCGGGCACCCCGATGTTAACCAGTGTGCGAGATGTCTTAAAACTCATTAGTGCTCACCATGATTAATACCGGCAATCTTGACGATTATATCCGCCGTTTACGTCTCGGAGAGCGGGCTGCACTGGCGCAAGCGATGACACTGGCGGAAAGCAGCCTGCCCCAACACCAAGAGTTAAGCGCCCGGTTATTGGACAGCATTATGCCCTATACCGGGCACGCTAAGCGGCTGGGAGTCACGGGCACCCCCGGCGCGGGGAAAAGCACATTTCTCGAAGCACTCGGAGAGGAATTGTTGTCGCAAGGCCACAAGGTGGCGGTCATTGCTGTCGATCCCAGTAGCCCGGTCAGCGGCGGCAGCATTTTAGGCGATAAAACCCGCATGTTGAATTTGTCTCGCGCTGAGCATGCTTTTGTCCGGCCAGTCCCCTCAAGAGGGCATCTTGGCGGAATAAGCCAGAGCACACGCGAGCTGATTTTACTTTGTGAAGCAGCAGGTTACGACATCGTTATTGTGGAAACTGTGGGGGTGGGTCAATCGGAGACAGAAGTAGCGGCCATGGTGGACTGCTTTCTCTCACTACAGATTGCCGGCGCTGGTGATGACCTGCAAGGTATCAAGAAAGGCATTATGGAAATGGCTGATTTTATCGTCATCAATAAAGATGATGGCGAGAATCATATCAATGTCGATATTGCCCGCCACATGTACCACAGCGCGCTGAATATCATCCGCCGGAAATATCCAACATGGCAACCCCGCGTACTCACCTGTAGCGCCCTGGAAAAACGCGGAATTCGCGAAGTCTGGCAAGCAATACAAACCTTTTGGCCGGTGATGGCCCAGAGCGGGCAATTGGCCCGCTTACGCCAGCAGCAAAACATGGGCTGGGTTCGTCATCAAATCGAGGCTAATGCACTAATAGCGCTGTTTTCTCACCCCGAGGTTCGCGAGCACTATCAGCAAATAGAAAATCTGCTACAGCAAAACCAAATCTCGCCACGGGCCGGAATCAGCGCCGTCACCGATTTTATTACGCAACAGATTATCAATTAAAGGAAATAATCATGTCTTATCAGTATGTAAAAGTGTTGATTGCCAATCGGGTTGGCATTATTGAGTTCAACCACGCCCGCAAACTCAATGCCTTAAGCAAGGTATTTATGGATGACTTAATGCAGGCGTTACATGATCTCAATAATACGGATATTCGCTGCATAATTTTACGAGCAGCCGAAGGCTCAAAAGTGTTTTCAGCCGGCCATGATATCCACGAATTACCCACCGGCCGCCGTGATCCGCTGTCCTATGACGACCCGCTGCGGCAGATAACCCGTGCAATCCAAAAGTATCCTAAACCCATCATTTCAATGGTTGAAGGCAGTGTCTGGGGCGGTGCATTCGAGATGATCATGAGCTCAGATATCATTATTGCTTGCAGTAATTCGACCTTTTCAATGACACCGGTGAATCTGGGAGTGCCCTATAATCTGGTCGGCATCCACAACCTCATCCGTGATGCCGGCTTCCACATTGTGAAAGAATTGATTTTCACAGCAAACCCCATTAGCGCCGAGCGCGCCCTGTCAGTTGGCATTCTTAATCATGTGGTTGAACCGAACGAGTTGGAAGATTTCACACTGAAATTGGCACACGTCATTTCTGAAAAAGCCCCGTTGGCCATTGCGGTCATTAAGGAGGAACTTCGCGTTTTAGGGGAAGCCCACACCATGAATTCTGATGAATTTGAGCGCATTCAGGGCATGCGGCGCGCGGTCTATGACAGCAATGATTATCATGAGGGCATGAGCGCCTTCATGGAGAAACGTAAACCTAAATTTCTCGGGCATTAACCCTTCTCTGCTAAAGGATTTCTCTATGAAACGGTCATATTGCACATTGACATCTGATGAAGCTGCCGAGTGTATTGAGCATGGAAATATGGTGGTGTTCAGCGGTTTTACCCCAGCCGGAGCGCCAAAAGTGCTTCCCGCGGCCATTGCCCGGCGAGCAAATGCTTATCACCAACAGCAGAAAGACTTTCAAATCCGCTTGCTGACGGGCGCGTCAATCAGTGCTCAAGCAGATGACGAATTAGCCGCTGCCGATGCCGTTGCATGGCGAGCGCCGTATCAAACCGCCTCATTATTAAGAGAAAAAATCAACCAAGGGGCGGTCAGTTTTGTTGATTTGCATCTGAGTGAAGTCGCGCAAATGGTCAACTATGGTTTCTTTGGTGACATTGACGTGGCGGTGATTGAGGCCTCAGCAATAACAGCCGATGGCAAAGTTTATCTCACTAGCGGGATTGGTAACTCTCCTATTTTTTTGCATAAAGCCAAGAAAATTATCATCGAATTAAATCATTATCACAGCCCTCGCGTCGCCGAGCTGGCCGATATTGTGATACTGGGCGCGCCTCCACGGCGCAATACCCTGCCCATATTCCATACACTGGATAAAGTGGGCCAATCTTATGTACAAATCGACCCCGCGAAAGTGGTTGGTATCGTCGATACACAGTTGCCTGATGCCAGTAACAGCCTTGACCGCGAAAACCCATTGTGTGAGAAAATTGCGGACAACGTGGTCATTTTCTTACTGAACGAACTTAAATTAGGGCGCATCCCGCCCGAGTTTCTCCCCCTACAAAGTGGTGTCGGGAACATCAATAATGCCGTCATGAAGCGCTTGGGCGAAAACCCCGATATACCGCCGTTTATGATGTATTCCGAGGTGTTACAAGAATCCGTGGTGCAGTTGTTGGAAACAGAAAAAGTGCTGGGTGTCAGTGCCTCTAGCCTGACAATTTCACCTGCCACGCTGAAAAAAATCTATGACAACATGGATTTCTTCGCCAATCGAATTGTCCTGCGGCCCCAAGAGATTTCTAACCACCCGGAAATCATTCGCCGCTTAGGTATCATTGCACTTAATGTGGGGCTGGAATTTGATATTTATGGTCACGCCAACTCCACCCATGTCGCGGGGACAGAGTTGGTTAATGGTATTGGTGGCAGCGCTGACTTTGAGCGCAATGCCTATCTGTCGATTTTTATGGCCCCCTCCATCGTCAAGGGCGGGAAAGTCTCCACCATTGTGCCGATGTGTACCCATGTTGATCACAGTGAACACAGTGTAAAAGTTATCGTCACTGAACAAGGAGTGGCGGATTTACGCGGTCTATCACCAATGCAACGTGCCAGTACGATTATCAATAACTGTGCGCATCCTATGTATCGTGACTATCTGCATCACTATCTGGCGCAGGCCAAAGGGGGACATTTGCATCACGATTTAGCGCAAGCTTTCCGGCTACACCAAAATTTGTTTGAGTTTGGCTCCATGCTGGCCCCTTAATCACCGTCACGATCGGAATGTATATAGCCCATGACTTGTTCTATATGGTGATTATTTTTGAGTGAATAGAGATACTCGCGCATATACATGGGCTGATTTGGCGCATCAAAATATTTCAGCTTAGCCGGATTGACTAACCGATAAGCAAACTGCGGGACGACAGTGAGAAATTGCCCCTGCTCTACTGCGCTAATTTTCGCCATAAAGCTGTATGGGCGATATATGATAGTCGGGTTAATCCCAATAGAGCGGAAATGCGCATCTAATAAGGATTCAAAATTAGCCCGATTCTGAAATCGCATTTGTAACCACGGCAATGTATTCAATAATTCAAGCGATTGGCAATTTTCAAAACGGCGTGAGACCAAAAAGCCGAGGCGTAATAAAGGAAGTTCCGTGGTTTGCAAACTATCAATATGCGTAACGCGGGGCGAGGCTTGCTGTGGAGAGATAATAAAATCCACGCGCCTGTCGAGTAAATCGTCTATCACACTGTTTTCACTAAACTCAAAAGGCTGAGCCGTGACGCCATCATATTTATCACTGAGACTGAATAACTGATCAAAAATGATCGTGGGATAAGTATTGTCGATACCAATGACGATATTTTTCTGCCGATGGGACATAGACACAATCGTATTATCAATGGCCGATAATCGCTGATAAATAGGGAATAATTCCTGATATAGCTCCTGTCCGGCTTTATTTAGGCTGATGTTTTTCTCATTGCGAGTAAACAGTGAATACCCCACCAGCTCTTCCAAGGCCGCGATACTCTTACCGAAAGGTGAAGCTGTCATGTGTAATTTTTCAGCGGCCTTCGCCATGCTGTTTGTTTGAGCCAAAATAATAAAATTACGCATCTTCTTTGAAATGAAAACGTTCATGACTCTACTGATATAACAGGGGAAATAGGCCCACAGCATAAGGGAATCAGTGACGCAATATTGTGAGTGCAAGACGAGTATCGCCAGTCACGGGTCAGAAAATTCTTTCAAGACATTAATTTTCTTTAATTTCAAATGGATAAATATAGAAAGGCCCTAAATTAGGGGCCTTTTTATGATGCGGCAAAATGATTGTCAGATAATGGCGTTATCCTTGAGCCATCAATCCCAATAGTTTTATGACAAAATAGAACACCACACCTATCACTAGTGGCAGGATATATAAGGTAAAAAACTGCAAAAAGATGGTGTGATGCGGTAAGACTATTTTCTCTTCCAACTGTTCCCGGCTGCGCCCTTCACTGCCCTTGGCTTGCTCCAAAATCAGTTGATCTTCAATACCTTCGCGAATGTGACGTACTTGCCGTGACATTCGCGCACCGGACGCCTGCAATGACAAACCCACAAAAATCAGCATATAAATGATAAAGAACATAATATTCGATGCTGAAAAACCTTGTTCGAAATCAGGCACTGGCGAGTTGTACCAGAAGATATCCAGAAAAGTTGTGTTGAAGCGGATCATATCGGTCATGACGTGGATAAAATCCAGCATAACCGCATTAATTCCCGTGCTTTTTTGACTATATTGATAGGCAAAACTGATAATTGAAATCAATGTTGACAGCAGTGCTGGAATAAAAACGAGCCACCCGGCTATCCGTTTGATAACAGCGACACGCCCAGCCTGTTGATAGGTCATGACTTCTCCTTGTAAATACCACTACTTATGTGGCCTTAGTTTACCCGCTACATCCCGGTCTTGTGCAGAATTTTGCGCAAGTTCTTGCGATTCACACAAATTCAAGACTAGCTCATCCAGCGCAATATCATTAAGTTAATAAGTTATGCCGCAATAAAGACAGAGAATTGCGCTCCACCGGTTCAATCATTATGAACCAATGATAAAGTGTTAAACCCGTAGCTAGAGACCAAACAGGAGTAATAATAAATGGCAACCCCGCACATGATTAAGGCCGCAATTTTCGATATGGACGGCTTGCTGATTGACTCGGAGCCTTTATGGCTACAGGCTGAACTCGATATTTTCACCGAATTGGGACTGGATACCTCCTCAAGGGATTCCTTACCCGACACCCTCGGATTACGCATCGATTTAGTCGTGAAGCTTTGGTTCCAGTCCATGCCATGGCAAGGGCCGAGCCAGGCTGAAGTTTGCAAACGCATTATTGCCCGAGCAATAGATTTAGTGGAAGAAACTCGCCCAGTATTGCCGGGGGTAGAATACGCGCTGGAGCTTTGCCGTGAGCAAGGGCTAAAAATTGGCCTGGCATCAGCTTCTCCACTGCATATGCAAAAACGTGTCCTGGCCATGTTAAATATTGAAAAATATTTCGACCGCCTGGTTTCAGCAGAATACCTGCCCCACAGCAAACCGCACCCAGAAGTGTATTTGAATGCTGCCTCTGATCTGGGTGTTGACCCTCTGGAATGTGTCACGCTGGAAGATTCAGTCAACGGAATGATTGCCACTAAAGCGGCGCGTATGCGCTCAATTGTCATTCCGACAGCAGAATATCGTGCCGACAAGCGCTGGGTACTGTCAGATATTCAGTTAGAATCGCTGGAACAATTGCGCAAAGAAGATATTTCGTAGCGGACAGTGACGTCACGATAGATTGAGATAACGACGATTTTATCAAAAGTTAATGATTTTTGTGATAGTTAAGGCGGCTGAAGTGGGTATACAGCCGCCTGAATATGCTTTACAGGAAATCATCCCGCTTAGGATTAAAGGTATCAATCAAAATACTGTTATCTTCCAGTGATACCGCCCCGTGCATCTCGTTTTTAACCGCACGATACGCATCCCCTGCTTTCAAAATACGTTTCTGCCCTTCGATTTCCACTTCAAAGCTACCAGCCGCAACATAAGCAATCTGGTCATGAATATCATGTTTGTGCGCAACACCAATAGCACCTTTATCAAAGTGAACGCAGACCATCATCAGGTTATCACTCCAGGTCATGACTTTACGTTTAATGCCATTACCTAATTCTTCCCAAGGTGTTTCATCATTAATGAAAAACATCTTCATAGTTTCTCCTCATTATTATGCAAAATAGTTTCAGATGTAGCGTAGTCACAGTTTTACGCTGAATTTGGCTTATTCTACGGCCAAAATCTGCAGTTTGATCATAATTAATCCAAAAATCATGACGCCCTTCAAAAAATAATAAAACATCATTTCATTTTTATTGAATTAACTTCCCGCAAATACTATCATCACCACATCAAAAGAAACACCGGTCCGTACTCAAAGAGAGGCACCGATATGCAAGTTCGTCAAAGCATTCATAGTGACCATGCAAAACAACTCGATACTGCAGGTCTGCGTCGTGAATTTCTCATCGAAAATATTTTTGTCTCAGATGAATACACCATGACCTATAGCCACATTGACCGCATCATTGTGGGGGGTATTCAGCCTGTCGAGAAAACGGTCAGTATTGGCGATGAAGTGGGCAAGCAGCTAGGTGTTAGTGACTTTTTGGAACGTCGTGAACTCGGCGTCATCAATATTGGTGGGCCGGGCCTGATAAGCGTCGATGGGCAGGTTTATGAAATCGGTCACGAAGAAGCTTTGTATGTCGGGAAAGGGGCTAAAGATGTCACGTTCAGCAGCCTCGAAAGTCAAAAACCGGCCAAGTTCTATTACAACAGTGCGCCGGCACATACTTCTTACCCAAATAAGAAAATCACACTGGCAGACGTCACACCGCAAACATTGGGTGACGACGCGACCAGTAATCGTCGCACTATCAATAAATACATCGTGCCCGATGTGTTGCCGACCTGCCAGCTAACCATGGGTTTGACCAAGCTGGCCCCCGGCAACCTCTGGAACACCATGCCTTGTCATACCCATGACCGGCGCATGGAAGTGTATTTCTACTTTGATATGGACGAAGAAACAGCGGTATTCCACATGATGGGCCAAGCGCAGGAAACACGTCATTTACTCGTTCATAACGAGCAGGCGGTTATCTCACCGAGTTGGTCTATCCATTCCGGTGTAGGCACTAAGCGTTACACCTTCATCTGGGGCATGGTGGGTGAAAACCAAGTCTTCGGTGATATGGACCACATCGCCGTTAGCGAACTGCGCTAAATGTTTGTCAACAGCGTTAAGCGTCACCCATCAAAGCCGTCCTTTGGGCGGTTTACTCCCCAATAGTATAATCGCGGTACTCTTTGACCGCCTTGAGAGAGATGTTAGCTATGATCTTAGATTCCTTTGAGTTAAAGGGTAAAGTTGCTCTGGTTACCGGCTGTGATACAGGTTTGGGCCAAGGCATGGCGATTGGTTTAGCCGAAGCGGGTTGTGATATCGTTGGTGTGAATATTGTTGAGCCAAAAGATACCATTGAGAAAGTGACCGCATTAGGCCGCCGTTTCTTAAGTCTGACGGCTGACCTGAGCAAGATTGATGGCATCCCTGCCCTGTTGGAACGTGCTATCGCTGAATTTGGCCAAATCGATATTCTGGTCAATAACGCCGGGATCATCCGCCGTGAAGATGCGATCAACTTCAGCGAAAAGGACTGGGACGATGTCATGAACGTTAACATCAAGACTGTGTTCTTTATGTCTCAAGCTGTCGCTAAGCAATTTATCAAACAAGGCAATGGCGGCAAAATCATCAACGTTGCGTCCATGTTGTCTTACCAGGGCGGTATCCGCGTTCCTTCTTATACTGCATCGAAAAGTGCAGTGATGGGTGTGACCCGTCTGCTAGCAAACGAGTGGGCTAAACATGGCATCAATGTCAACGCCGTAGCACCTGGCTATATGGCCACCAACAACACCCAGCAGTTGCGTAAAGATGAAGAACGCAGCAAAGAGATCCTTGACCGTATCCCGGCGGGTCGTTGGGGCTTGCCGGATGACCTGAAAGGTCCAGTGGTCTTCCTGGCATCCAAAGCTTCTGACTACATCAGCGGCTACACTATCGCAGTCGATGGCGGTTGGTTAGCACGCTAAACCAATAAACACGGCCAATTTGAGTTAAGTGCTATTTCCTGCGGTTATTCGCAATAATCCAGCTCAAAACACTATCAAGGCGCAACTTCAGTTGTGCCTTTTTTATTACTTATTTATCAAATAGTTAACAAATACATTCTGCCAAAAAAACCCGTCAAAAATGCAAAAATAAAAAATTCAAAACAACGTTCCGACTCCGATCACACTTTTGTCATTCGCCCAATGACTCGCCAGTAAATACAAATATAATAGATTGAAACGATGTTTCTATTTATAAGGAACCTTAAACCGGTTCCGACCTGGCGTTTCTATGATGGGGTTACGGTGATGGATTTTGTAGGCAACATTAAAGGCAGCGACGCAGTGATGATTAACTGGCTCAGTGCTATACGAAGCTATGTTGATTTAGTCCAGTCCGTTAGCCACAGTAATCAAAACCCCACTCCACTGATGGCCGATGGTTTTGATGTGCTGACACACCAACCGGTGGCCTGGAAATTCCCTGATGGTCGTAATATTCCGATATCTAACTTTGCCAGTCAACAAAACTGGTTACGGACACTGGACGCACTCAGTCTGGTGACCCAAGACCCGCAATATCATCAACAAGCGCGGGTACAAAGTCGTTATTTCATGCAACACGGAACTCATGAACAAAGTGGATTGTTTTATTGGGGTGGCCACCGCTTCCTGAATCTGGACACGTTAAAAACCGAAGGGCCAGAATCAAAAGCGCAAGTGCATGAACTTAAACATCATCTGCCCTATTACGATCTGCTGGTAAATGTTGACCGGGAAAAAACACTTAATTTCTTACAAGGCTTTTGGCATGCCCATGTCGAAGATTGGCACACGTTAGATCTGGGTCGCCATGGGAGTTATGACAAACAACGTGACCCGCATGTTTTCACTCATGCGCGCAATGATGTTGTTAACCCTGAAGCATTACCACAATTGCCCGAGACCAAAGGCCTGACTTTCGTCAATGCGGGCACCGATCTGATTTACGCAGCGTATAAATATGCTGAGTACACCGGTGATATCGCGGCAGCTGCTTGGGGCAAACATTTATACCGTCAATACGTCTTAGCCCGTAATTGCGAAACAGGGTTGCCGGTTTATCAATTCAGTTCGCCACAACAACGCCGCCCTATACCGGCAGATGATAATCAAACCCAATCTTGGTATGGCGATCGCGCTAAGCGTCAGTTTGGCCCTGAGTTTGGTGAAATTGCCCGTGAAGCCAATGTTTTATTCCGCGACATGCGGCCATTATTAATTGATAACCCATTGGCAATGCTGGATATCTTGCGCCAACAACCTGATGCAGAAGTTCTGCATTGGGTCATTGATGGGTTAAAAAATTACTATCGTTTCGCCTATGACGTCGAGAGTAATACATTACGCCCGTTATGGAACGATGGGCAGGATATGAGCGGTTATGTCTTACAGCGTGATGGTTATTATGGCGCTAAAGGTAAGGTCATATCCCCCTTCCCATTAGAAGTTGATTACCTGCTGCCATTGGTTCGTGCATGGCGAGCCAGCAACGATGACGAATTACTCGACTTGATTGGTGTATTGCTGCACCGCTGGCAGTTAGCTGAATTAAACAAACAAGAACGCCGTGCATCACTGATAGACGGAAAAAAACCGACTGCTACCCCTTATCTGCTACTGGCATTAGTTGAGCTGGCCGAGCATTGCCAATGCCAGCAATTATTTGCATTGGCCTGGCAGATTGGGGATGACTTATTTCAACAACATTACCATCGCGGCCTGTTTGTCGAATCAGCGGAACACCGTTATTTCCGTATCGACAATCCGATTGCATTAGCTTTATTAACCTTGATTGCCGCGAAACAGAATAAGTTGGCAACAATACCTCAATTTATTACCAATGGTGGTTACGTCCATGGAGATTATCGGGTGAACGGAGAAATCCGCACTTTGTATGATGTCGATTTTATTTATCCGACGCTTTTGAATCAGTAGTTTTATTTATCTTTCATGTTATTAAAAATAGGTAAGCATTATGAATGAAAACAGAATGCTGGGGTTAGCCTATATATCACCTTATATAATAGGGTTGATAATATTCACGGCTTTCCCCTTTGTATCATCTTTCTTTCTCAGTTTTACTGAGTATGACTTAATGAACCCTCCCGTTTACAACGGGATCGAGAATTACCGTCATATGTTCCTTGAAGATGATTTATTCTGGAAATCCATGGGCGTTACTTTCGCTTATGTATTTCTTACTATTCCATTAAAACTGGCATTTGCTCTGGGGATTGCTTTTGTACTGAACTTTAAATTACGGGGTATCGGTTTCTTCCGTACCGCATTCTATATTCCGTCAATTCTTGGCAGTAGCGTAGCCATTGCGGTGTTATGGCGCGCTCTATTTGCTATCGATGGTTTATTAAATGGTTTTATTGGGGTATTTGGGCTTGACCCCGTCAACTGGCTGGGAGAGCCAGCTCTGGCACTGACATCGGTGACATTACTGCGTGTTTGGCAGTTTGGTTCTGCCATGGTTATCTTCTTGGCCGCTTTGCAGAATGTGCCGCAGTCCCAATATGAAGCCGCCATGATTGATGGTGCCTCTAAATGGCAAATGTTTATGAAAGTGACCGTGCCATTAATTACGCCGGTTATTTTCTTCAACTTTATTATGCAAACCACTCAGGCATTCCAAGAGTTTACGGCGCCTTATGTCATAACCGGTGGTGGGCCAACTCATTATACCTATTTATTCTCGCTCTATATCTACGATACAGCGTTTAAATACTTTGATATGGGATACGGCGCTGCACTGGCTTGGGTATTATTCCTGGTAGTCGCTCTCTTTGCCTCAATTGCATTTAAATCTTCTAAATATTGGGTCTTCTACTCCGCCGATAAAGGAGGAAAAAATGACTGACGTACAACAAAATTCCAACCAGAAGAAATTAGATCTGGCGCAGGATATTGCTGATGCGGAAATTAGCCGCACCTTACGTAAAGCTAAAATCAGTGCCGCTTTCCGCTATATCGTTCTGCTTATTGTCGGACTGATGATGCTTTATCCGTTGCTGTGGATGTTCTCCGCCGCCTTTAAACCTAATAATGAAATCTTCACCACATTAGGTTTATGGCCAGAACACCCAACAAGTGATGGTTTCGTTAATGGTTGGAAAACCGGTACTGAATATAACTTCGGTCATTACATGCTTAACACCTTTAAGTTTGTTATCCCGAAAGTCATTCTGACCATTATTTCTTCCACCATTGTGGCGTATGGTTTTGCGCGCTTTGAAATCCCATGGAAGAAATTCTGGTTCGCAACATTAATCACCACCATGTTGCTGCCAAGTACCGTGTTATTGATTCCGCAATACATTATGTTCCGTGAAATGGGCATGCTCAATAGCTACATGCCGCTGTATCTGCCATTGGCGTTCGCGACACAAGGGTTCTTCGTCTTCATGCTTATCCAGTTCCTGCGCGGTGTTCCTCGCGATATGGAAGAAGCGGCGCAAATTGACGGATGTAACTCCTTCCAAGTGTTGTGGTACGTGGTAGTGCCAATCTTGAAGCCGGCCATTATCTCCGTGGCATTGTTCCAGTTCATGTGGTCAATGAACGACTTTATCGGCCCGCTGATTTACGTCTACAGCGTAGATAAGTACCCGATAGCGCTGGCTCTTAAGATGTCAATTGACGTGACCGAAGGCGCACCTTGGAACGAAATTCTGGCAATGGCGAGCATCTCCATTCTGCCGTCCATCATTGTTTTCTTCCTGGCTCAACGCTACTTCGTGCAAGGCGTAACCAGCAGCGGAATTAAAGGTTAATAGAGGATTTATCATGGCTGAAGTCATTTTCAATAAATTAGGCAAAGTTTACTCCAACGGTTTCCGCGCAGTTCATGGCATTGATCTGAAGATCCATGATGGCGAATTTATGGTGATTGTTGGGCCATCTGGCTGTGCTAAATCCACGACCCTGCGTATGTTGGCCGGGCTGGAAACTATCAGTGATGGTGAAGTGCGAATTGGTGATCGGGTAGTCAATAATCTGGCACCAAAATCACGTGGTATTGCCATGGTGTTCCAGAACTATGCGCTGTATCCGCACATGACCGTGAAAGAAAACCTGGCTTTTGGCCTCAAGCTGAGCAAGCTGCCAAAAGACCAAATTGAAATGCAAGTTGCTGAAGCAGCGAAAATTTTAGAACTTGAAGACCTGCTTGACCGTTTGCCGCGCCAGTTGTCTGGTGGTCAGGCACAGCGTGTAGCGGTTGGTCGCGCCATTGTTAAAAAGCCCGATGTATTCTTGTTCGATGAGCCATTATCGAACCTGGACGCCAAACTGCGCGCCTCCATGCGTATTCGTATCTCAGATTTACATAAGCAGTTGAAAAAAAGCGGTAAAGCAGCAACCACAGTTTACGTAACCCACGACCAGACTGAAGCAATGACCATGGGCGACCGAATCTGTGTGATGAAACTGGGCCATATTATGCAAGTCGATACCCCAGATAATCTCTATCACTACCCTACCAATATGTTTGTCGCCGGTTTTATCGGCGCGCCGGAAATGAATATCAAACCGAGCACGCTGGTAGAAAAAGACGGGAAAATTGGCCTGACAGTCGGTCAATACACCCTGGTATTGAATGAAAGACAGCAAGCCAAAGTCGCTGCCCACGCCGGGGAAAAAGTGTTCTTTGGTGTACGCCCTGAATTCGTCAGCATGTCTATGAATCCATTTACTGATAATCACTCACAAGGTGAATTAGTGCGCGTGGAGAACATGGGTCACGAATTCTTTATGTATATCAAAGTTGATGACTTTGAGCTGACCTGTCGTCTGCCGTCTGATGAAGCACGACCTATTATTGAAAATGGTCTGCATCGCACCGTGTACTTCCAGTTTGATATGGATAAATGCCATATCTTTGATGCAAAAACAGAAAAAAATATCTCTCTTTAACAGGAGCAGTACCCAATGAAAAAAGCGATCCTACACACGCTGATAGCATCCACTCTGGCACTATTATCACATCAAGCCTTTGCTGCGCAGGACGAGATTAATTTGCGTATGTCATGGTGGGGCGGTAACGGTCGTCACCAAGTAACATTGAAAGCATTAGAAGAATTCCATAAACAGCATCCGAATATTAATGTTAAAGCAGAATACACCGGTTGGGATGGTCACTTATCTCGTCTGACAACACAGATTGCCGGTGGTACTGAACCTGATGTTATGCAAACTAACTGGAACTGGCTGCCTATTTTCTCTAAAGACGGCACCGGCTTCTATAATTTGTTTAGCGTAAAAGAACAATTGGATTTAGCGCAATTTGATCCAAAAGAACTGCAACAAACTACCGTTAATGGCAAGTTGAATGGTATTCCAATTTCAGTCACTGCGCGTATCTTCTATTTTAATGATGCAACCTGGGCTAAAGCTGGCGTAGAATATCCTAAAACTTGGGATGAATTACTTGCTGCGGGTAAAGTATTTAAAGAAAAACTGGGTGACCAATATTATCCAGTGGTATTAGAGCATCAGGATACTTTAGCGTTAATCCGCTCTTACATGACACAAAAATATAACATTCCTACTATTGATGAAGCCAATAAGAAATTCGCTTATTCGCCTGAACAGTGGGTTGAGTTCTTTACCATGTATAAAACCATGGTAGATAGTCATGTTATGCCATCCACCAAATACTATGCTTCATTCGGCAAGAGTAATATGTATGAAATGAAGCCGTGGATTAATGGTGAATGGGGGGGTACTTATATGTGGAACTCCACTATAACTAAGTATTCCGATAACTTGACCAAACCAGCTAAACTGGTGCTTGGCCCATATCCAATGTTGCCAGGGGCAAAAGATGCCGGTTTATTCTTTAAACCAGCACAGATGCTTTCCATTGGTAAATCAACTAAATATCCACAAGAAAGTGCAATGTTAATCAACTTCTTACTTAATAGTAAAGAAGGGGTTGAAGCATTAGGTCTGGAACGTGGCGTGCCATTAAGTGCTACGGCGGTGACTCAATTACGTGCCAGTGGCGTCATTAAAGATGAAGATCCTTCTGTTGCCGGTTTAAATATGGCGCTGGAATTGCCACATAAAATGACAACTTCACCATACTTTGATGACCCGCAAATTGTTTCATTGTTCGGTGATGCAATTCAATATATCGATTATGGTCAGAAGACCGTACAAGAGACTGCAGAATACTTTAACAAACAAGGTGACCGTATTCTTAAACGCGCTATGCGTTAATAAAGTCATTTAATTTAACTTAAGTATCCACCCTAGCCCTGTCATTAATTTGGCGGGGCTATTTTTTTGTGAAAATTAATTACCAATTAAGATCGACATCACAATTTAATATCTGTTTAAAAAAAGAATCATTAAGACAGATCTGGATCACATAAATATTTACCAATATAAATAGAATGTGCATTCACAATAAATGAAACATCGTTTCCTTGTTGTTGGAATTGTTTTTCAGTCGTATGTTGATTCTTTATAGATTTGTTAATGACTTTTGATTTAGATAACCATAACCCTGGGATTATATAAAAATGAAATTTAAATTACTGACTCTTGCAGTGGCATCTGTAATCAGCTTTAGTTCTGTTGCAACAACAATTGACTACCGGCACGAAATGAAAGATACCAGTAAATCTGATCACAAAGATCGTTTACTGATTTCCAACCGTTTTGCAAATGGCTTTGGTTTGTCTTTAGAAGGTAAATGGGGCCAGCACAGCTCTGATACCACGCCAAATAAACCTTTCAATGAGCAAGTGAGTAATGGTACCGAAGTGGTTGCCAGCTATGTTTATCAATTCAATAAAACCTTCTCACTGGAGCCTGGTTTCTCATTAGAGTCTTCTTCTGATTCTAATAACTACCGCCCTTACCTGCGCGGAAAAGTGGCCTTAACTGATGATTTCTCAACCTCGCTGCGTTACCGCCCATACTACAAACGTAACCAGCCTGCTCAGACTAAAGCAACAGAGAAAGGCCATGAGTTCACTATGTTGTTTGCCTATAACTTCTTGAAAAACTATTCCGCTGAATATGAGTTGAACTACAAGAAATCTGAAGACGAAATTCTGGCTAATAAAGAGAAAGAAGAATGGAGTCATGATCTGAAAGTGGCTTACAAATGGGATAAAAACTGGAAGCCTTATGTTGCTATCGGTAATGTTGCGGGTAGCAAAACCACTGACGAACGTCAAACTCGCTACCGTGTAGGCGTGCAGTACAGCTTCTAATTTTGGCCTTATAAATAGACGTGCCGTTATTAGTGAAAGTTTAGTTATTAGTAAAAGTTTAGTTGTTAGTACCCTCATCATTATTTGTAATTATGCCCATACCCGTATTACTTTGGGGAAAAGCTGACTCCCGGTCACTTTTCCCCTTTTTTCGGCCTATACCATTGTTAGCATCGCGGGTCGCCCAACTTAACCTCACTATTTCAGCCCAACCCCCGACGCTTTCATTACAAACCCTCAAGTTCAATGACACTGCCTTAAACCACGTAAAAAGAGACATTTAGTTACAGCGTAACGGCTATTCATGTCAGGAAAAATCTCATATACTGGATAAATCAACAGCTACAGATTCGGAATTCAAGTATGACAGGGGAAGGACACCTTATTTTTTCTGTCGCCTGCGTTATTTTTGCCAAGAAAGTCGGCCTCACACCTGAACTGGCACATGGCGACTGGTGGCATATAATACCTGGCGCCCTGTTAACCTCCTTGCTGCCAGATATTGATCACCCAAAATCAATCCTTGGTCAGCGACTAAAGTGGATATCAGCCCCTATTGCTCGCGCATTTGGTCATCGCGGGTTTACTCATAGCCTGTTGGCCGTGATAGGTGGCATTGCCCTATTTCAAATGGATATTTCCCGCGATTGGATTATTCCTGCTGATGCATTCCACGCGATGATTATTGGCTATTTCAGCCATCTATTGGCCGATATGATTACGCCGGCCGGTGTCCCACTTCTATGGCCGTGCCGTTGGCGTTTTTGTATTCCAATACTACGCCCACAGAAAGGTAATCAGTTAGAACGCGTATTATGTGTTCTATTAGTTTGTTTTTCCGTCTATTGGCAAACTGACACCACCATTCCGCTGCTATCCTATATGGAGCAATTGAAGAATTTTAGATTGTGATCACACTTTGATGGGCAAACAATCACCTAATTGAATATATTCCATACAAATAATGGCAAAAATTTATATAACATTCTTTTTGGATATAAGTGAGCCTACTGAGGAACTGCTAACATACGCGGCTAATTGCACAGTTGACTGTGCCTGGCTCTATTCTAGATAAAAATAGAAATAGAATAGAAAGCCAGTATTTAAAATAATAATTTGGAGATTTGGGGATGAACCTACCGCTTGTGATTAACGTGCTGTTATTTGTAGCACTGCTATTACTATTGGCACAAACCCGGCATAAACAATGGAGTCTGTCCAAGAAAGTTTTGGCCGGTCTGGGATTGGGTGTGCTATTTGGTCTGGGGCTGCAATGGGTCTATGGCGCAGAAAACCCAGTGCTAAAAGAGTCTATCACTTGGTTTAATATTGTCGGTAATGGCTATGTGCAATTATTACAGATGATTGTTATGCCATTGGTATTCGCCTCTATCTTGAGTGCGGTGGCCAAACTGCATAATGCATCTTCACTGGGTAAAATCAGTGTACTGACCATTGGCACATTGCTGTTCACGACATTAATCGCAGCATTGGTCGGTGTCCTGGTCACTACTGTGTTCGGTTTAACTGCCGATGGCCTGGTGCAAGGCACACAAGAATCCGCGCGTTTAAGTGCTATTGAAAGCAATTATCTCGGCAAAGTGACTGACTTGACAGTCCCTCAGTTGGTTCTGTCCTTTATCCCGAAAAATCCGTTTGCTGACTTGACGGGTGCCAGCCCAACCTCAATCATCAGCGTGGTTATCTTTGCAACATTCCTTGGTATAGCATCTTTGCAATTACTGAAAGATGATGTGGAAAAAGGCCAGCGGGTACTGGTGGCTATCGACACTCTGCAAGCCTGGGTAATGAAACTTGTGCGTCTGGTGATGAAACTGACACCATACGGCGTACTGGCATTGATGACCAAAGTGGTTGCGGGTTCTAATATTCAAGACATCATCAAGCTGGGCAGTTTTGTTGTCGCGTCTTATTTGGGTCTGGCCATTATGTTTGTGGTACACGGCGTGCTGTTGTCCTTCACCGGCATTAACCCACTGAAATTCTTCCGCAAAGTTTGGCCCGTACTGACGTTTGCATTTACCAGCCGCTCCAGTGCTGCCAGTATTCCACTGAATGTAGAAGCCCAAACTCGCCGCTTAGGTGTACCTGAATCTATCGCCAGCTTCTCAGCGTCTTTCGGGGCAACTATCGGCCAAAATGGTTGTGCAGGTCTTTATCCGGCCATGTTAGCCGTGATGGTCGCCCCAACCGTCGGCATTAACCCGCTAGATCCAATATGGATTGCCACACTGGTCGGCATTGTCACCATCAGTTCCGCCGGTGTAGCCGGTGTGGGTGGCGGTGCGACCTTTGCAGCGCTTATTGTATTACCCGCGATGGGCTTACCGGTCACATTGGTTGCTTTGCTCATCTCAGTTGAACCCTTGATTGACATGGGCCGTACCGCATTGAATGTGAGTGGTTCAATGACTGCGGGCACCATTACCAGTCAATTGATGAAACAAACAGATAAAGAGATTCTCAACAGTGATGATGATGGCGATTTAGCCCATCAATAACTATCACTTGTGAATCATTAAAAGCCAGTCAGCAGTGACTGGCTTTTTTGTTTTTTAACCATTCGCAGCAACCCGCACTCCGGCAGAGTTAAGGGCCAACAGACCGATACTTTTCGACTAATGCCAACGCAATCGCTTCCGTTTCTACATCCGGTACACCACTGAAATCTTGCGCCCTGAAGTGCATCTGAAATGCTTTAATGACCTGGCGAGTTTCATCATCTAGCTCACCTGTCTGTGGGATCTTATAGCCATAGCGAGCCAACGCCTGCTGGATGACAGCAACAGAAGCCTGATGATTTTTATTTCGGCCATCAATATATTTTGTCACTGTCGCGTCATCTGGCCAGGCACCGATACCCTGCTCAGCTAAACGTTTCCATGGGAACAAGGGGCCGGGATCAGATTTTCGCTGGGGAGCAATATCGCTATGAGCAACAACATCTGTCGGGTCAATATTATAACGCTCGACAATGTCCTTGGTTAGCCGCTCAATCAATTGAATCTGTGATTCGTTGTAAGGGTACCACTGCCTGCCCAACATCTTCTCAGTGAACCCCCTATTGACGATTTCAATACCTATCGAGGTGTCATTGAGGCTACTGCGCCCATGCCAATCACTGACACCGGCATGCCAGGCGCGCTGAGACTCAGGAACCAATTGCAAAACCACGGGTTTGCCATCAATGCTATCAGGCTGCGTTTTGACCAGATAATGGGCGCTGACATTGCCATCTTGAGTCAGTATCTTCAGCGATTGAGCATCATCTGTTGCTGTATAGTGAAGAACCAAAAACCTCACCCGCGCATTTTGAGCAATTGAAGGGATGCTGGTATCCACTTTATATTCACCGCGGTCAATCAATTGATGCGGATTATCACGATGAGAACTACTACAACCGGCCAGCAGCAGTAATAGCCCTGTGCTTAATAACTTCCTCATTCTCTTTCTCCCTATAATTATGCTTAAGCACGGTTATAGTGAACCCACTGAATTAAATGGTCCCTCAACAATATATTTAAATGATAACTAATATCACCAGATAATACTTATGTGCAAAAATCTATTCATATCGCCTCGCCGTGTATCCGACTCTCCAACAATAAAAAAACGGCTCCTGATAAGAGGAGCCGTTTGGGATGGGAAGGAATAAATAGTTATAATTAACAGCTGATTAAAAATATCCAATAATTATACAGTATTTACCCTATTAAGTGATTTCCTCAGAAAGGATAATCGCGATAGCCCATCTGCTCTGAAATATTGCGTGCTGCGCGATGTAAAGATTTCACAATATCGCTCTTGCTGTCTTCAGAAAAGCGCAATGTCGGATATGAAATACTTAACCCGGCAATTACGACGCCGAAGCGGTCGAAAACAGGGACTGCGATGCAACGTAAACCTTCTTCTTGCTCTTCAATATCTTCGCCGAAGCCCTGCTCACGGACTTGGTCCAACACCGGCAACAGTTCTGCGGCACTGCCCAAAGTATGTTTGGTGCTGCGAGTAAACTCGATATGAGACAAGATTTCTTCGACTTCACCACGGTCACGCCATGCCAGCAGTACTTTACCAATTGCCGTACTGTGCAGTGGATTACGACGACCAATGCGAGAATGCATCCGCAGGTTATACATAGAATCGATTTTATGGATATAAACAATGCTGTCTTCATCCAAAGCACCCAAGTGAAGAGTTTCACGAGTTTCATTGGATAATTCACGCATTTGTATATCCGCACTACGGATCAAATCAACGTTTTGTAATGCTTTAGCGCCTAACTCAAATAACTTCAGAGTCAGGGAATATTTCTCTGATTCGCCTTCCTGGGCAACATATCCCAAGGACTTCATGGTCTGTAGGAAGCGGTACACTGTACTCTTAGGCATCATTACACGCTGAGAAAGTTCGGTAATACCAATTTCCCGTTCTTCACCCAATGCTTGTAAGATGCCAAAAACTTTCAGAACCGACGAAACAGAGTCGGGCTGTTTATCTAAATCTGCAATAGCCATTTTTTTGTTACCCTACTCAGTTTTCTGTGTTTCATAAAACAATATGTTTTAAAAAAAATAGAACAGTGGTTTTATTATAAAGGGAAGTCGCGAGACTGTGCAATAAACCAATGTGAATAATCGGATAAAAGCCTTGCAGACAGCAAATTAGCCTCTTTCCAAGAAAGAGGCTAGTGCAAAATTCAATTATTTCCAGACTGACTCAGGTAATGTGGCTAAATATAAGGCAGGTTTACCGTGAACATCAGAGGTAAACAGGACTTGCTTATCATCTGGTGTAAAGGAAGGATGTGGATGAGTGACCTGGCGGTCACCTTCAAATACTTTCCATGAGGTGTCGTGGCGAGCAACGCGATGCTGAGTGCCATTCTTCATATTGAAAACATACAAGAAAGGATCATTTTCGATCTTATATCCGCTGTCATCTTGGACATCAACCGGTGCATCAGAACCATCGCCAACCATCAGCGAGCCATCATAGTTACTCATCAGATGTGAACAGGCTGGCATTGAAGTCAATTGGCGGTTTTCCAGCGTCTCTGGGTCAGCGCTGTAAATAAAGCGGTCCGGGCTGCCTTTTAAATAAGAAACATACACCAGCGCTGAGCCATCTGGCACCCAGAATTCGTGTGTGCAGCTTTCACCTTCCGCATGGGTTTTCACCTTGCGCATATTGCTGCCATCTTCATTGATTAGCCACATGCGGGCATCCACTAAATCATGCGGCCCCTCATGACAAAACGCCACGGTGCTATCATCATAAGGACGATAAATCGGATGGCCAAGCCATTGATTTTCTTGTAGAATAACCGTAGATTCTCCGGTTTTAAGATCAACGCGCATCAAGCGGCAGCACGGTTTGGTGAAATAGAACTCATGGAATTTCTTCCAGTCTGTCAGAGGTTGCCAATCTTCACGTTTGATCTCAATGCCAACCAGTTTGGTGCAATCTGAGTTTGCCACCCAAGTGCCGTAACCGACCCACTCTTCCGGCACCTGATAAACCACACTGTCTTCCAAGGTGGCAAGGTCAACGCGCATCAGATTACGGCCATCTTTGACATAAAACAGCGCATCATCCTCTGGAGACAAGAACCCACCAAAGGTATTGTCGCCACGCCCTTCTGTCAGTTGTGTTGCCACCTGAGTGTTAAGATCCAGCAAATAGTAGTTCCACGGGCCATCAAAAGCGCCGCCGAACAACAGTTTGCTACCATCACGGGTGAAACACTTTTGATAGAAATAGTTACGGTGGCAAGTCACATCTGGAGGCGTCAGCCGTGTAACTTGTGCACCGGTAGAGGCATCCTGATAAGTATGAAATGTCAGGGGGATTTGTTTACCTTTAGCCATCCGGAAAGTCCTTAAAATCATCAGAGAATTAAAATTTGCCCGCAGGGGAACCTGTTCGGCTTATACTATCTCACATTATAGAAACGATGTTTCATTTTTCCGTGATCGCGGTTCTATTTTTACTGATTTTAACAAATTATGGTCATTATCAAGTTGTTAATCTAACCCGAAAGGGAAATTCTTTCCGACCTCTCACCGATGATAGTCTGCTGTGAATATATTTTGTCGTAAAAAGGTCTTTTACAAATAACCCGACTTGCAAGGATGCATCCAAACACAATAGCCGTTAGCATAGAACGATTCACCTACCTTATTATTTTTACAGACAAAACCTATGACCCCACCTGTCACCGATGGAATGCCGGTTCCTCAGCGCTATGCTGCAATATTCGTTATTGCTTTAGGTATCATGATAGCGGTGCTGGACGGCACTATCGCCAACGTCGCGTTACCCACGATAGCCCGTGACCTGAATGCCAGCCCGGCCACGTCTATTTGGGTAGTGAATGCTTATCAGCTAGCCATTACCGTATCTTTGCTTTCGATGGCGTCATTAGGTGACATCATTGGTTATCGGCGGGTTTATCAAGCCGGTTTACTGGTATTTAGTGTGACATCACTGTTTTGCGCCCTGTCCGACTCCTTATGGACGCTGACATTGGCTCGCGTGTTGCAGGGGTTTGGTGCCGCCGCGTTGATGAGTGTAAATACCGCCCTGATCCGCATTATTTATCCCAAAGCACAGTTAGGCCGAGGGATTGGCATTAATGCCTTGATTGTGGCGGTCTCTGCCGCCGCCGGGCCAACAATTGCCGCCGCAGTGCTGTCAGTTGCATCTTGGCAGTGGCTATTTGCCATTAATGTGCCCATCGGATTGGTCGCCTGGGGGCTGGGCATGAAGTATTTGCCAGCCAACAATATGAAAAGCAACGGTAACCGTTTCGATATCACCAGTAGCATTATGAATGCGCTGACATTTGGTTTACTGATAACCGCTATCAGTGGTTTTGCTCAAGAGCAAAGCCCGACATTGATTGCCGCCGAAGTGATAGCATTGTTGGTCATCGGCTTTTTCTTTGTGCGCCGCCAACTCAGCCAGCCCTTCCCATTATTGCCGGTCGATTTACTGCGCATTCCTATCTTTGCGCTGTCGATCGGCACATCCGTTTGTTCCTTTGCCGCACAAATGCTGGCAATGGTTTCACTGCCCTTCTTCCTGCAAACCGTGTTGGGGCGTGATGAAGTTGCCACCGGGCTGCTATTAACCCCATGGCCACTCGCCACCATGGTAGTCGCGCCGATCGCCGGCCGATTAGTTGAGCGTTATCATGCCGGATTACTGGGCGGAATTGGCTTAGCGGTATTCTCCAGTGGTTTATTCCTGTTGGCCGTGCTGCCAGCCGACCCCAGTGATGTAGACATCATCTGGCGTATGGTGTTGTGCGGTGCCGGTTTTGGCCTGTTTCAGGCCCCCAATAACCACACGATTATCTCCGCTGCACCACAACATCGTAGCGGTGGAGCCAGTGGGATGCTGGGCACTGCGCGCCTATTAGGGCAGACATCAGGGGCGGCATTGGTTGCCTTGATGTTTAATCTGTTTGCAACCAATGGAACCCATGCATCACTCATACTCGCCGGCTGTTTCGCCAGTATCGCCGCACTGGTAAGCCTATTGCGAGTGAGCCAAAAACGCAGTTAATCTGATTTTAGTGCTAAAAAAACCCCGCCGAAGCGGGGTTTTTTATTGAGTTTCAATGCGCGTTATTTCAGGTACTCACCTGAACGCAAAGCTTCAATACGTTTGTCCAGCGGCGGATGGGACATAAACAGCTCGCTGAATGATTTAGATTTACCGTTAATGCAGAAAGCCATCATGCTACCCGCTTCCTGAGGTTCATAGCTGGTTTTCAACCGCTGCAAGGCCGCAATCATCTTCTCACGCCCAACCAGTCTCGCAGAACCGGCATCGGCATGGAATTCACGATGACGCGAGAACCACATGGTAATAATGCTGGCAAGAATACCAAACACCAATTCCAAGACCATTGAGACAGCAAAGTAAACCATCGGGTTACCGGCGCTGCTTCCTTCATTATCACGATCACCCGACAAGAAGCCGGCTGCCACCTGCGCAATCAGACGCGAAATGAAAATAACGAATGTATTCACAATACCTTGAATCAGGGTCATGGTGACCATATCACCATTCGCCACATGACTGATTTCATGGGCAATAACCGCTTCCGCCTCATCGCGGCTCATGTTCTGCAACAAACCGGTACTGACGGCAACCAGTGACGCATCACGGCGGGCGCCGGTTGCGAAGGCATTAATATCCGGAGCCTGGTAAATAGCCACTTGCGGCATGGCAATACCAGCCTGCTGTGACTGACGGCGCACAGTCTCTAATAACCAGCGCTCAGTTTCATTACGTGGCTGTTCAATAACTTCACCACCGACGGAGCGCAAAGCCATCCATTTGGACATCAGCAACGAAACAAATGCGCCGCCAAAACCAAACAGACCGGCCATAATCATCAGCCCCTGCACACTGCTGGACTGAATACCTGTCAGGCTAAGCACCAACCCGAACACCAACATGACAGCCAGGTTGGTGAGTAGGAATAGAGCGATACGCATCATAAAAATTTATTTCCTTATTCTGTTAATTGACGACCGTATTAAATCAACACCGTATTGAGCCAAAGTTGACATGATGACTTAGCCAAATGACTACTGAGATATGCTGATCGTATGGGCATCTGATAAATTTTCAAGGCTTGTTAAGTTCTAAGAGAGGAAATCAACATAACTTTACAAATTTGGATACTTTTTATTACATCTTGAGCTGTTTTTTCGCCAGATCAGATGAAATGGTATGGAAAAAAAGTAAAAAAAATCCGGGCTCTAAGAACCCGGATCATGTCTATCACCCGCTAATTATTTTGCAGCTGTTGCTGTCGCCGGCGCTGCTGGTTGAGATTCAACCTGCGGCTGCGCTTTTTCTTTATGCGCTAAATCCAATGCAATATGCACCGTTTCATCCAGATAAGGGTCTGGCTCCTGATAGTCTTTTGGCAAATCTTCCAATGACTTCAGCGGCTTTTTACCTTCACGTTTGAAACGCTCATTTAAGCGGTTCAGGCGCGTGGCATCATCATCATGATTCTCTTTTTCGCGCTGGGCGTAGTTGAGAGAAACAATGTTTTTCTTATCTTTCAGAGCTTTATAACGCTCAATATCTTGCTGAATATGCTGGAATTCAGGATCAGCGGTGATACGAGTTGCATGCACTTTGAGTAATTCCGGCTCCAGTGGTTTCAGATCACCCGTCTTGGTATAACTGGCAGCATTGATACTGTCCCAAGGCAAAGCATTATCTTCGAAACTTTCACCGGTTTCTGCCGGATCAACCCCTGTCGGCATCACAATATCCGGGGTAACCCCTTTGCGCTGAGTGCTGCCGCCATCTACCCGATAGAACTTCTGGATAGTATATTGCAGTGAACCCAATGCCGGCCATTCAGGGCGCAGCATCTGATCGTAAATACGATTCAGCGAACGGTACTGTTGCACCGTCCCTTTACCAAAGGTTGGCTCACCGACGATTAATGCCCGGCCATAATCTTGCATTGCCGCCGCGAAAATCTCGGATGCAGACGCACTATAGCGGTCAACCAATACCACCAGCGGGCCTTTGTAATACACCACGCCGTCAGTATCACTGTCTTCTCGCACTTTGCCGTTGTTATCCCGCACCTGAACCACTGGGCCACTCGGAATAAACAGGCCAGACAGAGAAACCGCCTCAGTCAGCGCCCCACCACCATTGCTACGTAAATCAATGATAATACTGCTAACATTCTGTTTTTCCAGCTTTTGTAGCTGTACCTTGACATCTTCTGTCAGGCCAACATAAAAACCGGGAATATCCAGTACACCGACGCGTTCTTTGCCGATGGTTTTCACCGACATTTTCACCGCCCGGTCTTCCAGACGAATACGTTCTCGCGTCAAAGTCACAGTGCGAGGTTTAGTCCCTTTACCGGCAGGTAAAATTTCCAAACGCACTTTGCTGCCTTTCGGCCCTTTAATCAGCGCAACAACATCGTCAAGACGCCAGCCGATGACATCCACCATCGGTTTACCTGTTTGGCCCACACCAATAACCCTATCACCCACGGCAATAGTTTTACTTTTCGCCGCCGGGCCACCCGGAACCATAGAGTTGATTAATGTGTAATCATCATCCATTTGCAGGACTGCACCGATACCTTCCAGAGACAAACTCATTTCGGTGTTGAACTGCTCGGTATTACGTGGCGACAAGTAATTGGTGTGCGGGTCAATTTCGTGTGCAAACGCATTCATAATCAGCTGGAAGACGTCTTCGCTGTTACTTTGCGTCAAGCGCTTAATCGCGGCCTGATAGCGCTTCGTCAGCGTCTCTTTGATTTCTTTATCCGTTTTACCGGTTAACTTCAAATTGAGCTGATCATATTTAACTTTCGCGTCCCAAAGCTTGTTCAGCTCTGCTTCGCTGGTCGGCCAAGGTGCTTTGCTGCGATCAATATCAATGGTGTCATTACCCGTGAAGTCCATTGGCCTGTCCAAAACGGACAATGCATATTGATAGCGTTCAAAACGGCGTTTTTGTGCCAGATTGAATAACGCATATGGCGTATCTAACTGACCGGATTTTAACTCATCGTCCAGCGAATGTTTTTTACCCGCGAACTTTGCCACATCTGATGCCAACAACACGTTATGGCTGTAATCCAGCATGTTGAGGTAGCGATCAAATATTTTGGCGGAAAACTGATCATCCAATGCAAACTGACGATAGTGAGAGCGAGTGAAGCGCGATGTTACGCGCTCACTCACGGTTGCATGCTCTGGTTCCTGGTGTAACTGAGGAAGTTGATCGGCGCGATACGTTGTATCAGCCGCGTAACTTGCCCCCGCCAGTAACAAGCCTGCGATTGCTGTTAGTCTGACAAATTTGTTCATGCCTAGGTTGGCCTCCGTATCAGAACTGCAAGTGTTCTGCGCGCACAATCATCGCCAGACCGGAAGATAGCTGCACCCGTACGCCATCTTTAGCGATTTCTAATACGGTTGCGTCCATCGCGCTCTTGCCTGCTCTGACTTTGATTTCTTGACCAATTTGCAGTTTAGAGATATCTGTGACCGGCACAGGGCGTGGCTGGTTTTCCTCGGCCTGTGGACGAGGTGGCCGAGCTTGTTGCGGGCGAGGTGACTGACGAGGCTTGCGGTTTTCCACAGGCGCACCCGCTTCACGACGCGGCGCAGGTTTTTTACCTGCCGGACGTGGGCGACGTGGCTCTGGGGTTTCACCCGCAGCAATGGCAGCTTCGCGCTTTTTAGCTTGTTGTTCAGCACGTTGTGCTTGAACACGGGCTTTCGCCTCTTCCAGCTGTTTGCGGGCATGTTCTACATGTTGCTCTTCCAGCACACCACAAGGGTTGCCATCCAAATCAACACGTTCAGCACCGACTTTGACCCCATAAAGATAACGCCAGCTTGAGGTGTAGAGACGCAGCGCAGAACGCAATTGCGTTTTGCTTAAATTCTCTTCCCCCTGAACGCGTTCGACCAGATCTTGAAAGATTCCGATCTTCAGTGGACGTGCTTCGCCTTCGGCGGTGAAGCAAAGTGGGAACCGCTCAGCCAAAAAGGCTATGACTTCTTTACTACTGTTCAACTTAGGTTGATTTTCCATGAAATTTCCTGATTACAACGGGTTGCCAACAAGCCGCAGGCATGAACAGGCGTCATTATAATGACGCCATCAGCAATTGCCACGTTATCCGTATATCAACTTGCGGTCTGTGTAACATATTTTGAACTATCACACAGCTCAAGATGCTCGCAAAGCCCCGCCACGACTGAGATTAAGCCTAATTCGTCGTCTTTATCGAAACGATCATAAACAATGCTATCGATATCCAAAACGCCGATAACTTTTCCCTTAACTGTGATTGGCAGCACAATTTCTGCATTACTGGCCGCATCACAAGCGATATGACCGGGGAATGCATGCACATCACCGACCCGCTGAACGCGATTTTCTGCCACAGCAGTTCCACATACTCCCTTCCCGACAGGAATTCGCACACAGGCGATTTTTCCCTGAAAAGGGCCTAACACCAATTGATTACCATCGAGCAAATAAAAACCCGCCCAATTCAAACCATCAAGACGTTCATAAACTAAGGCGCTGGCATTAGCCAATGTGGCGATGAAATTGGTTTCACCTGCAATCAGGGCACTCAAGTCACGTTTTAATTCCGCGTAGAATTCTGCTTTTTTCATGTAATGACCGTTAGAAACCTAAGAATAGCCAGAGGCAATTGTTACGCCTAGCTTATATAAAATAATCATTAAATGCGTATTGCTACAAGGTTATTCGGCGCTTCCCCTGCAAAAGAGTTGCCGACATCGTGAGTTTGGCCCTTTTTGCCCCTTGTTTTGACTCATTGCTCTGCTACCATCCGCGTTATTCTTGCTATACCCTAACTCATTCGAGTTGCACGAGGCGGCAAGCGAAAGCCCCCCGATGAGCTTACAATAAAGAAGTGATTCGGATGACAAATGGGTCGGGAATCGATTTGAACGCGGTTTGTCGCAGCCTCGCAAAGGCGAGGCTCATGGTGGACGGGCAAAGTAACTCACATAGCCAACGCCCCAGCAGTTTGAAGTATGACGTGAAAACCGGAGTCAGGACTAGGGTGCTTAATAGATGAAGATACATGCCATTCAACGCCCATTGTCCACAGCGCGGGTTCAACGATGCTGCCAGTGTGATGCGCTGTTTACCCTGCCACCGCTGAATGGCAGGCAGACGGCGTATTGCCCGCGTTGCAGTGCGAAAATAGCCAGCGGGCGCGATTGGTCACTGACTCGCCTAACTGCTATTGCCGTCGCCATGCTGTTGTTGATGCCATTTGCGTTTACCGAGCCACTAATTACTATTCGCCTGCTCGGCACGCGCATTGATGCCAGTTTGCTGGAGGGGATCTGGCAAATGAGTCGTCAGGGCCACCCGATCACGGCCAGCATGGTGGCCTTTTGTATTCTGGGCGCCCCGATTACCCTCACCATTTCAATCCTGTATCTGCGTATTGGTAGCCGGATTGGTATGAACTTGCGGCCAATCTTACTGATGCTGGAGAGGTTGAAAGAGTGGGTAATGCTGGATATCTATCTTATCGGCATGGCCGTGGCCTGTATTAAAGTGAAAGAATACGCCGACGTGATGCCCGGTAGCGGGCTAATCGCCTATCTGACGTTAACATTGCTCAGTATTCTGGCGCTGGTGCATTTGAATCTGGAACAATTGTGGGAGCGATTTTATCCGCAAGAGCAACCCCCCGGCCCCCGAGAAACACTGCGCGTTTGTCTCTCTTGTCATTACACTGGGCATCCTGATGCGCTAGGGCGCTGCCCGCGTTGCCATATCCCTTTGCGCTATCGTCGTCGCCACAGTATCCAAAAAACTTGGGCGGCATTAATTGCCTCTATCGTGTTGCTGTTGCCTGCCAACTTATTGCCGATATCAATTGTTTATGCCAACGGCACTCGTATGGAGGATACTATTTTCTCAGGTGTGGTTTCCCTCGCTTCATCGGGTAACCTGCCAATTGCTGCCGTGGTATTCATCGCCAGTGTGCTGGTGCCCTTTACCAAAATCATTGTCTTGATAACATTGCTGCTCAGCATTCATCTTAAGACACAGCACAGTCTGAAAACCCGAATGCGGCTGCTACGCCTGATTACCTGGATTGGCCGTTGGTCAATGTTAGATCTCTTTGTTATTGCACTAATGATGTCGCTGATTAATCGTGATCAGCTCCTTTCCTTCACTATGGGGCCAGCAGCCTTCTATTTTGGGTCTGCGGTCATTTTGACTATCCTTGCTGTTGAATGGCTGGATAGCCGATTGATTTGGGATGCACATGCAACAGGAAACGCCGAGTACACCGACTGAGGCACAAATTAAACATAAACGCCGGATATCGCCTTTCTGGTTGTTGCCTTTTATTGCCCTGCTGATTGCGGGGTGGCTGGTTTATAACAACTGGCAAGAACGTGGCACCGAAGTCACTATTGACTTCCAGTCTGCGGCTGGGATTGTTGCAGGGCGTACCCCGATTCGGTATCAAGGTGTGGAAGTTGGGATGGTGCAATCCATTAGTCTGGATGATGACCTGCGCAATATTAAAGTTACCGCCAGTATCAAAAATGACATGGAGGATTCGCTACGCGAAGGAACTCAATTTTGGTTAGTGACGCCAAAAGCCTCTCTGGCGGGGGTTTCCGGTCTGGATGCTTTGGTGGGCGGTAACTATATCGGGATGATGCCGGGAGAAGGCAAACCTCAGAGCCACTTCACGGCACTGGATACGCAACCCAAATTCCGCCTCAATACCGGCGAGTTAATGGTTCATCTGCATGCATCGGATTTAGGTTCGCTCAATAGTGGATCACTCGTGTATTACCGTAAAATTCCGGTGGGTAAAGTCTACGATTACAACATCGCACCTGATAATAATGGAGTAGTCATTGATGTGCTGATTGACCGGCGCTTTGCCAAACTGGTCAAAAATGATACTCGTTTTTGGAATGTGTCTGGTTTTAAAGGTGATTTCAGCCTCAATGGCGCATCCGTACAAATGGAGAGTCTGGCCGCATTGGTCAATGGTGCCATTGCCTTTGACTCGCCACCAAACAGCCAGAATGCAAAGCCAGACCAGCCTTTCCAGCTTTACACAGATTTGGCACATAGCAAGCGCGGTGTGGCTATCACGTTGGATTTACCCAGTGGCAGCAGCTTGAGCGAGGGGCGCACTCCACTGATTTATCAAGGGTTACAAGTGGGCACCCTGACCAAAATGGCACTCCAGCCAGACAGCAAAGTCACTGGCGAACTGACCATTGACCCGTCGGTGGTGGATTTAATGCGTACTGGTACGCGTATTGAAATGAATAGCCCACGAATTAGTCTTAATGATGCCAAATTGAGTGAGCTTTTAACTGGCAATACTCTGGAGCTCATCCCCGGCGAGGGCGAACCACAACAGCGCTTTACCGTGCTGCCCAGCAGTAAAAGCCTGTTACAGCAGCCCAATGTGCTCGAATTGCAATTAACAGCACCGGAAAGCTATGGCATTGATGTCGGCCAGCCCATCTCACTGCATGGTATTAAAATTGGTCAGGTATTAACTCGCGAGCTCTCCGCCAATGGCGTGAGTTTTACCGCCGCTATTGAAGCGAAATATCGGCATTTGGTGCATCAAGACAGTAAGTTTGTCGTGAACAGCCGCATTGAGGTAAAACTCGGTATTGATGGCGTTGATATACAAGGAGCCAGCGCACAAGAGTGGATTGATGGCGGTATTCTGATTCTGCCGGGCGGCAAAGGCGCAGCACTCAGCAAGTATCCACTGTATAGCAGTATAGACAAAGCGACGGATGGGATTTTAGGCAATGGCCCGGCCACCACGCTATCACTGACGGCAACTAGCCTGCCCGATGTGCAAACCGGCTCAGTGGTGTTGTATCGCAAGTTTCAGGTGGGTGAAATAACCCATATCAAACCGAAAGCCAATGAGTTTGAAGTGGATGTGTACATTCAGCCGGAGTATCGCAAGCTACTGACCGATAAGAGCATCTTCTGGGCCGAGGGCGGCGCGAAAGTGCAGTTGAACGGGAGCGGCCTGACCGTGCAAGCCTCCCCGCTGAACCGGGCATTAAAAGGGGCAATCAGCTTTGATAATCTCGAGGGTGTCACGCTAGATAAAGGCGCGAAACGCACTCTTTATGCTAATGAAACCGCTGCGCGTGCGGTCGGCAGCCAGATTATCTTGCGCACCTTTGATGCCAGCAAACTGGCAACAGGCATGCCAATTCGCTATCTGGGTATCAATATTGGGCAGGTTGAATCACTGAAACTGGCCCCCGAGCGCAATGAGGTGTTAGCCAAAGCCGTGCTCTATCCCGAATACGTACAGAGCTTTGCGCGTGCGGGCACCCGCTTCTCGATTGTGTCACCGGAGATCTCCGCCGCAGGGGTCAATAATCTGGATACCCTGTTCCAGCCCTATATTAATGTAGAGCCGGGTAAAGGTGGCACATTGCGTTCATTTGAGCTGCAAACCGCCACTATTACGGATTCGCGCTATCTTGATGGCCTGAGCATTATTCTTGATACGGCAGAGGCAGGATCATTGCAAATTGGCACGCCGGTCTTGTTCCGTGGGCTGGAAGTGGGGACGGTGACTGGGTTTAATCTGGGGGCGATGTCTGATCGGGTACAAGTCTCTTTGCGCATCAGTCAGAAATTCCAACAGCTGGTGCGGCAGAATTCGGTTTTCTGGTTGGCATCGGGCTATAACCTTGAATTTGGCCTGACGGGTGGAGTGGTGAAAAGTGGCACCTTCCAGCAGTTTATTCGCGGAGGTATTGCTTTCGCCACGCCACCGACCACGCCACTGGCACCGAAAGCCAGTGTGAATCAACACTTCTTGCTTAACCCGGAAGAGCCGAAAGACTGGCGAAACTGGGGAACCGCGATCCCACGGTTCTAGTCCTGATGACCTATCAGGGGGGCGCGAATGTGTCGCCCTGATAGGTATTCCCACACACATCCAGTACACATTGGCGCAACCAGCGGTGGGCCGGGTCAGCATCCATTCGCGGGTGCCAGAGCATCGAAACCGTCATAATCGGTGAGGTTATTGGCAGCGGAAAACTGAACATCCCACTGCGCAGATTCAAGGTGTGCCGTTCCGGTACCGTGGCCACCAAATCCGAGCCTTTCACCAAGGCCAACGCGGTCGAGATGCCGTCCACATAAGTCACCCCGTTTCTTTCCAGCCCGACTAACTGCAAAGCATCATCAACCGGCCCTTTATGGCCCTGACGCCGTGAAATCATAATATGATCTTGGCGAGCATAGCGCTCGGGTGATATCTCCCCTTCGCACAGTGGATGCCCCGCCCTGACAACACCAATGAAGCTATCGCGAAATAGCCCGCGCGTGCGCAACTCAGGGCTGGCCGACGCCCCCACAACACCGGTTTCCAGATCGACAATGCCATCGCGAAGTAATGCACTGTCTTTGTTCATCTTTTGCATAAAACACAGCCGCACACCCGCAGCATCTTGGTTAACCCGCGCCAACAGCGCCGCACCAAAATTTTCGACAAAACCATCACTGGTACGCAATGTAAAAATGCGTGTTAGCTGGGCAAGATCCAGTTTCTCCGCCGGGCGCAGCACAGATGTCGCGTCCTGCACCAATTGGCTAACCTGCTCACGCAACTCAAGTGCTCTGGGGGTAGGAACCAGCGCCCGCCCCGCTCTCACCAACAATGGGTCACCGGTGGTCTGGCGCAATCTCGCCAGCGCGCGGCTCATCGCCGATGGGCTTAGCCCCAATCGTTGGGCGGCAAGTACCACACTGCCTTCCGCAAGCAGAACATTGAGCGTGATTAATAAATTGAGATCAGGTTTTGTCATCTCATGACTCTAGCACAATCCGCCGTGACATGGCGTTGGATGCAGTAATAAGCTGCATCTCGTGCGTCTTCCGCCCTGTCACACAATGAAATAGTCTCCTGAATAGGTCTTTTGGGAGCTCGCTAAAAATGAAAATCAATACCCGTAACAGTCATTCACTTACCGTTGAAAACGCCGCCCTACGAAAAATACTGCTCTGCCTCTCACTGCCGATGCTGCTTTCCTCATTAGCCACCAGCATCGCCAATGTGGGATTACCCACGTTAACACGAACTTTTGATGCCTCTTTTCAAGACGCGCAGTGGGTGATATTGGCCTACTTATTGGCGATTACCACATCGGCCATCAGTATTGGCCGAATGGGAGATATCATCGACAAACGCCAATTATTAAAAGTGGGGATCACACTCTTCACCGTGGCCTCTCTGGGCTGCGCCTTTGCCCCCAGCATTGGAGTATTGATTACCGCCCGCATCCTGCAAGGGCTGGGGGCCGCCGCCATGATGACACTCACTTTGGCACTGGTCGGTGAAACAGTCGGTCAGGAAAAAACCGGGCGCGCCATGGGGATGCTCGGCACAGTATCCGCTATCGGAACCGCCCTTGGCCCCTCTCTCGGCGGCATGCTCATTGCGGGCTTCGGTTGGCCTGCCATGTTCTTCATCAATATTCCTTTTGGCTTATTGGCCTTGTTCCTCATCTCACGTTACTTACCTGCCAGTCACACTCAATTACCTCACTCTCATTCTGGTTTTGATCCCATCGGAATGATACTGCTGGGCTTGACTCTCGCGCTATATA
The DNA here is from genome assembly GCF_009831415.1 of Yersinia canariae. Lineage (NCBI taxonomy): Bacteria > Pseudomonadati > Pseudomonadota > Gammaproteobacteria > Enterobacterales > Yersiniaceae > Yersinia > Yersinia canariae. The sequence continues at coordinate 2,088,556 of NZ_CP043727.1, read as the reverse complement.
CGCTGTCCATGACTTTGGGGCATGGCACATTCAGTGCCCATAACTGGATACTATTAGGGGCCGCGGCCCTCGGCGGGGGATTATTTATCTGGGCAGAAAAAAGAGCGAAATCCCCCTTAATTCAGGCCCCCCTATTACAGCACCCGGTGTTGCGCGCAGGATTAATCATAAGCGCATTGGTCACCACCATCATGATGTCCACCCTGATTGTCGGGCCATTTTATCTTTCCCGCGCCCTGGGCTTACGCACTGAATGGGTTGGGTTAGCGATGTCTGCTGGCCCAATAATGGCGGCGTTAAGCGGTGTTCCGGCGGGTTACTGGGTGGATAAATTGGGGGCCAGAATAATGGTTACCGGCGGATTAGGGGGGATAACTGTCGGCACCCTGCTCTTGGCGATAATCCCCGCTAATTTTGGCGTACTCGGCTATATCGTGCCGGTGTGTGTGATGACTATCGGCTATGCCACCTTCCAGGCAGCCAATAATACCCAGATGATTAAGTCGGTGAGTGCGGATAGACGAGGTGCCGTTTCCGGTATGCTCAACCTTTCACGCAACCTTGGGCTTATCACTGGCGCATCCGTCATGGGCGCGGTCTTCGCTTTCGCATCAGCAACTGAAGATATTCAATTAGCCAGCGCAATAAATATTACCCAAGGTATGCAATTTACTTACGGTGTGGCGGCACTATTGGCGGTGATCGGGTTGGGAATTTCTGCAACCCACTTCAGAAGCGAAACTAATCAATAAAGATTTTTTGCTCTATAGATGCATCTCAATTATAACGCTGCTGAATGGATTCATATTAAGAATTAAAAGCCAAAAACATCAATTTATCTTGAATGTAGGGATTAACCCATCCCTCTTGTTTTTCCAGCAAAATACACAATAAATGATAGATATGAGATGGATGAGTAATTTTTTGATCAAAATTGAACACTTTTCTAATCTTACTGCTATTAATTAATCATCTGGTTTTTTTAATTATTTTTGCCGTAAACATCAGTTTCGCTACGTCATTGGCGCAACTTAACGCGATATTACTTGGCTGTAAATTATATGATTAAGGATGAAACAATGAAGAAACCTTTACTTATTCTTAGTGCTATAGTTTTACTACAGTCAGCTCCCTCAGTAGAGAGTGCGGGAACGGTCACTGGGACATTAGGCGCATCTCTCACGATTATTACAGGATGTTATATCAATGACGGGACGACTCCTGGCGGGTTAACAAACTTAGGCACCATCAATTTCGGCACCGTCGCGACCTTAAATGCCGCCCTGAAACAGGCCTACAGCAGCACAACCAATGGCGCGCTGAATTTATACTGTAGTGCTGGTACAGCCTACAATATTGGAATTGATAACGGCGCACATGCGTTGAGTACCCAGCGCCGCTTATCTGGCGGGACAAGTGAGTTTGTAAATTATAATTTGTATAAAGACAGTGGATATTCCCAAGCATGGGGAACCACAGGCTCTGGTCTGCTCGCCGGCACCGCGGCTGCAATAGGTACCGCCATCCCCCTCACCGTTTATGGTGAAGTTCCTATACAGGCTACGCCAAGTGTCAGCACTTATACCGATACGGTAAACGTGACTGTCAATTGGTAGTCAATATGACATTAGATACTCATCCGGGTAACTCGCTGACTATTGACGATAAAAAACGGCTTTTGTGGTTAATCGTCGGCCTGCTATTACTGCGCACTTATCCGGTGTATGCCGTCTCTAAAACGGCCAATATCAATGTCAATGCGACATTATTGCCAACCTGTATTGCCGGCACGACCGTCGGTGGCTCCACCACCTTTGGCACCTTGAATTTTGGCTCAGCGACTGTGCTAAACGCCCCGATAGCAGTTATCGGCCAGGCCAATACCGGGGCGATTTCCGTGCAATGCAGTAAAAACACCAGCTTTACCGTGTTGCTCAGTGCCGGACAAAGCGGCAGTGTCAATGGCCGCTATTTGGCCGGTGGCCCGACAAGTCAACATGTGAATTACAACCTGTATACCGACTCCGCCCACAGTCAGATTTGGGATAATACCGTGGGTGTCTCACAGGTTGCTACCGGGCAACCCATGACCCTCCCCGTGTATGGACTGATCCCGATACAAAGCACGCCAGCGGCGGGTGTTTATACCGACACAATTCAAGTCACTGTTAACTGGTAGGGAGGAAACAATATGATGCACGGCAGTTTCTATCCCACCTTAATTCAATTACTGGTGTTGAGTTTATTGGGCTTATCCGTGTCGGGCAGTTATGGGGAAACCTTAAGCAGCCCCTTTGCAGTCAAAGCCACAATATTACCCGGCTGCATCTTGGGAAGCGGCACGGCTGATAGCAACAGTTTTGGCACACTGAATTTTGGCAATGTCTCTTCACTGGCAACAGCAATTAATATCGTCTCCAGCCAAAATGCCGGTTCAATCATTATTCAGTGCAGTGGTACGCCCAGCATCACTCTGGCGTTAAATAGCGGCGCAAATACTACCGGCAATATTTCTGCCGGTCGGCGGCTACTCAATAGCACTACCGGTGAATACCTGTTTTATCAAATATTCCAAGACAGCGCCCGCAGTGTTATTTGGGGCAATGGCAGTAACGGCGGAACCGCGCAAGTCATTAGTGCGAATAGTACCTTGCAGCAAATCATTCTATACGCGCAATTGTTTGCCACCAGTGCCCTCCCTACGGCGGGAAATTACACAGATACATTATTAGTGACTGTCACTTATTAAATGACTCTTTATTTAATATGGGTACTTTACCGACAAGGAGTTCACCATGATTAAATTAACATCACTCTCTTCAGTGGTTTTATTCGCGACAACATTGGCCAGCAACTCACTTTATGCGGCCTCTTCAGTGCTTATCTGGCCTATAGATCCGGTGATAAACAGTCATGAGAAAGCCACCGCGCTGTGGCTGGAAAATAAAGACAGCCAGCCCGTTTACATGCAAATTCGTGTATTAGGGTGGCAACAAAAAGCCGGGCAGGAAGATTACAGTCATCAGTCAGCAATCCTTGCCAGCCCGCCAGTTGCGACTATTTTACCCGGTAAACGCCAGTTGATCCGACTGATTAAAAATACGCAGGTGCCCGCTGGGCAGGAGCAAGCATTCAGGGTGCTGATTGATGAAATCCCGCGCAAAGACCCCAATGAAGATGCGCCCATGCCCGATTTGAATATGGGGCTGAAGTTTCAGATGCGCTATTCCATCCCTTTATTTATCTATGGTGAAGGGCTGAAATCTGAAGATGCCAATAACCCAGCCACCTTTTTCCCACTGAGTCTCGGCTACAAACTCATTCAGGATAACGGGAAAACATGGTTGTCCATTCGCAATCAAGGGCAGACTCACGCCCGGATTTCCCGCGTTAGCTTACAAAATAAAAACATGAATAGCGGGCTGATGGGCTATGTTTTGCCAGGTAATGAAATGCGCTTTCTCATTCCTGCTTCAGCCAGTATGGGGCCATTGACTGCGCTGGTGAATAGTAATCCCAAACCTATAGTTATTCCCCATCAATAGACGGGCCAGATAAAAGCCATTATCGATTAATGCACAGGTAATGCATTGATAAACGGGAATAACTGTCAATACGCTAGGGTCTGGGATGATGATCAACTTTAGGCTGTCGCCAATTTTGACATTGATGTATGCCTCAATGATATCCCCCGTATTCATACCACTAACGGTAAGAGGGGGGGATTTGCCGCCTCCGCCATCAGCTGCGGTGATGCCTGACACGACCTTATATCTTGAGCTGGTCGTCAATGGGCGTCACTTCGGCGAAGCTGTGCCCGTGGTGTATCGCGACGGACATTATTTTCTGACACCTGAGCAGTTAAAAGCGGTGGGTTTCCCCTCATCGGCTCTAAATACGACAGACGTTGCTATTGATACTATGGATAAAGTGCATGTCACCTATCAAGGTGACAGCCAGAAGTTGCTCATTGATATCCCTAGCGAATGGTTGCCACAACAGCGGGTAAACCTCGCCGCAACAGAGGATTATCAACGGGCGCAAAGCAGCCTCGGCCTGCTATTTAATTATGATGTCTATGCCAGTCAGGGGAATAATAGCGGCCAACCCAGTAATACATCGGCCTGGAGTGAGCTGCGCCTGTTTGACCACTTCGGCTTGATCAGTAACACCGGGATTTATCGCGCTAACCTGACGGATACCGATAACATTACCGTCGAAAAAGGGTATATCCGCTACGATACTCAGTGGCGATTAAATGATGAAAATCACATGCTGAGCTACACGGCTGGCGACCTGATAACCGGCTCACTCCCGTGGAGCAGTTCAGTGCGATTGGGGGGGCTTCAGGTATCACGTAACTTTGCCATTCGCCCGGACTTAGTGACTTATCCACTGCCCCAGTTTGCCGGTCAGGCCGCCATCCCCAGCACGGTTGATCTCTATATTGATAACTTCAGAACTCAATCCACCGCCGTTAACCCCGGCCCGTTTGTCATTGATAATGGCCCCAGAATCAATGGTGCCGGCCAAGCGACTGTTGTCACCACCGATGCATTAGGACGCCAGGTCAGCACCTCAATCCCCTTCTATGTTGCCAGTGATTTGCTTAAGCCCGGCTTATGGGATTTCAGCCTGGCGAGCGGCATGTTGCGCCAAAACTACGGTATTCGTTCTGCTGATTATGGTGACCTAGTTGCCAGCGGAGTGCTCCGTTACGGCGCGACCCCTTGGCTGACACTGGAAGGCCGGTCTGATGTCGCCAGACAGTTGAATGTCGCGGGAAGTGGCGTCAGTTTACGTGTCGGAAATTATGGTGTTCTGAATAGTTCTTACAGTATCAGCCATGCCGGTGATGAGGTATTGGGGAGCGGGATAGCCCCCACTGAAACAGATGTTAATACACCGCCATCTTCCTCCGCTCAGCGCTACGGCGGGCGCGGTAATCAATACTCGCTGGGCTACAGCTATAGCAATGCGTTTTTCAGCTTAAATGCACAGCGCATTAACCGCAGCGAAAATTACGGTGATCTGGCAAATTATAAAAGTGAATACCGGCCCAGTCGCCGGACTGATCAAATCACTGGAAGCCTGGGGTTGGGGGCATATGGCGCTATCGGTTCAGGTTATTTTGATGTCCGTGATGCATTAGGGAAACGCACACGGCTGGTTAATATTAGCTACAGCACTTCCGTATTGGGCAATACCAGCTTTTATTTCTCGGTCAACCGGGAGCTGGGCAGCAAAGGCTATAACGCGCAGATGGTATTCAGCATTCCTCTCGGTGATTGGGGCGCGGGGAGCATTAGTAGTATGCGTGACACCAATAATAGCTGGAGCCAGCGGGTCAACTATAGCCGTGCAACCCCGACCAACGGCGGGCTGGGCTGGAATCTGGCCTATGCTAATGGCACGGGTGAAAGCAGCAGCTATCAGCAAGCTGACCTCATCTGGCGAACGCGGGTGATGGAAAGCCGGGTCGGTATCTATGGCAATGCAAGCGATTACCGTAGCTGGGGCGAAGTCAGTGGATCACTGGTCGTCATGAACCATGGGGTATATGCCAGCAACACAATCAATGATGCCTTCGCACTGGTATCAACCCGTGGTTTTAGCCAAATCCCTGTCAGTTACGAAAATCAGCTAATAGGCACAACCAATAATGACGGTTATTTATTAATTCCTAATGTCACTTCTTATTATCAGGCAAAATTCCAAATTGACCCAATGAGCCTACCGGCAGATGTTACCATGCCAGAAGTTGAGCGACGTTTGGCAATTAGTGAACGCAGTGGCTATTTAATCGACTTCCCGCTGGAGCAAATTACTGCCGCGATCCTGCATATTACCGATGAATCCGGCAAAGACTTGCCTAAAGGCAGCCCGGTATTTACCTCTGATCCCAAACCCGTCAGTTATGTCGGCTGGGACGGCATTACTTATATTGAGCAAGCGAAACCACAAAATAAATTGAAAATAATCCGAGCTGATAATGGTGCTTATTGCAACCTACAATTCGGCCTGAAGGCCCATTCAGGGATACAACATATAGGTACCGTGAAATGTATATAAGTCAACACTGGCGAAAATAATGGAGAAAATATGATTCTGCATAAAATCGGAAAGAAAGGTGCAAATAATCGCTCGCTCATTGGCGCGTTGCTGATATTACTAATATGCCTTATTGCTCCTCCCGCCCAAGCTGACTCTTGCACTTTTTCCCCCGGCACAGTCACTCTGCCGCCAAGTTCGTCGGTGGTCGCCAATACCACGGCGGTCAATGCCCAAGGGACTACGGCCATGACATGCACCGGAGCATTAATATCTATTTCACTATTAGGTACATTTACATTATCCGCAACAATATCCAGCACAACCAATAATCTTAACCTCAAAAACGCGGCTGGCGACCTCATCCCCTACTCTATTTATCGCACCGGGACATTTAGCCCGGCGTTACTGGTCGGCAATAAATTGGATTATAGCGGTTCAAACCTGTTAACCATTAATTTAGGGACACTGAGTGCAAATTTACCTATCTATATTCGCACAGGTATTAACGGGGTTATCAATACCAATATAAGCGCAGGAACCTATACAGATGTGATTAATTTGGCCTGGAATTACAACATTTGTAAACTGCTGGGTGCCCTGGGGATCTGCACGAACTCTTGGACAGGAAACGGAACAGGTACTGATATCTCCACTGTCACCGTCACCCTGGTGGTCAGCAAAGATTGCGCCATTAATAGCTCCCCAGATGTGAACTTCGGTGGTTTTGCTTTAGTGGGCCAATTCAACCCCGTTAGCCAAAATATCACCCTCACCTGCACTAAAGGCTCGACTTTTAATACTTATGTCACGCCCGGGGATAACCCGGTGACCAATTGGCGACAAATGAAACTGAATGCCACCACTGCCACTGACTATTTGCAATATCAGCTGTATCAGGGCGCTTCCGGCACCACGCTATGGAACTCAACTTCAATGCAAACAGGGTCGGGCACCGGCAGTCCACAATCTATTCCTTATCGGGCCGTTATTAACCCCAATCAGAACCAACGGACTCCTGGCGACTATCAGGATAATGTCAGTTTGGTACTTGTGTATTAATTGTTAATTTTTAAAGAGAGAACATTTGCCAAAAATTAAAATTATTCGCAACTATTTTCCTTTATTTCTCAGCATGATAATTTCCGTAAAATAATTTGTAGATAAGAAAAATCCGATTGAGCTGTACTAAATCTGTCCCTGTTATACAATCTGCGGGCTTAAATAATAGCCGACAGACTTCTACTTAAGGAAAGCCGCGATTAAACAGGAGTGGGCATCATGACTGATTATGATAATCGGGAAAAATCAGCTGACATTACTCTGTTAAAAGAAATGAACAGCTTACGGGATATCATCGAAAATAATTCAGACTGGATCTGGGAAGTTGATGTTGCCGGCCGCTATACGTTTTCATCTGCAAAATCTATCGAGCTGCTGGGCCGCCGTCCTCATGAAGTGATCGGTAAAACTCCGTTTGATTTTATGCCCGAAGAGGAAGCTGATCGGGCAGGTAAAATATTTGCCCAAATTGCAGCAGAACGTGCCCCTTTTGCCGGGTTACGAAGCCGAAATATCCGCGCAGATGGCAGTGAAGTCTTGGTCGAAAGCAGCGGTATTCCGCTGTTTGATGATAATGGGGAATTCAGAGGTTATCGAGGAATTGACCGTAATCTCAGCAATTTACCCTATCAAACCAGTAAACATCTGTTTGAGTTGGAATCAATTTATTCCAGTGCGCCAGCAGGCTTGTGTTTTATCGATACCACCTTGCGCTACCTGACGGTAAATGACTATCTGGCTGAGTTATTAGGTAAAAAAACCGTCGAAGTGAATGGCCATAACGTGGCGGATTTCTTGCCCAGTCTCATTCCTATTCTGCAAAATGCTCTGCTAAAAGCCTACTGTAACGAGAGTATCCCTAATGCTGAGTTTCAGATGCTGGAGAAACAACGGGTATTTTCCATGCGCATCAATGCCGCCAAATACCCGAGTGGTCAGGTAAGCGGCCTGTGTGTCGCCATGATTGATATATCTGCGTTGAAAAAGATGGAAGAGCAGCTGCGCAGCAGTAAACAACATTATCGCAATATGGTGGAGCTGAACCCGCAAATCCCTTGGACGGCCTCCCCAGACGGAATGATCACCAATGTCAGTTCGCGCTTTGAGAAAATCACGGGTTTAACCCGTGAAGAAGCACTGGCTGATCGATGGCTTCGAACCATCCATACGGATGACCGTCACCCTACCCTGATAAGCTGGGAACACTCTCTGCAGACACACGAACCACTTGACGTTGAAATACGTTTTTGTCATGTGGAAAAAGGGTGGAATTGGATGCGTATTCGCGCGGTCCCCAGTGTAGATGATCACGGTAATGTGGAGTGCTGGTACGGCACTGCCGAAGACATCCATGAACGTAAGCTGTTAGAACTTAAGCTTATTAAGGCCAACCGACGCCTGGAAATTCAAGCCAGAACAGACTCGCTGACTAAATTGCCTAATCGCCGAGAATTCAAAAAAGTGCTAGCCCATGAATTTATGCGAGCAAGGCGCTCAGACTCGCCATTAGCGGTCTTGATGATTGATATTGATTACTTTAAGAATTTCAATGATTGCTATGGCCATATCTCAGGTGATGCATGCCTACGGCTCGTGGCTCGAGCATTACGTAAATCATTGAAGCGCAGCACTGATATTGTTGCGCGTTATGGTGGCGAGGAGTTTGCGGCTATTTTACCGGATACTGACCAAAACGGTGCCAGTCTGGTTGCAGAGCACATTTTGCAATCTATCCGGGCTATGGGTATCAAGCACAGTGAAAGTAAATTTCGCAAAGTCACCATCAGCCTGGGTGTCACCGTCTATCAATCCCGTCTGCATCGCGGCATTACTGATCAAGCAGATTTAGTGCTCACGGCGGATCAAGCGCTTTACTATTCTAAAAAGAATGGACGCAATCAATTTAACTTAGCTGAACTCCCTTGCTAGCAGCACATTGCTTTTTTTCGCGGCAACTTCTGGCACTTTTTTTAAGCTCGGCTATTCTCAATAAAGCGGCCAATCTGGTCATACCTCATACCACTCGGTAAGGAAGGCGTCTTTATGGGAAAAACTGTGGTAAAAATCAGAAATTTCGAAGTTGACGACGCAGTGTTATCCGCCCCATTGGGTAAAGATGAAAACACCGTCAGCATTCCGTGTAAATCGGACCCGGAATTGTGTATGCAGCTGGATGGTTGGGACGAAAATACCAGTATTCCTGCAACATTAGATGGTAAAGACAAGCTGCTCTATAAAAAACATTACGACCGACATCAAGACGCCTGGGTTATGAGGGTAACTTGATGCTTCAAAGAGCCGCCCCCATAGCTAAAATTTATGAGTGGCGGTTTTTTCATTTACATTTAATAAGACTCGCTTGCCAAAACGAATTCGCTATTCGTTGCACAAACTCCGCTATCAGAATGTTTCCAGCACTTTGAATTGCATACAAATCAGCATCATATCTGGGGAAAACATATCGTATTGCTCAAAAAAACGCTGTTGCGTTTTACGCCAATAAGCCAAAGTACGATCGCCCTCACCTTCAGCCAAAGCATGCGCCTCATCAACCTGATCAAAGGTTTTCAATTCGACGTCAGTCAGCTCGACTGCACAAACCGGCTCATTGCGGCCATTAACCACAACAAATATATCACCCGCCTGCGGGACACCCTCATCATCTAGTGCCGCACAGGTAGCCGTTTTAGTGCCATTGAGGACCAACGCCAATAAATCATCCGCCACTTGCTCGGTATCACCAAAAGCCCAACGCTCGGCGTTTTCATATTTTTGTGGAATTGCAGCCATCGTTTCATTATTCCTATTCGTCATATTCTTGATGCAGCTCATATTATACTTTAACGCTATGAACTCACTCTCGCATCACCATAAATTTTCGCTACTATACCTAAGTTGCGGTAAACAAATAAATCCCGCAAAACAATTTCAAATCAAACAAATCTATCGAGGTAAAAATAAAAGCCTATGGCAACCAAACGCTTACATACAAAACATTGGAAAATGTTTGTGGTGTTACTTTGCATCTGTGGTGCATTAATGCTACTGCGGTGGGCATCAATGATCTTTGGTTAATATCGCCACCGCTAGTGTTTGTCTTTAGGCAAAAATAAGCAGCCGCATTTAGGGCAGACTAATGCCGTATTTTTATGCACTTTTTCTGTGCTTTGTTCTGATGTGGCACCACAATCCGGGCACTTAATTTTCACTTTGACACTGCTAACCAACTTTCTGATGCTATCAATAAATGACATACGCTCGCCTCTCAGTTGTACAACCTCATTAGATTACGTTAACCGACGGCATTAAACCGTGGAGTGGTCAGCGTTACGCAGATTATCTTTACCGGATCTGATTTCCCTCAGTGGAAAGAACCGGCTTTGCAGGAGACAATGGAAAGAAACAAGCAGAAAATGAGAAGGTACGGGGGAGAAACATTCACCACGCAGCATGGCTGGCATGCTTGGCGTAGTGAAATGGTAGGCAGGTTATTAGAAACCCTAAGTCTGGTATCAGTGATTCCATAATTCTTGGATCAACCCTCTGACCCTCACCTTGGAAGCACCAGCCACCAGGCTGATAATACGGTTTGCACTCAACGTAGAAACATCAGTATTCCATTCATCAAACGAGTGTTCGGCGTAACTGTCGTTGAAAACCTTTTTTATCGAGGATTCAGCTTCGGACATCTCACTGAAACTCTTAGCGTTTATTAAGCACTGAGCAATGATTGAGACTTTTTTCATGTTTTATCCTTGATTATCGGTCGCATAGTGTAGCACAATTACGACCTCTCTGCTCATATGCTGGTTAAATTGTTTTCAATTGAAGCTAACTGATTGATTAAACAATACATTCAATAAATTCCATCCATAAACCAAAACTTCTCCCTCTTGCTTAATTTATGTTCTTATTAGCCCTCAAAATCTGACCTTTGACTGCTATATTTAGCAAAAAACCCGACTTCGTCACAAATAAGCAACAATAAATTCATTATTTATTCATTTATTGTACGTTTTCTATTCAACTAACATGCTATATTGTAGTGGCTCTGACATGACCAAAAGTTTTACCCCTATAGGTAACCGAGGTGTCAAATGATCAGCAATTTCTTTCTCTATTCACTCTTTATTATCTATATCGGTGCTGCAATTTTTGACGGCTCGCTACCTTTGCTAGCTCTCATGTAGCTCAACATCATCTGAGTCAGGGCACAGCCTCAAACAAGCCTATCACCCCCTTTTCACTCCTTTGCCTCTCGGCAACTTCTTGCAGTAATGCCTCCATTTCGACCATTTTGGCCCGCCTCCCGATAATGCCAAATGCGGATAAACAAGAGCCCCATCAGCAACGCGGCCATTGGTGACTCACTAAATCTATATTACTTTCATAAAAATCACCCAACAGAGAACTATCGGTTATGCCTGTGTTGATGTGAGATGTGAGGCCAGCAATGCCGGCACCTACTTTTGCGACAACGTACACCATTGCCGCACTGAAGGCCGCTGCCATTGATAACTTGCATACTTGTGCAAATACGCCGGTAATTCATCACCATTGAGCGCCAATCGATTAAGCATTAGCGCCAAATCTATATCTGCAATACACCATTCATTGAACAAATTCTTTCGGCCATCTGAAAGTAAACGTGCCAGACCTGAAATAAGCTTGTGAGCAGCAAGTTGCCCTCCCTCAGATAATGACGGCATTTTCATTCCGGCAAAGACAACTTCAGTGGGGCGCTCAGACCTAATCGACATAAAATCACTGCGCAACCATGCTTGAATTTCACGGGCTTTAGCGCGTTCTTGCCTATCCTGCGGATAGATTCTCGCGTATCCCGGTGAAGGAAATCGCTCTTCTAAATACTCAGAAATAGCTGAAGATTCAGATAATTGGAAATCATCAATAATCAACGTAGGCACACGGCGAGTTGCCGATAACTTGCCAAATGCGTCACCTAAGTTCTCACCAGCAGAGAGATCAATGGCACTCAGTGTGAAAGGAAGTGCTTTCTCTGTCAGTGACACAAAGACGGACATGACATAAGGGCTGAAAAAATCCGCATCAGTATACAACGTCATAGTTTGCTGACTCATTGAAGCTCCGGCTGATTATCACGAAAAGATTACGTTAATCGGTTTTCAGGTGGCTGCAAAGCATCTTCTGCAAAAAATTAATTATCAGTAATCACGTCGCGTCTTCTTATTCAGACGCTGCGTCTAACGTTTATATCCCAGCGCCTGCAACCAGAAATCAACCCATGCAAACTAGTCTTCGGAGTGGGGCTCATCTAAAATTGTCAACAGAATATCGGCATCCGGAGTGGTGATATGTTTCCCCTCAAGGAAGCCGGCAAGTTTGGCTTCTGCATTGTGCTCATACACTTCATAACCATCAATTCGATAGCCTGGAATACCATCTTGACTACGAATATATTCATCACCGTCAATATAATACTCAACAATACCGCTGGCATCTTCAATCTCGTAACGTTTATCAAAAGGAAACTGTTTCATCATTCATCCCAAAAAACATGCATGTCTATATAATGCCAAATTGGCGCTATTTTAGGAAGCATCAACCGCCACACTATTAAACCGTACCGTTCCTCATTATATTTAGGCCACGCGATATAGATGTTAATTAACCTGAAATTCTTATCGAACTTTAGATCCCATTAATTTCTCACCGTGAAAACTCTATTTAACTTTCATAACAAACCAATTCAAGGTAAACCCGGTGGCTGCACTCTGCGAAAAACCAGCGGACTCTTCGCGAGAGTTATTTCTATCCGGATGTTAAAAGAAAAACCCTCACTATTACACCTGATAGCAAGCGCCATTATTATGACCAGAGTTGCTACTACCGAGTTTGGCTAATCTTTGAGCACCTATGGGAATATCGATTACTTCGAGATAAAACGAGTGTGCGACCTCTCCTGTAAACACGCTATACTCATATAAATCCTATAAATAAGGAGAATATATGCTCATAGGATTTGTTTTACTGGTTAGCACCTGCGGAATGGATGCCTGTGAGGCTCTGCCCGTGACTGACGACGTATATGCAACACGCCATGAGTGCATGGCTGTAGCGGCCAGAATTCATCAAAGAAGGCCCGATGTGGTACTGATTTGTGGTGAAGTCTACCGCCACGCTGATGGTGATGGTGATAAAACTGAATGACTTCTCAAAGTCTTTACGGTCTAAACCTGATGCTTTGATTACAATAATAACCCAACCTGCCCTACGGGATAAATGTACCTCATATTTTTGCTGGCAGGTCATGCGAAACTAAAAGGAAGTAGGACGATATTGATTGTACGATTTTTCCTATCGAGTCAACTTACACCAGAAAGCAAATTAAGCCGATAAATCTGAAGTCTCGAAGTCTCTCCTTCCTATTAAAATAAATCCATTAAAAACCGGGCTCGTTACCGAGATTACTGGGGACGTGATAAAGCTATCTGTATTACTGCCCATGTTTACGCCATTAGACTGATTTAATTAACAGCCCTCTTAACAGGGCTGCCAATGTTGTCAATTCACTGCGAACCGTGAAAATAACGCGAACTTAGCGTCCCTTTTTCTTACGTCCAGGTTGAGTAAAACGTTTACGGGCAGTAGAGTTACTTTCGGATTTTTCGACGGTTTTCGGCCGGCTGATAACTGTTTTTTTATCGACGGCAGGTTTAGCCTTCGCTTTTTTTAGCGGCTTTTCATCAGACGATGAATTTTCAATCAACTTAAATAATTCCGTCAGTTCATCATCACGCAAATCTCGCCACTCCCCCATTGGCAGACCTTTCAAATTGATATTCATGATGCGCGTTCGCTCAAGTTTAGTAACTTCATAACCAAAGTGCTTACACATACGACGAATTTGACGGTTAAGGCCCTGCACCAGAGTGATACTAAATACAAAGGGAGCTTCTTTCTTTACTTTGCATTTTTTAGTAACTGTTCCCAGCATCGGCACACCAGCACCCAAGCCAAGAATAAATTCGTCAGTCACCGGTTTATTGACCGTCACCACATACTCTTTTTCGTGATCGTTTCCGGCGCGCAGAATTTTATTAACCAAGTCGCCATGATTCGTCAGGAAAATCAGGCCCTGCGAGTCTTTATCTAAACGCCCAATCGGAAACACACGTTTGCTGTGGTTAACGAAATCAACAATGTTATCAGACTCTCCGTCTTCCGTAGTGCTGATAATACCCACCGGCTTATTTAACGCGATCAGCACCAGGTCATTTTCGTTACGCGGTTCAATCAGTTGACCGTTAACCTTCACCACATTCCCAACATATACTTGATCGCCAACCGCAGCGCGTTTGCCATTAATAAAAACATTACCCTGCTCGATATAGCGATCGGCATCGCGACGTGAACAAATACCACTCTCGCTGATGTATTTGTTAAGACGAATGGATGAATTGGTCAGCATAATTTTCCGTAAAAATTGGACTATACCACGTTAGGTTACGAATCCTACAGGACTGCTTAGCAGAGAAATAGCGAAGTCATACCGACATCACAGATAGCCATTAGGCGTCGGGGCTAGCGCTGCTATTGAAACTCAATATTGCACAGTCATTATTAAATACAGTCATACCCAGATAAATACTGTGGAAATTCCGTAGCCTTCATTGTTTTCTCTATTTCAAAATCGCACTTACCTTCCCTTAAAAAAATGACTGGCATCAAATCCAACACCTCCATTATATTGTGATTCAAGGTCAGTATTTCTATTACCGATGCACTACACTGTGACGTCCAATGATGGAATAACGTACTGACTACAGTGGATATAGACAGAAATTACTGTCTATTATTTAATAATCCAGGGAAGATATCCTTACAATGAAAAAGCCTATTATTCGTTCTCTTATTCTTGCCATGCTTGCAGCCTCCCCGCTATATGCATCTGAGCAACAGAGCCTCACACAGCAACAGATAGCCACTATTGTCAATAAGACCCTGACTCCGCTGATCGAAAAACAGGATATCCCCGGTATGGCCGTCGCTGTATTTTATGACGGAAAGCCAATGTTCTTTAACTATGGTGTGGCTGATATAAAAAGTCATCGCCCTGTGACGGAAAATACCCTATTTGAACTCGGCTCAGTCAGTAAAACATTTACGGGCATCGTCGGAGGATATGCTGAGCAAACAGGTATTCTTAACCTCAGTGATCCGGCGACAAAATACAGTTCAGAGTTAACCGGCGACCAGTGGAAAAATATTAGCATGCTGAATCTGGCGACATACACTGCGGGAGGTCTTCCTCTCCAGATCCCAGACTCTGTCACTAATATGAAGTTATTATGGCAGTATTATCAGCAATGGCAGCCGCAATGGGCACCAGGCGAAATGCGCAATTACTCCAATGCAAGTATTGGGTTATTCGGTGCACTGGCGGTGAAGAAAAGTAATCTGTCGTTTGAAGATTATATGACTCAGTACGTTTTCCAACCTTTAAAACTCACACATACGTTTATAACGGTTCCCGACTCAATGCTCTCAAATTACGCGTGGGGTTATAAAGAGGGTCAACCTGTTCGTGTCACTGCGGGAGTGTTGGATGCTGAAGCTTATGGAGTCAAATCTACAGCGCAAGATATGATGACATTTATGCAGGCAAATATGGATCCAGATAGCCTTCTTGCTGATAATGATACATTAAAGAAAGCCATTATTTCGGCCCAATCTCGTTATTACCAAGCAGGAAATATGTTCCAGGGGCTAGGATGGGAAATGTATAATTGGCCTATTAATTCACAGGAAGTAATTGCAGCCAGCAGTAATGAAATCGCCTTGAAGCCCCATGAAATCAAAGCATTAACGCCACCATACTCTGCCGTGTCCGCATCTTGGGTACATAAAACTGGCAGCACTAATGGCTTCGGCGCCTATATTGTTTTTATCCCAGAAAAGAAGATTGGCATCGTGATGTTAGCGAATAAGAACTACCCTAACCCTCTGCGAGTGGCGGCAGCTAATCATATTCTTCAATCGTTGCAATAATAGTACCGTTGAAGATCTTGCCGAGAAATCAATGAGGTCGGACTTTAATTAACTCGCCACGATGAGTCATCAATAAATAAAAAACCCCGGTAATAGCCGGGGTTTATGATGATATTTTTTACTGCTTAGATACCATAAGCAAAGTTCAAGGTTACTGAACCATCAAGATCAATATTTACAGTAATAGGGCCTTTCATCGAGAAGGAAAATTGCCCCATGAATGTCGGATGTATTCTGCTCTGGATTTACTTGATTGGCATTATTGCCTCTACCTGCATCATCTTTCCCCTAACCCGCGACCAGAGTTGGGTCGTAAGGGCATTATCATCACTTCTTATCGGCATAACCTGGCCCTTGAGTCTGCCTGTCGCCTTACTGCTCTCTATGTTTTGATTAAAATACCGGCTAAAATATTTGCCTACGATGATCTGCACCGATAATGTCGGCATTCTCACTCGCGTATTGGGAGTAATAGCTGTCACCTGGCCAGTTTTGATATTCATCGCACAACATTACTGGAGATTAACAGCTATAGTGAATATGGGTCATAAAACAAATAGGAGGATGTATGTATCACTCTATTTTGGTACCTATAGACATCTCAGATCCTGAGTTTACCCAACAACTCATTTCGCATGTTGAAACGCAGGCGAATATAACTGATGTCGCTCACGTTCATTTTCTCACAGTCATTCCGGCGTTCCCCTATTACGCTTCTCTAGGTTTAGCCTACTCCGGTGAAGCTCCTAGCCAAGAGCAGATTAAAAACGAAGCGCTATCAAAATTTTCTGAAATTATTGATAAATTTGATATCCCTGAAGAGAGAATCAAAAAACACATTGTCTCCGGCTCGCCAAAAGACGAGATACTGAGACTAGCCGATTCCATCCGAGCCGACTTAATTGTCATTGCTTCACACCGACCCGATATTATGACTTATTTACTGGGTTCAACTGCAGCAGCAGTAGTCCGTCACGCAAAGTGCTCCGTTCTTGTCGTTCGTTAGGAATTCTGTGAGTAACTCACGTTAACCTGAATGATGGAACATAAATAGAAAGCCACTGGCCCAGTAAGCAAGTGGCTTTATTATGTATTATCTACAGTGCCTCATTAAGTCCCTTTCATGATGATGAGGACAAAGCTCTTAATTCCCCTCCGGTGAAAGAAAGGGGAGATATTTAAAGGCCTTTTGACCTTAAAAGCTCAATATGATTTACATACAGTGCAACGGGATCTATATCGCTACTCACCATCCCAGCAGTTTGATTAATTGCATCTACATGATCTAATTTATAATCCGAACGAATAACTTTACCTAAGTGCATGCTATATCGCCCGACCAGACCATCATTCTGGTCGCGTTCTTTAGTGAATAATAGGGATAATGCAACCAGAGAATGGTGCAATGGATCAAGGTTATTCAACCCTTCAGTGAGTGGGTTATAGCCCAGAACGCCTCCCCACGAATAATAGTAAACCCCATTGTCAAACTCTTTCCCCTCACCACCCCAAACTTCAGGTAATCCCTGAGGATATTGAACATTAAAATTAGCGACATTTTCCGTCGTCAGAGCATTGATAGACTCCATGAAATCCTGTGGCAAGAAAGGCTTACCACTCAGTAGAGAAATAAAGGCTCCAAATGTTGACATGATAATGTTAATAATCTGTTCAGGAAGGCGATCAGGAGTTAGCGCCGAGCGCACCAGATCAGCAATTTCCGAACCATGGTTTACTCCATTAACTGAGGTGACAGAAGCCACAAGCTCTGGGTGAGTTGCAGCAACATAACGGCAGGCCAATGGCCCCTGACTGTGACCAATAAGATTAACTTTTTTCGCGCCCGTTTTTACCATGACTTGTTTGACAAATTTAACTAGCTGCTCGCCACGGACTTCGTTACTGTTCGTCGCAGAAATTGTGGCGACAAATACTTCTGCGCCTGCTTTTTTCAGTGATTCCTCAACACCATAAAAATAAGGATAAATTCCGGCTATTTTATCAAATCCTAATAAGCCATGAACTAACACTACTGGGTATTTCAAAGTTGAATTGATAGTCATAATTAATAAACACCTTTTAATTGAACAAAAAAAAAGCCTAGAAATTAATCATAGGCTTCTGAGGAAGTCACACCGTCAGCGATATTTCGCGACTGTGCATACTTAGGTTTCTGTTTTCTTACGAGGTTACTTCACCAAGTCAATATCAGTGAAATAACCTATGACTTGCTATCTTATTTGCGTGAATACTGACTCCTCTCCACCGGGCAATCAATAATGGGGTTTAGATGCAATATTGCTCATACCGGTATCTCTCATGTTATTCAATGAGATAACGCGCACCGAGAGCTGTGATTAAAATAAAGATGAACACATCGATTCAATAACGAATAAACCCCGCTAAGCGAGGTTTATTTCATTGGATAAGCGCTATTGCAAAACCGACTTTTATCACACTAATCCCTATTTTGCGGCCGCACCAACACTTTTTTATAAAAATTTGATTTTTCTTTTTCTGGATCCATGTCAAGGCGAATATCTATCATGGCAAGATAGCCCTCTGCCATTTGAAAATGTATCCTTATCACCTTTTCATTTTTCTCACGCTATTTACTCACTTAGCTCAGCCAAGGCTGTTTCCAGTGCCAAAATATCGTCAGAACTGATTAATGGTATCAATTTTTCTATTTCATCATCCGGTCGTTTATAAATCTGTAACCTTATAACTCTCGTGATGACTTCTTCAGAGAAACGATATTTTATCACCCGAGCCGGGTTGCCCCCAGCGACGGCATACGGAGGTATATCTTTTGTGACAACACTCCCCGCGGCAATAACTGCCCCCTCGCCGACGGTAATACCGGGCATAATCATACAACGCATACCCAACCAACAACCATCGTTCAGTACAGTATCCCCTCTGGATTGATAAGAGTTTTTCACTCTACTCATAAAAGGATAAAGACTAATAAAATCAATACAATGATTATGATTCCCACCCATTAATATCACAGCTTCTGCCCCAATACAGACATAATCGCCGATAATAAGTTGATCAATATGACCCAGCGGTTCCCATTGCTGGCTAACGTGGTCTCCATGGAGATAACGAACCACCGAATTTTCAAATCCGTCATCCCAACAGTCACTGTAGTAACTATGCTGACCGGTGATCAGAATATTCGGATTCTTCACAGTAAGATGGAGGTACTCCACCTGTGACCAGTGTTTATTTTTCATGACTTTTTCCTTCCAATTAAAGAAAGCCACGGAACGTTTTAATTTCGTGGCAGTGATTACACGTTCAGATAACCACTGCTTTTAGCTATTCGAGGATGGAGCATCAGCATTTTTGTGTTCCGCTTTATTGTTAATTTATACTATCAGAATTACTGTACTGACGAAATGTTCGGCGACTCCTCACTATTTTCGATATAAAGCGTACGGCTGGGGAAAGCAAGATCAGCACCATGCTTATGCACTATATCGATAAATTTCAAATAACAGGCTTGCTGAATAGATAACCATTCAGCCCAGACTTTCGTCTTAGTAAAGCAATAGACCATGATATTAAGGGAAGAATCGCCAAATCCATTGAAATACACCAATAAGGTCTGCTGGTGATCGATATCATCATTATTGGCTAAAAAATTGTGCATCTCATTCACAATAGTTCCGATTTTGTCCGCGTCCTCATAACGCAGCCCAATTGTGGTTTTTATTCTACGGTTTGTCATGCGACCCGGATTTTCAACACTAATATCTGTAAACATGGAGTTGGGAACATACAGTGGGCGGTTTTCAAATGTCATTATTTTTGTCAGCCGCCAACCTATTTCAACAACAACCCCTTCGATGTGGCGATCTGGCAAACGTATCCAGTCTCCGATATTAAAAGGGCGATCAAAATAAAGCATCACACCCGAAAAGAAATTACTCAAAATATCTTTTCCAGCCAGACCGACAGCAAGACCACCAATACCACCAAAAGTAACCAGCCCTGAAAAACTCATGCCAAGATGCTCACCATAAAGCAGAACCACCGCCACCACGAGCATGATTTTTAGCATGCGCGATATAATTTTAGCGCTAGTGATATCACTCCCTTTTGCCACCTGACGTTTTTCCAGCACATCAAATAACCTAAACATCTTCCGTATTAACATTAATAAAATTAATGACATACAGAAAAAGTTAACCGTCTTAGGAGTGACGAAGTTTACCTTTATATCTGCTAAGGTATTATTGATGATTCTCCCCACCACAATCACCATTACAGACCACAGCAGGAAGCTTACAAATTCTAAGATGAAACTGTAACGGGAACGGTGCCGCCTCATTCCCCATATCGAGACAATTAATAACGCAATGACACAGCTGATGACCAAAACCAGTCCGACAATGTTTTCCATAGTAAATTTAGCAACCATGCTTTATGTCCTCAAATATATCTCGTCACATTTGTCACTCTGTCGATTCTATAGTAATTATGTATTAAGACATAGGATGTAGGCAGTTTCCCCTACTAAGTTAGGGTTACGGATATATTGAAAATCGCGTGGTTAGCAATCAACCGCCAACGATGATTCTAAAACAGAGAGGCGTAGCAGATACCTGTTTTATTTCCGTCACGTCACTACAAGATAATTAGCTTAATATTTTTCCTATGCTGTAGGCGAAACCCGCTATGATTAAATTAGCCGCAACTCACTCAGTATCCTGATGTTTAATGTTAAAGCTCTGCCTTCGTTTGAATAGTATATGGAGCCTACATGGATATTGACCCCAAATTCCCACGGAAGATAAAAGCCCCTAGCAGCCTGGATGCCCTTATTCCAGTGGTCTCATTGATTTAAATAGCACAGAGAAGTTGGTGGCAAATAAATCAGAAAAAGCTGCGTTTTAACCCTGAATGGGAGAATGGACAAATTCTTATGTAATTCCTATTACCCTGACTATTGAGGTAATCATAGGTATTCCATACACCAAGCATGTATCATGAATCGATAGCGAACTGGGTCAGTAAAGTCATTTGAACATCTTCACTACCCGTTTATAGATAGCTCAAGGAGAGGGAATGAAGACTTATTTGGTGATCATCATTCTGATTGTTGCAACTATCCTGAGTGCTTTTTATATTGGGATATTAGCTGTGTGGTTTGTGCATTGGTGGAATAATGCAGAGATGTTTTAGCCTTATAAAATCAAGGACAAAGGATAAAAGTATCTCATCCGCACTATATTAATCACCGCGACAGATAAAGGAAGTCAAAAGGCACACTGGCAACATTTCTGCTGGCGATGAGCCACTGTTGGTTGAACCCAGCGTCATTGACATATAATTGTTGCTTGGATCAGTCGCGAGGATTCTTATGACTTTATGCGACATAACAAATTTGATTGCGGGCGCTTCAGAAATACTCTTCTAACAAACTTAGCTTTTTCCATCCATGTTGTCCCATACAGGCCAAAAATACACTGTTTCTACTATTTTCGTTAACATCCATGGTGTAACTTTCAATACCAAAGACTTTCTCGTATTTGTAGCCATTGCTATAGCAATCATCGTCTTTTTTATTACACTTTGAAAATGTTGGTTGTTGAACACTTCTCGTAGCTACCTCATTTCTGACTGGATATTGAGCTAACGCATCCATATGACAAAGTTTCTTTGCTTCTTGGAGAGTTAGCGTTGGATTATTTAATGGCTCCCATTTTGTGGCACAGCCAGATAATACCAATGTAGCAAAAATTGCTAATGAGTGATTTTTCATAAAAATACCTTAGTTGAAACTTGAATAATACAGACTAAATAGCACAGTATATTTCAGGGAGTAAAAGGCTTATTGATAGTTGGCTACACATTTAGCTAATGGGTGCTTTATAGACATCTTCTGCCAATGCAGGTAGATATACTTAAATATTAAAGATGTTGCGAGGCTGATTACTTTCATCATCGATCCTTCGAAGCAATATGTGCGATTCCTAGCTAAATAGTGCCCGATCAAATTTAAACAGCAGCTAAACAATAGTAATTCTCAATAATGAATTAGATTACATCATCATCGGTGATGATGCTTATAATTTCCTCTGCACTAATGCATTATTCTGTTTATCGAGACTGAACTTGTGGCTGTGCTAACCCGCATACTCAAAGACTCTCGGATACAGATTTTAATGATAAATATTAAGAATTAAGTCATCACATTTGAAATAGAATCATATATTGCAACATATTGCCATCACTTAAAGCAACCACAGCCACATAACATTAACACGCAAACAACAACCAGTAATATGCCTTAACTCAACCTTAAATTAATTATAAATAACAATAATTAGCCTGCTAATCTAGTTACAATTACAACAAATATAATCACTATGTAAAGTTAGGTATTCTCTATACCATTATGTATTGACATATTTTCTCTATCTTCTCAAAATTAAAACCGCATATGTAATGCAACTTATTAGGATAATATCATCTAAGTGACAAAGTTATTGTGCCTATTTATATTCTTTCAATCAGGAGCTTATAAATATGTATTCTTTAAGAACCACATATAACTCATTTAAACCATTATTATTATCGTTACTCATTAGTAATATACTCTGGCCCGGATATAGCATCGCTTCCGAGCGAGAAATATTTTATACGCCTACTTCTATGGGGCCGTCATCAATTAACCTCTCAGATGCTTTGGCGGAAGATAGTAATTATAATGCAATAGCCAATGTTAATAACCCAGGCAACCCCCTTGAAGTTTATCTCGGCCAAACAGAAACTAGCCAAAAAACATATGATATCGGGAACTACTCCATCGATATTCATGGGCAAGATACTACTGACGGCTCCAATTCGGCATTTTTTGGTTTAGCTGCCAATAAAGAAAACAACATTTCATTAAATAATTTTAGCTACACCAACAACTTAACAATTGGTGGCGAGAAATATCATCATAACAGTACGGCTCTAATGGTATCTAACGGCTCGAAAGTGGCCATTAATGGCAAGGTTTATATTAATTCACTGGTTGAATTAGATACTAATGGCTCTGGGACTGCATCAATCGCGAATAATGGCTTGTACGCAACCGGAGTCGGCTCACAAATTACTGCGAATGATGGCGATATATATATAAACACTTACGCTAAAAACTTTTTGGAGTTATTAGGAGAGAATACGTCTTATACTGAGGGAGGAGCAAAAAGTGATGCGGTTAGTGGTAAACGTGGCGGACAGGTAACTCTAAACGAAACAGGACGTTATCAAGTTAATATATTGGGTAACCTCGACTTAGGAAGTCAGTTTGGTACTGGGAGTCGTATCACCGCAGTATTAAACGGCAGTGATTCTTACTGGCATGGTACTGAAGCCAATACATATGATGAAGCCAATAATACCTGGGCAGGTACACTGGATGTAACTTTAATGAATAAAGCCCAATGGATACCTGATGCGGTTAATGCTGAAATCAGTGCCTTAACACTACAGGATAGCGGTACAGTAAATCTGCATGGCTTTAATCTGCATACGAATAAAAGCCAGAATGAGAGCATCAAGATTTATGACCTAAAAGGTAATAATGGTATTTTTCTGCTTGATGTGAACACCCGTAAAACAGATGACCAGCGCAAGAATGGCAGTGATTTTATTGAGGTAGTCAGCAGCAGTACCGGCGGCGCTCACTATATTGAAGCTTTAAATGTTAATAAATTTGCTGACCTGAGTGAAGATATTTGGGTGGCCGATGCAGCGAATAATATCAGTTTTAAAGCCTACGATCAGATCGATGCCAACAACGAATATGTTTATGACTATAAACCTATTCTTCGTTCGGATATTAGAGATGGTGACCCAGCCAGCCAGTATGGTACTAACTGGTATATAACCAGTGTTGAAAAAAAATTAAGCGCGGGTGGTGATACCGCCATGGCAAATGCCGGTGTTAATTACGCGACTGCCACTGCGCGTATTGAAATTGATAGCCTCAATAAGCGGTTGGGGGAATTAAGAAATGACCAGCAGGAAAATGGACTTTGGCTGCGTTATAAAGGCGGTGAAATGAAAAGTGATGAGGGGAGTTATTTTAAAAACCGATATAATTTTTATCAGTTAGGTTATGACAATAAAGATGAATATGAGAGTGGAATCTGGACAAAAGGTTTTGCTGCCCATTATCTGAATGGTAAATCAACCTTTGACCAAGGCTCTGGTGAAAATAAAAGCTACGGTGCGAGTATTTATGGCTCATGGAATCGACCAGAGAAGCAAGACTATGTTGATTTAGTATTAAAATATAGCCATTTGAAGAGTAACTTCGATTATCAGAATGTACTCGGCACTGTTGGCCATGGGGCAACAAGTCAGGGAGCCTGGAGTGCGAGTGTGGAATATGGTCGTGAGTTTTCACTCAGCAGTGGCAATTTCATCGAGCCGCAAGGGCAGTTGGTTTACACACATATTAATAAGGCCAATTACGCAACCAACAGTGGGTTGCAGGTAAATCAAGATGATATTAACAGTGTTATTGGTCGCGCTGGGGTGCGCGTCGGCCATCGATTTGAGGAAAATAGCAATAATGATATTTATCTAAAAGCTGATTTGCTGCACGAATTTGCCGGTGATCGTAATGTCACCGTTCGGGGTAAAGATACCGTTTTGGTGAATAACCAAGATGGGAAAGATAGCTGGATAACCTATGGTATTGGTACCAATATTCAGTTAACAGAAAATAAAGACTCTCATTTCTATCTCGATCTGGAAAAATCCTCTGGCGGAGATATCAACACTAACTGGCAGGTAAATGCTGGCTTGCGTTGGGAGTGGTAATTCCTCACAGACAAAACCGGGCAGCTAAGCTCGGTTTTGTCTTTTACGTTTCAGTCAAAACAGCATCATGCGATGCCGTGGAACGCCGCGACATTGATAATCCAAACACCTCCGCGCCGTTAGTCATTATCGTGTCTCGTGGTAAACCGCCTCAATATTGTATCCGTCAGGATCAAGGATAAACGCGGCGTAATATCCGGGGTGATACTGAGGCCTGTATCCCGGCTCACCATCATCTTTTCCACCGGCCCGCAGCGCGATACTGTAGAATTCGTCTACTTCCTCTTTGTTTTTTGCACTGAAGGCAAGATGCATCCGGGGCGTGGAGGGAGTGCCCTGAGTGATCCAAAACGCGCCTCCTGGATCTGCCCCTTCATCGGGTCGGGCAGGACCAAAACCTGCTGCCCTATCCGGGATTTCAAGCCGGACAATATGACCAAAGCTTGCCAGAACTTGCGTGTAAAACAGTTTACTGTCTTCAAGATTGGTGACACAGAATCCGGTGTGATCAATCATTCTTATACTCCTGTCAGCAAAGAAGAGTATGCAGTAAAACATTCAACCACCGGATGATGTTTGATTTGGCATAAGAACAGGTGATTATGTCAGCGCTATTTCTGTGTGACATTATTCACGCGGGTCCACTGCAATAGCTATTATGGGAGATTATGGTGTCAAAGATGATAGTGTCAAAACACTGATTTATATCTGTCTTGCTGGCAATGCCGTTAAAAACACGCTTAAAGAAACAAGTATCATTATTTGTTCGAAAATACCTACTCAGTTGATTAAGAGTATTTCAAGGAAACTATTTTTGCCATCAACAAGAAAGTTGGCTTTAGGTTCCTGACTAAACTCGGGGACAAGGTAGAAATTTAGTCCAAGTATCTGCATCTCAGACAAATTAAAAAGAAACCGAATATGATTTCCCCTTCAGATTTAAAAGAATTTTTACTTTAAAATCAAATAATTAAATCAATATCACGTCCAAAAACATCTTCCATTACCTTACTTCTCTAGCCTTTAAATTCATATAGTTAACAGCTAATTCGGAACCAATCGTAAAAATTTCGATACGTTTAATGCGTTCGGGTTATGTTTTGTAGCAAGGTACGATTAAGCCTGACTGTCAGCTATGAGCGGAGAGCGGAAGATTAGGATTCGGCTATTTTCTTGGCTTCCTTTTTCAGGAAGAATTACTATGTAGCATAACTTCTGTTATCCCAACCCTCCTCCGGATATATTGAGCATATGCGTAAATTACAGAAACTAATTGCAGCCGAATATACCAACCCTTCACCTCAATCCAATCTCCCTTCGACAGCGATACCTCGTATTGCATTAAAATGTCGAAATGATGAAGTTGCAGATGCACATATCCTCATAAAGCAGCTCAAAGCTGAGTTGGACACAGTTCCTGGTTGGGATGGAGATACACAGGATGACATCTGGAGGACCATCGAACTGTTCAGAGCAATCTTGGCGAAGGTAAGATAATAAATGATCTTGGCGACCGCCCCTTGCACGGAGATACCGCAAGGCTGTCAGGAAATTCACAGGACATTTCTGTCTAGAAGTAAGGGCTTTTCTGCTTTGCGTAGACATTGCCGTGCTCGAGGTGCGGGCGTTAGCAGCAGTTCTCATCACGGGTGCAGAATGATTAAAGTCGCAATGAGTTAATCAATGGGGAGAAGGTCACTGTCGTTCTGTCCGGGCAGCTTTTTTTGCCTGCAAATATACCTGATCATTGAAGCTGCTTGATTTCGTATTGTTTGGGGGCATACTCACGACATAAACTTCAGACTTTCGCTTGAACATTTCTATGTATGGCAATGTTCATCAACAAATGGAGGTGTTCATGGGCTGGGAACTTCATATCGTAAGAACAGAAAATTGGTTTGATAGCGCAAGTAATCCAATTAAAAGTGAACAATGGATTCAGCTTATTAATAATGATGAAGAATTATCAATAGATAAAAAGAATGGTGGTTTCTTTGCTATATGGAGTGGACATCCGTCACATGATGAATCCTGGCTTGGTTGGGATGATGGGCGAATTTATACCAAGCAACCCGACGAGGCCTTATATTGTAAGATGTTACAGATAGCGAACAAGCTTGATGCAGTTATTGTCGATGATGATGATCACAAATATTTATTACCGAGTGATCTGAAAAATCCATCTTGGGCTAACTCATCCACCAACACTAAAAAAAATTCATTGTGGCGCAAGTTAATTTCAAAACTATACCCAAGATGATTAAAGCATAAAATAAACAAGAGGACAAAATGAGTAAAATGCTTGCAATCCTAGTTGGTGCTTTGTTTTTCTCTGGAATAGCAAATGCAAATGATAATTACATTCCTATACTATATAACTTATCAACCATATTCGATTTCAATCCCGTAAAAGGTCCAATAAAATCACTAGATGAACATGTTGTAGCTAATGGAAAGGAAATTCAAGAGATCAAGCTTGAATTTGATAATGGTTTTTGCGTTGAGAATTTAACTATTAATAGGCCAACTGAGGGCTACTCTCTTCAGCTGAAATTAAATGGTGGTATTCTTGAGGGGCAAAAAAATGGGAAGCCATTTTTCATAGAATTGTCTAAGGACTGCAACCTTCATACAGTAAATGAAAATGGTGACAAGATGGAATACACACTAAATTCTAATGGGATGATAAAAGATACATTCTATTTAGGAGGTAAAATATCTGAACATTTTTATGATAAAGAATCAAATTTGGTTCGTTCAGTATTTCTATCTGAAGATAAAATACTTTCAAAAAACGAAGTTACCTATGCAGATAGTCATGAGCGGCCTCTAGACTATAAGATAACAAATTTCTCGGGTAACTCAGGTGGATTCATCGCCACAAATTCCTGTAAATACTCAGAACAGCTCGTACCGACGCTGTGCCAACTGACGGTGCAGAAGACCGATTCACCGCCTCCAAGACCAACAAAAATGACGGTGAGCACAAAAGTAGAATTTTATTAAGCGCAACTTTCACTCTTCCGTCGGAATCCACCCTTTTTCCGATGGAAGACAGCAGACCAGATGTGCAAATGATATAATTGCCCTCCAATAATTAATCAAGGGAGAAATTCTCGTTATAGCGTAATCATCACTAGAGTACAGTTTAGTCTGCATTGAAATTGGATATCATAACCGCCCACCGTTCCCGAAACAGGCCAAATATAAACACCATAATATGAGGATGGAATAGCACCATAATAATTAACTGAATTTACTTTCAGTGTACGATTAGCATCCAAATAAGGTTGATTATAAACAAACCCACCAAGCGCCCATTGGCCACTGCTATCCGTTCCAGCGTATCAATGAAAAGAAAGACGGCGAATAAGTGGCTTTACCACGGCTCTTACGTGCTAGGGTTTTGGCAACACCACTTACCGTGAGGTGCATCGTGAATGAATACAACTATCAGCAAATGGTTGAGCAATCGCTGGAACAATATGACAGTTTGCTAATATCGGATCCTGACGAACAAGAGGAGTTAGGCAAGCGGATTGAGTTTCTGCGCCATCATTCGAAAATACTCAATGCCTTTAAATCCGCTGTAAAGAATGGCTGTTTTATTGCAGGTGCAAGTAGCAATTATCTTGCGGCACTTACCGAAACAGCAGACATGGAACTCTACTTGGGTCATGTACAGGAGGAAATATTTCTCCGTGTTGCCAAAGCAGAAAGAGCCATGGAGTTAGATGCAACACAAAGCACCTTCATAGACTAAGAATAATAATCGCGATAATTATTTGATAGCCTTTTCAATAAAAATTGCTCTGCAATTAGCAAGGAATTCATTCTTTGTTGCTATTGGATCTGCTTTAATCTCAGCCCCCATTTCTGGGTTAGCCTTAGCCTGATTCAATATCGATCTTAAATAGTAATAAGCCGATTTATTAAATTCAGCATCAGCAGATTTTCCTATTTTTTTATTGAAATCATCCCAAACGCTAACACCTGCGGCGATAGCAAACTCGTCTGATTTTCCTTCACTGAAATAAGCTTTTAGTGTTTGAAAACCGGCAAGGCAGTTTGTATCTAATATCGTTAGAGTCTTGTACCAAGATGCCTCTGATTCTTTGCCTTCACATCCGGTCAGACGATACGCGATACACAAAAACAAGGGCAGGTCAGTATATCTTGAAGATATATAAAGTTTATTTGAACTGATGAAATTAGTGGTATTCCGGCTTCAGTCAGAAACCTTTTGGCCAATTGCTGAAAAATCATTTTCCAACTAAGTATTGCTAAATTAAGTTAGTAGCAACATAAAGCCTTGCGAATGTTGGGCATATACAGGAAACCCGATAGACAAGCATATAAAAGAGATAAAAACTCCATATTCAGTAGATGAATATTTCGCCACTTACATATTTCTACAACAAATGTCATGAAATAGAACCCAAAGTATCAACAAAGGTATTCACAAGAGTTATTGATTAATCGTTTAAATTAGTTGTGATACTTAAGAATGCCATGACACTCAAGTTTTCTAAGCGGATGTTATCTGATGTGGAGTATTTATGTTTATTAGTTAAGTGATTTTTCTCAGCTTTTAGTTAACGCTTTATCAATAAAATAGTGGTGATTAAATTTAAAACAAGGAGTAGTTTATGATAACAAAAGGTATTCTAGTGGCATTTGGGGTGTTTACCGTAACTTTACCTGCGCTCGCAGATAACAATCTTCATTTGGATTCGAAAAGTATTAAAACCAGCATTGGTTTCGGTCTTTTAGGTGGAGAGTCTAAAGAGTATGTCTACGACACTGATAATGGACAAAAAATAAGTGAATTAAATTGGAAGATTAAAAATACCGCTATCATTAAAGGGGATATATCTTGGGATGCCTTTAATTGGCTAACCTTAAATGCCAGAGGCTGGACATCCTTAGCATCCAGTTCTTCTGGGATGGATGACTATGACTGGTTAACTCCAGGGCAGAATAACTGGTCAGACTGGTCTACCCATCCTAATACACAACTGAATCATGCCAACGAGTTTGATGTAAATGTAAAAGGATGGATTCTTAATACACCTGAATATCGTATCGGAACAATATTCGGCTATCAAGAAACTAGATTTAGCTGGGCAGCATCCGGAGGTAGTTATAATTATAACAATGGCACTAATATTGGGGTATTCCCCCCTAATGCACCGGGTATAGGTTATAATCAACAGTTTAGTATGCCCTACGTAGGACTTGCCGGTATATATCGATATCAGAATTTTGAATTTAATGCATTATTGAAATTCAGTCCTTGGGTTACGGCAAAAGATAACGATGGACATTATATGCGAAATCTTACTTTCCGCGAAAAAACCAACAACTCACGGTATTATTCCGCCACTGTAGATGCAGGCTATTACGTAACACCTAACACTAAATTTTATACGGAATTAAGTCTTAGTAAGTATGAAGAAGGCAAAGGAGGTACCGAAATTATCAATAGGGCCACTGGAGAAAAGGCTTACTTAGGTGGTGATGCTGCCGGGATAGAAAACATGAATTACACTGTATCTGTCGGTATGCAATACCAATTTTAATTTAGAAAGCTAAACCATTCAGCTGGCTTTCTATCAACAAATAGCAGATTAAAACAATCACAATTAAAGAGTTTCTCAAACCTCGCTAGTACGGGGTTTTTTATTACCCATTAGCACGAGAATACCGCAAGTCATTATAATAATGTCCCATTACAGCAAATCAGATGAGCGATGAGACAGGGTATCCAATGGCTCAATAAATTCTGAGTCAGTATCACTAAAGGCTATTTTATTGAAACATTAAAGACAAAACCGGGCTTAATAGCCCGGCTTGTTTACTTCTGTTTTTTAGTCAATATTAGAAGCTGTATTTCACCCCTAACATCACTGCGGTATCGCTGTAGCCTTTGTTGCCCACTTGTTGGCCGACATTACCCCAGAGATTTACATTCTTATTGATCTGGCCTTCCACACCGAGTTTTAGTTCACCAATATTGGCAGCACCGGCTTGTTTCACCGTCATGCCATCCATGGTGGTGCCAAAGTCTTTGGTGTTATGGATCCAGTTGGCTTCCACAAACGGCTGGAATACCCGGTCTTTACCTTTATCCTGATCGGCGTAGCCGTTCATAAAGGCTTTCACTCCGAGGCGGGTCTGGATATTACCCTCACCTTCACCTGAGACACGCGTGCCATTGGCTTCTTTGTGATCATCAGCTTTGACGCCCATCCAGGTGACCTGCGCTTTCGGTTGGATAAAGTAACTGGCATTTTTCGCCGCATTTTCACCGACTTTAAAGGTATAGCCACTTTCAACTGAGGCGGTGACACCCTTGGATTTATACTTTTCAACTGCTAAATCCTGCCCATTGACGGTGTTATTAAACCAGCTATATTGCGCCCAGCTATCGACATACAGGCCAGTTTTATCCGCACTGTTGGCATACCAAGTGCCGTATACACCGGTGCTGTAACCGTCCACCGAGGCGCGGGCGCTGTAGCCCGACAGCCGTGATTCAGTGGTGCTTTTGCTGTTGCCGTAACCGGCCATCACACCCAGATGGAAACGATCTACACCATTGTGGCTCCACTGGGCAATATCACCCCCCAGTTGCATTACATAGCGGTTACTTTGGGTGTGTAATTGATCTTGCGTATCGCGAGAGCGGTTATGACCGCCTTCATTACGTAACCACAAACTGGTGACTTTGCGTTCGCCGGTCAGTGCATCAATATAGTGAGTTTCACCCAGACGGTCGTGCAGGCGGGTGACAAACATATTATTGGCAGCTGCGAGGTTAGCACTGTAACCACTGGCTTCCGGGCGCTCAATCATCACTGGCGAAGGTTCACCCGGAACACCGGGAATACCAGGCTCCGGCACACTTGTCGGGATCGAGCTTTGCAAATACCAGTTAGCTTCATTGCCGCCAATACCGCGCTCTAAGTAATAATCATAAGCCCCGGCGACAATGCGCCCGCTTTGAGTAAATTCACCCGCCGAATTACCGGCTACAGTAATCAGCTCAATGCCATTAAGAGTCTGTGCACCGCTACCGCCCAGATTGTTCACTTGTACATAGGTGTTGCCGGAGGTATTGCCGCCAATAATCAGTTTGTCTGTAACAGAGCCGTCATCTTCCAGTACCGAATTCATATTCAGCAGACCATTGTTACCAATATAATCGCCGATAATAGTTAAGGTGTTACCGCCAATACCGCCAAAATTCACAGCCCCACCATTATTTAGGGATTGGAGCGTCTGGTTGTAACCCTCTAAATCCAACGTACCGCCCGTATAGGTGGTGTAATCCGAAAGGGTACTGAATACATTGTCAGCACCGGCTTTAATACTGCCACCATTAACGATGGTGGCACCGCTATAGCTACTTGCAACAGACAATGTCAGAGCATGCGGGCCATTTTGTATCAGGCTACCGGTACTACCCAGATCGAAATTCAGCGAATAATCGGCACTGCGCTGGAAAATCAGCTCGCCTTCATTTTGCAGTGGCCCAGCACCCATAATGGTAGCCAGATCGTTAATTATTGTCTGACCGGTAATCTTGCCTCCGCTATATATATTTATATAGCCAAAACTATTTACCGTTGTGTTATGGGCTGTGCCACCACTGGAAATGGTTTGATTTCCATTACCATTTATAATGGTGTCATTAGCAACACCGTAGACTGATTGTCGCCCATTGTCATTTATCGTCGTGTTATTGGCCGTGCTATTACCGTAGACTAATTGATACCCACTGTCATTTATCGTGGCGTTGTTCGCTACTCCATCATTGTAGATAACCTGATACCCACTGTCATTTATCGTGGTGTTGTTCGCTATTCCGTTATTGTAGATAACCTGATACCCATCATCATTTATCGTTGTATCATTAGCCACACCATCGCTTCGGATAACTTGATACCCACGAGTATTAATCGTGGTGTTGTTCGCTGTCCCCCCATAGATATACTGATGCCCATCATTATTAACTGTGGTGCCGTTGGCTACCCCACTGACATTCTGAGTCCCACGATTATTAATCATAGTGTCATTGGATATTCCTCCCACGTTGACATTCTGCTCCCCATCATTATTAATCGTGGTGCCATTGGTTGCCCCTCCCTCGTTGACATTTTGCTTCCCAGGAGACGAAAACGTACCGTAAATAGTAGTTTCATTGGCAATACCGCCCATTCCTATATTTTGTACATCACCGATATCAAGAACTTCACCGGTAACTACGTTACCAATAACTTCAGGCGTAAATGCCGCGAATGCAGGGGTATGGCTCAACGCCGCACAAATAAGAATGGCTAATGCTGACACCTTGGTTTGAGGATGCTGATGTCTTGATTCCGCTCTGCGAACAAAAGTCACAGAGCGATTAGTGGGATTTTTGGGATTTATATTCATATCTAAAAGACCTTTTATAATAATGTTTGATTCAGATTTCACTGGTGAATTAAGATGAGTCGGCGGTAACTTCATAGTATTCCGTCGATAAATTAGTTCAGACGTAGTCCTGTGATGATGTTTTAATAAAAAACAAACTTAAAATTAACATATATTAAATAATTAAATTCAAAAACCGACATATATTCACCATCATTACTAACATGTAGGAAATTTATTATTAATGCACATTAAGTTAACCACTTCAGAGTGGATATAAGATGAGGCCATTTATTTGTAGGAAATATCCCAAGTTAAAGATGATTTATTATGAATACATTATTCATCATTGGGTTATGAGGGGCATTGGAAGGTAAATTATCTTTTGCTATACCCATTTAATGGACAATAAATTGCGCCCACCAGTCAGATCCGTAGTTCCACATTAATGAGTCATGAACATCAACAAACTCTAATTCAGAAACTGGAAATCCGAGGTAATTAGCTCGCGTTTTTATCTGTGTAAAACGACCGCACATGTGGCATTGCTACGCCCTTTCCTACTGAAGAAAGACCAATGACCAAACTACTGACATTAGAAGAATGGGCACAAGAAATCTACAAAAGTAAACAGCCAACGCCCCAAACACTCCAGTGCTGGGCAAGAGGCGGCAATATTTACCCTGCCCCTGAAAGCATGGGTGAGAAGTTGGGTTCAACACAGCATGGCACTGGCGCTTATTACTGGCCAGCGTCGGGATGATGTGCGGCAGTTGAGAAAAGGCGATGTACATGATGGGAAACTTTGGGTAATACAGGGTAAGACCGGTAATCAAATTGCTATATCACTCTCCCTGCGGCTGGAAATAATGAATACCACCGTTGGCGAGATTATAGAAAGGTGCATGAATGAAAGTAAAAGTGAATATCTAATAAGTTCGTCCAGTAAAAGTTCTGGCAGAAAACTCGGAGCCTTAAATGCAGACTCGCTCACCAAATCCTTTGTTAAAGCATTGAAGGCTACCGATCTGGTTTATGAAGTATCCCCTCCCAGCTTTCACGAGATCCGCAGTCTGGCATCGCGGCTTTATGAGGCAGAATACAGTAAGGAATTTGCTCAGAAACTACTCGGACATAAGTCAATGAAAATGACTAATGTGTACCTTGATTCACGTAAAAATGAGTGGATTCAGATTTAGGCCGAGTATGGGATTTCGGGGAAATTTCGGGGGATTTCGGGAGGGACAGAAAAAAACCACTAGAATCAATAATTTAAAAAGAGACCGAATACGATTCCTATATTCGGTCTAGGGAAATGGCTCTTGGGAGAGAGCCGTGCGCTAAAAGTTGGCATTAACGTAGGCTTACTCAGCCGTACCCTTTAAGAGTAGTCGAGTACATGTGTTTC
Organism: Yersinia canariae; assembly: GCF_009831415.1. Taxonomy (NCBI): domain Bacteria; kingdom Pseudomonadati; phylum Pseudomonadota; class Gammaproteobacteria; order Enterobacterales; family Yersiniaceae; genus Yersinia; species Yersinia canariae. The sequence continues at coordinate 2,053,749 of NZ_CP043727.1, read as the reverse complement.
GCCAGCTTAGCAACAGAAGTAATTAATAACGGTTGCAAACTAATTTAAATAAAAAAATCAGCCTACATGTCAAGAAAGGTAATTCTCTGTTAAATAGAAACTAATCTCTGCCATGGCAAATTGTCGAACTTACTTTTGGCATAAGGTCATAGCACGCTGTTGGAAAGGTTCCAAACTCATCTTTTGCCCAGTCTTCTCACTGTCATCCAATAATAAAATATCTAGCGGTTTCGCGAGAACGTGGCCTGCTTTCATCTGCTCAGTTGCAACATCATTGAGAGGATATTGCGCTAACGTGCTGGGATTTATCACAAACAAGGCACCACCTGAGCGGCATTCCAACATCACCTCCTCGCGGCTAAATGCCCATTGTTTACCAAATTCAAACTTGCTAACGGTAATTATCTTCCCGGCAGCAAAAGCATTTACAGATAGCATCAGTAACGATAACTTCAGCACAAAACCCTTCATTTTAATTATCCTCAATTAACTGATTGTTTTGATTTTCTCGTATACAAAGGAGTCGATGCAAGCTTTGTGCAATATCTACCAAATATAATTTGGCACTATAGCGGTGCCATCGTTGCAAAAATACTCACCAAAAGTAACACCACTGCGCCAAGAATAATTTCGGCGCAACTGTTTACAACCAACCAATAATGGGCTTTTACCGGTAACTTGCGCAGCATGGGAACAATCAGATAGCGGTTAATCACGGCGATAATAATCATAAACAACACCAATATTACTTTGCTGAGCAATAGCATCTGATAGGCAGACATCAGAGTTAAAGAGGTCTCCCGCAGTATAATAATGCTGTTAATAATGCCTGTGGCCAATACTAAGGCCACTGCCAGATGCCCCCAACTGGAAAACCGAATCAACGTTGTGATGGCTTCTCGTTTAACATCACGACTACGGGTATATGTCAGGCAAATGATCAATGCGGGCAAACATCCAACCCAATAACCTGCACTGAGTAGATGTATGATTTGATTGGTCTGATGAATCCATCCCAGCATGCCACCGTGCATTGCTGCATGCCCAGTAAATGCTAGACTGGCCAGTAATAGTGTTGAGCAACCGACCATTAGCCCATAGTAAAAACGAGTTGTGTTAAGTAATACAATCCACATGCATAAGATGGATAAGCCGAGATGCCATTGCCATATTTGGCCAAAGCGAGTGCTCAATACCGACCACCAGACGCTCAGTCTGTAGGTATCAGCCCAGCCATCGCCCATCATGCCTGCTTGGATAGCCAAAAGTGCGATAGCAGAGGCTAACCCTAGGAAAGTACTGAAAATAAGTAGCGGTGATAAGCGGCTTTTTAGTGTCGCGGAGAAACGATCTGGTGCTAATAAGGCGGTGAAGATACTGATGCCAAACATCAGCATCACCGCCAAAAAATGCAGAAAGCGACACAGAACGAATAGGGTCGCCAGAGACATATTATTTCACTGTGAAGCTGTATGTGCCTTTGGTTTTATGACCATCAACAGACACGACATGCCATGAAACATTATATTTCCCAGCTTTCAGTGCGTGATCGATCGGCAGAATGAGTTGTGTGTTATTTACCGGATCCAATTTTAGCTCGCCGGTTTTAACCACATTATTATCCGGGCCGGTCACTTTAACGCCACTGAAATTCAATTCAATCCCTTCAGAGAAGCCCAACGTCACTGCTTCTGGCGCTGAACCAATTGTGGTATCAGCGGCAGGAGACTCAATTTTCAAGTGAGCATGAGCCAGCGCCTGTTGGCTGGATAACCCGACAAATAACACAATGAGTGCCGAAAGCATGCGGCAAGAAGAACGTACTTTGCGAATAAACATAATATCCCTTAATCGATGGGGGAGAAGAATCAGTCTGCTACCAACCATATCCTATATTGGCAGCGCGAACCCCTATCACTTCCAGTCAATTGCACTACCTGTGAGGTAGGGCACAAAATAAAACGCCAAATTATGAGTGGCGATTGAAATATAACCAATTGTTGAGCGGCAATTAAGCTCACCCTACTCTTCTATCTTTAATCGCAAATGATAACGATTTGAATATGGCAAGTCGAGCAACCATAGCTAAACAATATGCTATTAGCACAAAACAATAAAATTAAGGGAAATAGTACGAATAAGCATGGCAGGGATACAGTAAAAAACCGCAGTTTCTGGCCCCACTAAGTGGTGGATAGAAACTGCGGTGATGATAAATCAAACCAAAAATTAGCCCTGAACGTGGCTTTGCGTTGCCATTGTTTTCAAGTCTTTATCGACGAAGAACAATGAATTGCCGCTGTTACCTACCAGCGCCAGTTTATCCAGAATAGATTTGAACAGTTTTTCTTCTTCATGCTGTTCAGCTACATACCACTGCAAGAAATTGAATGTAGAGTAATCGTGAGTGGTCATTGCAACATGGGCAAGTTCATTAATTTGGGTCGTGATTAATTGCTCGTGCTCATAGGTCAGTTTAAATACATCCGCCAGCGAAGCAAAATCTACCGGCGGCGCACTGATAGTGCCTAATACCGGCATAGAACCTGTGCCACTGAGATATTCAAACAAACGCTGCATATGTTGCATCTCTTCTTGAGAATGCTCTTTTAAAAATGCGGCGGCTCCTTCAAACCCTTTATCGCTGCACCAGGCACTCATCTGCAGATAAAGATTGGCAGAGTAAAATTCCAGATTCAGCTGCTCATTGAGCTTCTGTGCCATTTCTGTTTTCAACATAATAATTCCCTAATTTTTATAATGCAGGTAAGCAACGATTAACTTTGTGTATTATGCCAAGATAAAAACAAAATAAGAACACCCTATTCACATTAATATGTGATAAAAATAATAAATGATTTAATGCATTGATTATTAAAAGATTTATTTAATATTAAAACATTAAGTTAATTATTATAAGAATCATTCACATTACCGCAAGAATACTAAAAGGAATGATTATTATTTGAGGTTTGACCTAATAAATAATAACCATAAATTTACAAGGCTAATATTAACTCACGATAAACGATTTAATTTGACGTTCTTTAACCCCATTAGCTGCTTGCCAATATCTGCCAGCTGCATTACCTTTTGCGGCATAACCGCCCACGCGCCACGAAGGAGAAGACAATGGGATACAACCTGGCTGAGCTTTCTGACGAAGAAACAGCAAAAATGAATGTTGATTTGGCCGCCTCAGGTGTTGCATTTAAAGAGCGCTACAATATGCCAGTCATAGCTGAAATGGTTGCGCGAGAACAACCTGACGAGCTGCGGGAATACTTTTTGCAACGCCTGGCGCACTACCGTAGCGAATCCAATAAATTCTCGCGCTTGCCGTATGAGCCAAAAATGAAGTCATAAATAGATGCTCCCGCAAGAGATCTGCGGGAGTTTGTCAGCGGCAACGGCTAGAGTTTTCGAGCAAATTTGTCAGTTGCAAGAATCAGTTGGTGCAAGATACCCGGTTCGTCAAAAGAATGCCCGGCACCTTCGACAATATGCAATTCAGCTTCCGGCCAAGCGTTGGCTAAATCCCACGCATTCTGTGGCTGACAAGCCATATCATAACGCCCGTGAATAATCACCGCCGGGATATGGCGAATGCGCGTGACGTTGTCCAGCAGTTGGTTATCGCTGTCCAAAAAACCTAAGTGGGTGAAATAGTGATTTTCAATGCGGGCAAATGCCAAAGCGAAGTCATCTTCACCAAATGAGGCCGAACTCTTGGTTGGTAATAAAGTGACGGTTTCACCCTCCCACAGACTCCAAATCTTAGCGGCTTCCAATTGTACTGCCTTGTCAGGTGAGGTCAGCCGCTTTCGGTATGCAGCAGTGACATCGCCCTGCTCCTCTGGCGATAAAATGGATAGCACGCGCTGCCATTTATCTGGGAAGAAACGGGAAGCACCGTCCTGATAATACCAATCCAACTCTTTTTTACGCAGAGTGAATATCCCACGCAAAACCATCTCACTCACCCGTTCAGGGTGGGTTTCGCCATAAGCCAACGCAAGTGTTGAACCCCAAGAACCACCGAATATCAACCACTTATCAACACCTGCCATCTTACGCAGCCGTTCGATATCCTCGACTAAATGCCAAGTCGTATTATTATCCAGACTGGCATGAGGCTTTGAGCGCCCACATCCACGTTGATCAAACAGTAATACTTTGTATTTGGTTGGGTTGAAAAGTTGCCGATGATAAGGCGCGATCCCGCCCCCAGGGCCGCCATGAATAAATACCGCGGGTTTACCCTCAGGATTACCACAAATTTCCCAGTAAATTTGATGACCATCACCCGTGTCTAATAAGCCACTATCGTAAGGTTCATACGCTGGATAAAGCCCACGCAATTGTTCCATTATTTTTCCATGTTTGTTAAGACATTAACGTTATCAAAGCCTATACAGCCCGCAGGGTCAACGATAAAACATTACATTTACGCCAATCAGCTCATTAATTCCATCAACAGGCGATAAATACACCATAACTTAATTAAATTTCAGGTGTTGAACCTCGACATGATCTGCGATAAACAGGAATAAGAGAAGAATATATTTAATAATATTCTTACTAAACAATAGATTAATTATGTCAGTGCTTTCTTCTCTTGCAACTCACCCTGATAAGGTGGTTAATAGGTGGGCGTACCAACCTAACCGAAGGTAAAGAGAGGCAAGCCATGAGTAAGGGAATGGACAGCAAAAAGAACGCGAAGAAAAAGCCACTAAAAACACCAGCTGAGAAAAAAGCTGAGAAACGCGCTAAAAAGTCATCTTCCTCTAGCGCAGAATAACGGATTTTTCGTCTCGTCAGTCAACCCGCCACGATAGGCGGGTTTTTTGTTGCTAATATTTAAGCATTATGGGGGGAATGAGAATGTATTTTCGTGTCATCGATACTGAGACTTGTGGCTTAGAGGGCGGGATAGTCGAAATCGCATCCATCGATGTGGTTGATGGAGTATTGAGCAACCCGATGAGTGACCTGGTTAGCCCTGACCGGCCTATCAGTATTGATGCGATGGTGATTCACCATATCACTGAAGAAATGGTGGAAGGCAAACCGCGAATTGCCGTCGCAGTAAGAAAATATCAGGATAGCCCTTATTATGTTGCTCATAATGCCCCCTTTGACCGCGGTGTGTTACCCGAAATGGGCGGTCAATGGATTTGTACCTTAAAACTCGCCCGTATGCTTTATCCTGATATTAAGCACAGCAATCAATATCTTCGTTACGCTTTACGCCTGAATGTTTCAGTGCCAGAGGGCCTTTATCCGCATCGTGCTTTATATGATTGCTATGTCACCGCTGCTCTGTTGCAACGCATAATACGAGACACAGGTTGGAGTGCTGAACAAATGGCGGAAATAACCCAACAACCATTGCTGTTGCAAACATTTAAGTTCGGAAAATATCGGGGAAAAAGTATTGAACAGATAGCCCGACAAGATCCGGACTATCTGCGTTGGATGTTATCCTCAATCACTGACCTTACGCCAGACATGCGCCATACCCTGACTTATTATCTGGCGTAGCCTGTCTTATTGAATCAAGCCAAAGAAAGAATGAAAGCATATTCTAAGGCGATGTCTTCATAAGCTTTAAAGCGCCCTGATTTGCCACCATGGCCCGAATCCATATCGGTATAAAGCAATAATTGGTGGTCATCAGTCTTCATTTCCCGCAGTTTTGCGACCCATTTTGCAGGTTCCCAATATTGAACCTGCGAATCGTGTAACCCGGTGGTCACCAGCATGTGCGGGTAATCTTGCGCTTTGACTTGATCGTATGGGCTGTATTGCTTGATGTAATCGTAATAGGCTTTATCGTTCGGATTACCCCATTCATCATACTCACCAGTCGTTAGAGGGATGGATTCATCCAGCATTGTGGTGACCACATCAACAAATGGCACCTGCGCCACAACGCCTTTGTATAATTCAGGGGCCTGATTAATAACTGCGCCGACTAATAAGCCGCCTGCGCTCCCGCCCATAGCAAAAACACGATTAGCATCACCATAGCCCCTGGCGACTAATGTTTTAGTAACATCGATAAAATCATTGAATGTATTTAATTTATTGAGCAACTTGCCATCTTCATACCATTGCTGCCCTAATTCTCCCCCGCCGCGAATGTGCGCCAGTGCAAAGACAAAACCACGGTCCAACAGGCTTAAGCGGCTACCACTGAATGCCGGATCCATGCTGCTGCCATAAGAACCGTAGCCGTAGACCAACAGCGGGTTACCTCCTGAGACAAAGTGCTCACGGTGATAAACCAATGAAACCGGTACTTTGACTCCATCCGATGCTGTAACCCAAATCCGCTCACTGCGATACTTTTCTGGCGTGAAATTCTTCACTTCCTGCTGCTTGAGCAACTGACGGGCTCCGGTATCCATATTAAGTTCATACATGGAACTTGGTGTGGTCATGGAAGAATAGCCATAGCGCAACAGTTCAGTTTCCGGCTCAGGGTTATACGCCAGCCAGGTGACATAGGTAGGGTCATCAAAAGTAATCGATTTTTCTTCGCGAGTGGCCCAGTGAATTTGCCGCAAATGCGTCAGCCCTTCACTCCGTTCTTCCACCACCAGCCAATCGCGGAATAAGCTGAAACCTTCCAACATCACATCCGTTCTCGGCGCAATTAATGATACCCACTGAGATTCATCAGCGAAATCAGTTTGCGCTTTACCTGCTTCGGCTATTTTGTACAGGCCGAAATTTTTGCCATCTTTATTTGAGCGCAAGTAAAAATGCTGTTTATAGTGATCCAAACCGTATTCATGGTCTTTGCGGCGTGGCGCAAACATCAATGGGACCGGTTCGAGTTGATCGGCATCCAACAGTAAAATTTCAGATGTTGTGGTGCTGCTCAAATGGATAACAATAAAACGCTCAGACGTGGTTTTTTCCAAGCCGACATAGAAAGTGTCGTCAGTTTCCTGATAAATCAGTTGGTCTGATGCGGGGTCAGTTCCCACTACGTGGCGATAGACCTGATAAGGCAATAACGTTTTTTCATGTTTACGCACGTAATACAGCGTTTTTGAATCATTAGCCCACTCAAAGCTACCCGACGTATTACTGATCACTTCCTGCTGCCAAGTATCACTGTGTAAATGCTTGACGCGGATATCATATTGGCGTCGTGATAAGAAATCCTCAGCAACCGCTAACAGCTGATTATCTGGGCTAACATCCAAGCCCCCCAACGTGTAAAACTCACTGTCCGCAGCGCGTTGATTTCCATCCAGTAATGTTTCCCAACTGCTATCAGCCCAAACGGGCTGACGCACGTAAATGGCATACTCATTGCCCGGTTCAAAACGCGTTTGATAACGGTAGCCATTACGGGTATAGGGGACAGATTCTTCTTGCGGCGGAATGCGGGAAACCATTTCCTGATACAGCGTTTCACGTAGGGGTTGTTGCGGTTTCAAAACCGCCTCGGTGAAATCATTTTCAGCTTGCAGGTAGCTCAGAACATCAGCGTCAGTGCGCTCATCATCACGTAGCCAGTAATAATCATCTGTACGGACGTCGCCGTGCATCGCCATCGGATAAGGGCGTTTATCAGCCTTTGGAGGTATGGTCATTAGTTGAAGTATCCATCTGTGTTCGTTACCGCGAGAGTGACACGATTACTTGTTGATGCCAAGCAGTAGCACATGCCTTTAGTTTAGTCTAAGGGGGCTAATCCAATGATAAACAAGATGATAAACAGGGGCAGGTAATGTTAGCACCCGCACCTGTTTAGGGATGATTAATTTAATTCCAGCGGTACGGCGTCAGGTGCGCAAAGTATAGGTAATAGTGCCGGCTTTACAGTCGAGTACAACCTGGTAAGTTTTATCGCCTTTTCCGCCACGAGCAGTCAAAGGAACCTGCCAGATATCATCTTTGCCTGTAATATCTACTGCGCTAATCCACACCACCGGACTGTCCGTGCCCAACAATTTCTTATCTGCTTCCCAACGCGTTATACGGTTTTGTAGAAAATCCCGTTTAACTTGAGTCGCTACTTGAGACTGATTTAGCCCGGTACAAGTCGGGACTTTTGCTACCCGCGGTTCCTGAGCCTGTACGCTACTGATGACACCAGCCAATGCGGTGAAGACTATCAAGGCGAATCCTATCTTTCTCATTATTCCTCCAGATATTATTATTTCTATCTTAGGCTGGAACAATGATTGAAAGGTAGGTTACAGAGTGAATAGCGCTAAAGTGTTAAAGTATTCACGCTATTTAATTAACACCGAGTAAATTCAATCACGTAGAACTGTTCCAGCCCCGGATAGATATCCTTAATCACTTTTTTCAGTTCATCCAACGACATATTTTCTTGCTCCGCATGGCGTTCCGTCAGTGCATCCAATGTGATCGGAGTGACAGATTTGACCAAAATGTGGCAGAAAAATACGCCGTCTTCATAACGACATACGCGCAGGATTTCTTCTGGGCGAAAATCGGATTCACTGCTATCCCGGATGGTTATCGTTTTACGATCAGCCAGAATATCCGCCTCAAAACGGCGAAAGAAGGTGATTTCACGATTCATTTTAGATCCTTTTTTCACTTTCTGCCGAAACCGGACAGATTAAGCGGCTTGATTTTCTTCAGGTTTGGCTTTTTTCTCTGGCGCAATTTTTTCTACTTTCGCTTTTGGCTGCCCATCGGCGGATGCCGTCGGGTTAGCGCCACGCAGAATTTGCCCTAATGCGTCTTTGTTCTCTGCAAGGAAGAAGCTCAAGGCCTCGCGTTGCTCTTCTTCAAGTGTTAAAGGTGACTGTGACAACCACTCAGACAAATTGTCAGCCAAATCCAGCATTTTATCGTAGGCATCGGCTTCTTTTTTGGTTGTGAAAGTCATTTTTTCCTCACCCTGTCTTACCACGACGAATTTTATTTCAACGGCCATTGATACGCGTCCTCTTCACTTACAGATAACTGTACATAAACACAGTATAGTGTGATGTATTGGGGCGATGCAACTGTCATCGCCTTCCACTGTGATTATTTTAGTAAACGGGCTTTACAGTTTTTGCCTTTGATCTTGCCTTGCTGTAACTGTTGCAGTGCGCGTTTAGCACTCGCTTTGCGAATAGCGACATAAGCATGGACCGGGAACATATCGATTTTACCCACATCCGCGGCAGTCAGGCCGGCATCACCGGTTAAAGCACCCAGAATATCGCCGGGGCGGATTTTAGCTTTGCGCCCACCGTCAATGCACAACGTCACCATTTCGGGTTCTAACAGTGTGTTGGCGCTGCGGCTCACCTGCTCAGTGGGTGTCCATTTCAATTTCATTTGCAGATAATCTTCAATGGCGTGCGCGCGGGTCATTTCCTGCGGCGTGCACAGGCTCACGGCCAGACCGCTCATCCCCGCCCGCCCGGTACGGCCAATGCGGTGCACATGAACTTCAGGATCAAACGCCAATTCGAAATTGACCACCAGTTCCAAGTCTTTAATATCCAAACCACGGGCGGCAACATCCGTCGCGACTAATACCCGGCAACTGCGATTGGCAAAACGCACCAGAACCTGATCACGGTCGCGTTGCTCTAAATCCCCGTGCAAGGCCAACACGCTAATGCCACGGGATTCCAGTGCTTCATAGACACTCTGACAATCTTTTTTGGTGTTACAAAACACCACACAAGATGCGGGTTGATAGTGACTGAGAACCGAGATTAACAGCGGTAACCGTTTTTCGCGGGTGGTTTCGAAAAAGACTTGTTCAATAGCGGGGGCTTCGTCACCATCATCAACTTCAACATTGATGGGCTGGCGCTGAACCCGCGCACTGATTTGCTCAATACCGGCCGGATAAGTGGCCGAGAACAGCAATGTTTGGCGTTGCGGTGGGGTATATGAAATCACATCATCAATAGCATCGGTAAAGCCCATATCCAACATGCGATCGGCTTCGTCCAACACCAGAATTTTGAGATAGTCCAGCACCAACGTTTTCTTACGTAAATGCTCCTGAATACGGCCCGGCGTGCCGACAACAATATGGGGCGCATGCACCAGAGAGTCCAGCTGATGGCCCATTGGTTGGCCGCCGCATAAAGTCAGGATTTTAATGTTTTGAGTAAAACGAGCTAATCGGCGCAACTCTTTGCTTACCTGATCAGCCAGTTCTCGGGTTGGACACAGCACCAAGGCTTGGGTAACAAACTCACCCACAGCAATTTTGTCCAGCAAACCAATGCCGAATGCCGCAGTTTTACCACTGCCGGTTTTGGCTTTTGCCCGAACATCCTGCCCATTGAGGATTGCCGGCAGTGCTGCGGCCTGTACCGGTGTCATCTCGGTATAGCCAAGTTCATTAAGATTGGACAACTGCTCAGCTGGCAGTGTCAGGGAAGAAAAGGAAGTTGTGCTCACGGCAGTAACTCTTATAACTGGATGGAATGGCAGCGATGGCCTGAAGGCGAGCGCAAGATTTTGGCGCGATAATACCAGAGATAGGGCCATTGCCGGAACTATACCGCATCAATACTGAGAAAATGGCGTAATTCTCGGCTGAGGTGTCGATACGCAATCGTTTTCGTCGCCATTTTGCCGTATACTCATGCCCGTAAAATTCATCTCGCGTCAAATGACTGTGTCACTTTCCCACTGATGTAGGTACCTAACTATGCTGACTATTGGAACCGCTCTGCGCCCAAATGCCACCCGTGTCATGTTGCTTGGCTCTGGAGAGCTGGGCAAAGAAGTGGCGATTGAATGCCAAAGACTGGGGTTGGAGGTGATTGCTGTTGATCGCTACGCCGATGCACCCGCGATGCATGTTGCTCATCGTAGTCATGTCATTAACATGCTGGATGGCACCGCGCTCAAACAGTTAGTCGAACAGGAAAAACCACATTATATCGTGCCGGAAATTGAAGCTATCGCCACTGATATGCTGGTTGAGTTAGAAAATATGGGCCAAAAAGTTGTGCCCTGCGCAGAAGCGACTCGCTTGACCATGAACCGCGAAGGTATCCGCCGTTTGGCAGCCGAAACCCTACAATTGCCGACATCCAGCTACCGTTTTGCCGAGACCCATAGCGAATTTTGCCAGGCAGTCGGTGAAATTGGCTACCCGTGCATTGTAAAACCGGTGATGAGTTCTTCGGGCAAAGGCCAGAGCCTAATTCGCAATGAAGAACAACTCCAAACCGCGTGGGATTACGCACAGCAAGGCGGCCGTGCTGGCGGCGGAAAAGTGATTGTCGAAGGTTTGGTGCGCTTTGATTTTGAAATTACCTTGCTGACCATCAGTGCTGTCGATGGGATCCACTTCTGTGCGCCTATTGGTCACCGCCAGGAAGATGGCGATTACCGTGAATCTTGGCAGCCACAGGCGATGAGTGATATTGCAGTTGCGCGCGCCAAAGAAGTGGCTTCTCAAGTGGTAAAAGCACTGGGCGGCTATGGGTTATTTGGTGTGGAATTGTTTGTCTGCGGTGACGAGGTTATTTTCAGCGAAGTTTCACCACGGCCGCACGATACAGGCATGGTGACATTGATTTCGCAGAATATGTCTGAATTTGCCTTGCATGTCCGAGCATTTTTGGGCTTGCCGATTGGCACAATTCGTCAGTATGGTGCGGCCGCATCTGCGGTTATTTTGCCTGAATTGACCAGCCACAATATTGCTTACCATGGGTTGGAAACAGCATTGGTCGGTGACACTCAGATTCGCTTATTTGGTAAGCCCGATATTGCCGGTCAACGGCGGTTGGGCGTTGCGCTGGCGGTCGCGGATGACACTGACACGGCGATTGAGGTTGCAAAACGAGCCGCGAGCGCGGTTGTCGTGACAGGTCAGTAATCCGCACATATGTATAAACCCGCCATTTAGGCGGGTTTATTGGGATGGAATAGCCCGATGCCGGGGCTTACCCCTCGTACGGGTCTTCTATTTCGTCCGCATCCTGCTCATTATCGCGACGATAATCAGACTCATCATGTTCATCAAAGTCAGTATCTTCAAAGATAGCCATGGCTTGTGGATCATTCTCGTGCCGCTCACGAATCTCTGCGGCCACGATGGCAATCGCCTCGCCACTGCTCATGCCTTCCGACATGAATTGATGAATACGTTCAACAGCTTCTTGCTGTTCCTCATGAGAAAGTGAAGGCATACCCGCTAACATTAATTTATCTCCTACATATAATTGATTCAGTATACCTGTTTCTTGTTATTTAAAGTGAATTGCTGTCTACGGTGAATTGACAGCTCTTCACGAATGCCCCAAATGCTGGGTAATTTGTGCTAATCTTCCCGCCTGTTGGTGGCGAAAATATCATTACGCCGTCTAATATGGCCGGACGAAAGAAAAGAATAGTAACTCATGAGTGTGAAACCCCTGACCTTCAAAACCTTACCTTATCAGCCAGATGCCCTGCTCCAGCAATTTGCACCACTTGCTCATCAAGCTTGGGCCATGCTGCTGCATTCCGGATTTGCTGAACACGCCCATAACCGTTTTGATATTCTGGTTGCCGACCCACGAATTACCCTCACCACGCGGGGCGAGCAAACGGAGATTACCTGTGCGCAAGGCCAAGAGTTCTCCCGTGAAGATCCTTTCTCCTTATTACAGCAACAATTGGACAAATTTTCGCCCCCCATATCACCCCACCCTGATCTGCCGTTTTTGGGCGGCGCATTGGGGTTATTTGGCTACGATTTGGGCCGCCGGGTTGAAACATTACCCGTGCTGGCTGAGCAAGATATTACCTTGCCGGATATGGCCGTCGGGCTGTATGACTGGGCTTTGATTAGCGATCATCATTTGCAAAAACTGACATTGGTGTGTCACGGTGATGCTGAACAGCGCTTGCAGTGGTTGCTGCAACAAAGAAACCCCGAAGCCCCTTTGCCATTTAAACTTACTAGTCAGTGGCAAGCCAATATGTCACGAGAGCAATATGGCGAAAAATTCCGTCAAATTCAGGAATACCAGCACAGCGGCGACTGCTATCAAATTAATTTGGCCCAGAGATTCAGTGCTGAATATCAGGGCGATGAATGGCAAGCTTTTCTGTCACTAAGCCGCAGTAATCGCGCGCCTTTTTCCGCCTTTATTCGCTTAGCGCAAAACGCAATCCTGAGTGTCTCACCGGAACGCTTTTTATGGTTAGAAAACCGCCAAATACAAACTCGCCCCATTAAAGGCACTTTGCCGCGACTCGATGACCCTGAGCAGGATAGTCAGCAAGCGGAGCGGTTGGCCAATTCGGCTAAAGATCGTGCTGAAAACCTGATGATAGTTGATCTGCTGCGCAATGATATTGGCCGGGTAGCGCAGCCGGGAAGTGTGCGGGTACCCGAGTTATTTGTCGTCGAGCCATTCCCTGCCGTACATCATCTGGTCAGCACCATTACTGCAACGCTGCCCGTGGAATCGCCGCCAACCGCATTATTGCGCGCTTGTTTCCCCGGGGGTTCTATCACCGGAGCGCCGAAAATTCGGGCCATGGAGATAATTGAACAATTGGAGCCGCAACGCCGCAATGCCTATTGCGGTAACATTGGCTATATTAGTTGCTGCGGCACGATGGACACCAACATTACCATCCGCACCCTGCTGACTGAAAACGGTAAGATATATTGTTCTGCCGGAGGCGGCATTGTGGCTGACAGTCAGGAACAGGCTGAATATCAGGAAACATTTGATAAAATTGCCCGAATATTACCGCTACTGGAAAATAGTTAATTAATGAGTGAGTGGATTCTGTGAGTGATGTGTTTGTGAGTCAATCAAGCCGGACTTTGTCGGAATTTATTAGCCGATTCCAGCTACAACAGCCGCAACCTGGCAGTTTTTCTGCCAATAGTCGCCATGCCGCCGTGTTAATTCCTATTGTTTGTCGGCCTGAACCCACATTGTTATTGACTCGGCGCTCGGATCATTTACGCAAACATGCTGGTCAGGTCGCCTTTCCCGGCGGCAAAGCTGACCCACAGGATTTTTCACTGATTGATACCGCGCTACGTGAGGCGGAGGAAGAAGTGGCAATCCCCACATCTGTTGTGCATGTATTAGGGCAACTGGCCCCACTCGACAGCTCCAGTGGTTATCAGGTCACTCCTATTGTCGGCTTGGTGCCCGCTAATATTGCTTTTCAGGGGAATGAAGAGGAAGTCGCCGGGCTATTTGAAATTCCCTTATACGAGGCGCTCAGACTGTCGCGCTACTACTCGCTAGATATTCATCGTGGCGGAGTCAATCACCGGGTCTATTTGTCATGGTATGAAAGCCAATTTATTTGGGGTCTAACAGCGGCGATTATTCGCCGTCTGGCGCAGCAGGTCAGCGTTTGACCCCAATAGGCATATGAATAGCACGGGTATTGAGTGACAAGTATCACAGCATGACGGCTAAAAAAGCGGAATTACAGCATAAAGCGATCCCTATCACCTCATCACATCGATTTTTACTCTATTTTCTTTGCACAACCATTTTAAAAAAACTGTAAACTGCTCTATCAGCGTTATGAAATATCTGTAAAATATCATTCATCACTATAAACCACTAAAAATGTAAGGTTAAAAGCAGGTAGTGATAGCGATTAATAAGTCGCGAGATGCCATTGTTGCGGTATCACATTGATACAGCCAATACCAGTAAGACCCAAATTAGCAGGGCCCTGTGATAGCAATACTCAATACAAAGTAACCTGCTGCTATCCACAGAGTTCTTATACGTAATACAAGTATTCTCGGCCACATTCATATGCGCGGAGAATAACAAAAAGCTTTGTTAAGGAGTTTCAGTGTGATTAGCGTTTTTGATATGTTTAAGATTGGCATCGGCCCATCCAGCTCCCATACCGTTGGGCCAATGAAAGCTGGCAAAGAATTTGCTGATTTATTGGTCACGCAAGGGTTAATGCCATCTGTTACACGTGTGGCCGTCGATGTTTATGGCTCACTGTCCCTGACCGGAAAAGGTCACCACACCGATATCGCTATTATTATGGGGTTGGCTGGCAATATGCCAGACACCGTGGATATCGATAGCATTCCAGGGTTTATTCGTGATGTAGAATTACGCCAAAAACTGATGCTGGCCAATGGCTTGCATGAAGTGGATTTCCCGCGTGAAGGTGGAATGGTCTTTCGCAGTGATAACCTGCCATTGCATGAAAACGCCATGCAGATTCACGCCTTTGCCAGTGATGAAAAGGTATTGAGCAAAACCTATTACTCAATCGGCGGCGGGTTTATTGTTGATGAAGAGCATTTCGGCAAAGCCGCGGTAAATGCCGTTAGCGTCCCTTATCCATTCCATTCAGCTGAAGAAATCCTGGCAAACTGCGAACAAACTGGTATGTCTATCTCCGGTATGGTGATGCAGAATGAGCTGGCGATGCACAGCAAAGAAGAGATTGAATCCTACTTTACGGCGATTTGGCAAACCATGCGCGCCTGTATTGATCGCGGCCTAAACACTGAAGGCGTCTTGCCCGGCCCACTGCGTGTACCACGCCGTGCCTCAGCGTTGCGCCGTTTGTTAGTTTCTTCGGATAAACTGTCCAGCGATCCAATGAATGTTATTGATTGGGTCAATATGTTCGCGCTGGCAGTTAACGAAGAAAATGCGGCCGGTGGCCGTGTGGTGACCGCCCCCACTAACGGGGCCTGTGGTATCGTCCCGGCGGTACTGGCTTATTACGACCACTTTATCGAACCTGTTACTCCTGAAATCTTTATCCGCTACTTCCTGTCATCAGGGGCGGTCGGGATTCTGTATAAGATGAATGCGTCTATTTCTGGCGCTGAAGTCGGCTGTCAGGGTGAAGTGGGCGTTGCCTGTTCAATGGCCGCGGCGGGTCTGGCTGAATTACTGGGGGCTAGCCCGGTGCAAGTGTGCATCGCCGCAGAAATTGGCATGGAACATAATCTGGGGCTGACATGTGACCCGGTTGCAGGTCAGGTTCAAGTACCGTGCATTGAACGTAATGCTATTGCGTCAGTGAAAGCGATTAACTCAGCACGTATGGCCATGCGCCGCACCAGCGAACCACGCGTTTCACTGGATAAAGTTATCGAAACTATGTTTGAAACCGGTAAAGATATGAATGCCAAATACCGCGAAACCTCACGTGGTGGGTTAGCAATTAAAGTGCAGTGTAATTAATTTATTGTATTGAAAACCATGTGCATCAAAGGGAGCCAGCGCTCCCCTTGATGCAACGTAAAAGATTAATAATGACTTCATATCTGGCAACCATCACACGCGGGGTTGCAACATACATCACAACACCAATAATCATCGCTTTCATAAGATGATGAGCACGCCTTTTTATTGACCTCAGCGGCAATGGCCATTGGTATAAATAATGTTTCATCAGGATGCATTGACGCCGTATTTTGGCCTAATGTACAAAATGAAAACAGCATAAACACAAGAACAAAAAATATCTTTTTCATAGAACCTCCATTACTGGCGGGCAGAATGATACAAAAATATAGGCTGTGCGGTATCCAATATACAGAAAATAAATTTTGACGCTTCAAAACAGATAAAACCCAATATCTGAAACTGCTGTTCAGACCTGCCGAAATTCCGTTTAAATACTGATAAACCGCGACAAACATTAATTTACTTAAGTCAATTTAAGCATAGCCCATATTTATCCAGTTAGAGTCATTATTTAAAATAATTATTTTTCCTTTCATTAAAATATAAATACGTCATAACTTATTGATTTAAAGTAAGTTGTTAGTTTTTATTCTCATAGGGAATCAACTTAATTTCATTATTATTACTTTCTCAACTATATATTACAAATCAATTTAACCATTAATTATAAAAAATTATTTTTTTGCAAAAATTAATATGATAAATAAGAAAAATACAATATTTTTATATATTAGTCATTATGGAATAAAATTGGATGAATTAAAAAGTACTGCAATAGTCATTAAAAAATGCGGGTCACCTTAAGATGACCCGCATTAGCCGAAACTTTGTTAGTTGTTAGAGTGTTACTCTTCCAACTCGTTACTCAACTTAGTGATGCGCACTAACTCAATACGGTAATCTGACACTTCGATAATCTCGAAGCGTAAACTATGCAATTCAATCACATCACCCGCTGTTGGCATATGGCCTGAATGAGAAAGCAGCATACCCGCTAATGAAGCATAGTCTGCCGTCGGGCTGACCAACTCCTGACAATCCAGCGCCTGCTCCAGAGAGTGCAAATCAGCCCCCCCTTTCACCAACCAACCATCACCATCAGTAATAATATCTGGCGTTTCATCTTCATCAGGGAACTCACCGGCGATGGCCTCCAGCACGTCAAGCGGTGTCACCAAGCCTTGCACCACACCAAACTCGTCATTAACCACCACTAAGCGGCCTTTCGCTTTACGCAAGACCCCCAATAGATTAATCACGTCCATGGTATCAGGCACGACTATAGGTGGTGTCGCGGCGGCAAACTCACAGATGGAGTCTCCGCGCTCAATCGCCACTAACAGATCTTTGGCGCGAACCACGCCAATTATCTCATCTAATGAATCACGGCACACCGGGAACAAGCTGTGTGGCGTGTCCAACAGTTGCTCACGAATTTCTTCTTGTGAGCGATGACAATCTACCCAAGAGATTTCCGTGCGAGGAGTCATCACACTGCGCAATGAACGGGATGCCAATGTCAGCACGCCGCTTATCATATAGCGCTCTTCTTCAGCAAAAGCCTCCGGCGGTGATGTCAACTGCGGTGAGCCATTTTGTGACTCCGGCTGCTGGCGACCGCCCATAAGACGAATGATAGCTTCGGCCGTGCGCTGGCGTCGCGGCAAGCGAGATTCATGCTTAATAAAGTTGCGACGGGCAATCTGGTTAAATAGCTCTATCAGGATAGAGAATCCGATGGCGGCATACAGATAGCCTTTCGGAATATGGAAACCAAAACCTTCAGCAATCAAGCTCAAGCCAATCATCAGCAAGAAACTCAAACACAGCACCACAACAGTCGGGTGCGCGTTAACAAAGTTCGTCAATGTTTTCGATGCCAACAGCATCACGCCCATAGCTATCACAACCGCGGTCATCATGATGGCCAAATCATTGACCATCCCCACGGCAGTAATTACTGCATCGAGGGAGAACACGGCATCTAATACCACTATCTGTGCAACCACCGCCCAGAAGCTGGCGTAACCTCGGCTTGCACTGTCATCGTGCTGGTTTCCCTCTAGCCGTTCATGTAACTCTGTGGTGGCTTTAAACAGTAGGAACAGCCCCCCCACCAGCAAAATCAGATCTCGCCCGGAGAAACTAAAGCTGCCGACACTAAACAGAGGTGTTGTCAGCGTGACCATCCAGGAAATCACCGACAGCAGCCCCAAACGCATAATCAATGCCAGAGATAACCCGATGATTCGAGCTTTATCTCTTTGTTTAGGCGGCAGTTTGTCGGCCAGGATGGCGATGAATACCAGGTTATCAATACCCAGAACAATTTCCAGTACTACCAACGTCAATAACCCTGCCCAAATTGAGGGGTCCATTAGAAATTCCATGTCAGACTCCGATAATAAGAACACGATTTAGATGATGAGCGGCCTGCAACAGACATAGCAAAATGCCGTGATACGGCTGTCAGTATAGATACGCAGAAAGATCGGGTGAAATTATACGCAGCAACTGTGCGTGATTGGATAACCAGATGTAAACCCACTGGTGAGGTATTAACACTAGAGAAACAGTAACTTCGGTGACAGTCCATAGGGAGAGCTGAGGCCCTTAACTCCTGACAATTAATAGAGCCGCTAACTTTATCAGGAATTTTTTTACCCGCATAGTCAGATTTATTACCCTGCTTACGATAAGCCGCTATTTCGTCAAAATAAATGCCTCAATAACAGCATGCTTATTTTCATGACTAAAATTTGTTTCCTGCCCAAAGTGGGTCATCAGCCAACTTTCATACAAATAGCACAAATATTAAACACAACAATCATAACGTGATGAGTGAGTTAGGGGGTAAACTCATCAGCACAACTCATATAAGTGTCGATTTATTATCCAAGTAAGCAAAATCATTCATAACTTGTCCCAATAAATGAGCAGCGTCACATAATTTATTTTTTCACTGACTAAAATAAATCACATCCAGCACATTTGGGTATGTACCTGAATCGATTCATTGTCGATACGAATAAATCGTCAGCAGTGCGCTGATATTGTGACTATCATAATAGATTCAATGTGTACTGAAATGTTTTGGGTGATTACTGGTTTTTCTGTTACGTGCGAGAACTCAATTCTGAGTTAACAGAGGGGGTAGCGAGTGAGTATAGCTATTATCATTGGCACACATGGGGCTGCGGCAGAACAACTGCTGAAAACAGCTGAAATGATTTTAGGTGAGCAAAGTAATGTCGCTTATATCGATTTCGTCCCAGGTGAAAATGCCGAAACGTTGATTGAGAAATACAACGGTAAATTGACCGGATTAGATACCAGTAAAGGTGTTTTATTCCTGGTTGATACCTGGGGTGGTAGCCCGTTTAACGCCGCCAGTCGAATTGCTATCGATAAAGAGAACTATGAGGTCGTCACCGGGGTTAACATTCCGATGTTGGCTGAAACCTTTATGGCTCGTGATGATAATCCATCATTTGCTGAACTGGTTGCAGTCGCGGTAGAAACTGGTCGTGAGGGCGTAAAAGCACTGAAAGCGCCTGAAGTTAAGAGTGATAAGCCCGAGACGCAACAAACAATTTCTGCGCCAAAAGCCAAGGCTCCGGCCGTCGCTTTAGGCCCGAATGATCACATGAAGATCGGGCTGGCGCGCATCGATGACCGCTTAATCCATGGTCAGGTCGCAACTCGCTGGACCAAAGAAACTAACGTAAGCCGCATTATTGTTGTCAGCGACGAAGTTGCTGCTGACAAAATGCGTAGCACCTTGCTCAAACAAGTTGCACCTCCGGGTGTCACTGCGCACGTAGTTGATGTTGAGAAAGCTATCCGCGTTTACAACAATCCGAAATATGCCAAAGACAGGGTTATGCTGTTATTTACTAACCCAACTGACGTTGTGCGTATGGTTGAGGGTGGCGTAGATATTAAGTCAGTCAATATCGGTGGTATGGCATTCCGTCAGGGTAAAACCCAAGTGAATAATGCCGTTTCCGTTGATGAAAAAGATATTGAAGCCTTTAATAAATTAAATGCTCGCGGTATTGAACTGGAAGTTCGGAAAGTGTCTTCGGATAGCCGGCTCAAAATGATGGATTTAATTAACAAACTTAATAAATAGCTTTACTAAAAACTACGTAGCAAGGTTATGCCCTGTCCTGTTTTGGGATTCGGTTATTTTTACTCAGCTTTTTTGGTCATAGGAGAAGTACAATGGAGATCACAACTCTTCAGATTGTGCTGATTTTCATAGTTGCATGTATCGCCGGGATGGGCTCCATTCTGGATGAGTTCCAATTTCACCGTCCCCTCGTCGCCTGTACCCTAGTAGGTCTGGTTTTAGGTGATATGAAAACCGGTATTATTATCGGTGGTACCTTGGAAATGATCGCGCTCGGCTGGATGAACATCGGGGCTGCAGTAGCACCTGATGCCGCGCTGGCGTCAATTATTTCGACCATTCTGGTCATTGCTGGTGGTCAAGATATCGGTGCGGGTATCGCACTGGCTATCCCGTTAGCAGCAGCTGGTCAGGTATTAACCATTATTGTCCGTACTATTACCGTGGCCTTCCAGCACGCCGCAGATGGTGCTGCCGAACGAGGCAGTCTACGAGCGATTACCTGGATCCACATTTCTGCCCTGTTCTTGCAGGCGATGCGTATTGCTATCCCTGCCCTGATCGTTGCCCTGTCTGTTGGGACATCTGAAGTTCAGATGCTGCTCAGCTCGATTCCTGATGTGGTTACCAGTGGCTTGAATATCGCCGGTGGTATGATAGTCGTAGTAGGTTACGCCATGGTTATCAACATGATGCGTGCCGGCTACCTGATGCCATTCTTCTATTTAGGTTTCGTGACCGCCGCATTCACCAACTTCAACCTGGTGGCTCTGGGTGTTATTGGCGTAGTTATGGCGCTGCTGTATATCCAGCTCAGCCCGAAATACAACAAATCTCAGGTTGTACAGTCTGGCCCGTCCAATAACGATCTTGATAACGAATTAGACTAGGAAAAGGTGAGAGAAATGGTTGATACAACGACTGTTGATAAAACAACTACTGGTGAAAAGAAACTCACGCCCGCCGATATCCGCGGGGTGTTTATCCGCTCTAACCTCTTCCAAGGGTCGTGGAACTTCGAACGTATGCAGGCGCTGGGTTTCTGCTTCTCAATGGTACCGGCAATTCGTCGCCTTTATCCAGAGAACTCGGAAGAGCGTAAGCAGGCAATCAAACGCCATTTGGAATTCTTCAACACCCAACCTTTCGTTGCAGCCCCGATTCTGGGTGTAACGCTGGCGATGGAAGAACAGAAAGCCAATGGTGCTGAGATTGACGATGCGGCAATTAACGGTATCAAAGTTGGTCTGATGGGGCCGCTGGCCGGTGTCGGTGACCCAATATTCTGGGGTACTGTGCGCCCGGTATTGGCAGCACTCGGCGCGGGTATCGCGATGAGCGGCAGTTTGCTCGGCCCGTTACTGTTCTTTGTTCTGTTTAACCTGGTACGTTTGCTGACCCGTTATTATGGTGTTGCTTACGGCTATTCAAAAGGCGTCAATATCGTCAGCGATATGGACGGTGGCCTGCTGCAAAAACTGACGGAAGGGGCGTCTATCCTCGGCCTGTTTGTTATGGGGGCCTTGGTTAACAAATGGACGCACGTCAACATACCGGTTGTGGTGTCCAAAATAACCAACCAGAACGGTGAAACCACGGTGACCACGGTGCAAACCATTCTGGATCAGTTGATGCCGGGTTTGGTACCATTACTGCTAACTTTCGGCTGTATGTGGCTGTTACGCCGTAAAGTTAACGCACTGTGGATTATTATGGGCTTCTTCGCCATCGGTATCTTCGGCTACTGGATTGGCTTCCTGGCACCATAATTTTCTGATTAGATTTGGCAAAAACCGGGGGTTTACTCCCGGTTTTTTATTTGGGAGTGTTTGCATGTCGGTTACTGATCTCGTTTTGATTGTTTTTATTGCCCTATTACTCGCTTATGCCATCTATGATGAATTCATCATGAATATGATGAAAGGCAAAACTCGGCTACAAATTCATCTCAAACGTAAAAACAAAATCGATTGTGCAATTTTTGTCGGTCTAATTGCTATTCTTGTTTACAATAATGTGATGGCGAATGGTGAACCCTTAACCACATATTTATTAGTGGGTTTAGCGCTAATTGCGTTTTATATCTCTTATATTCGCTGGCCAAAATTGTTGTTTAAAAATACAGGTTTCTTCTACGCTAATGCTTTTATTGAATATCACCGAATAAAAGGCATGAATTTATCGGAAGATGGGATCCTAGTGATTGATTTAGAGCAGCGCAGATTACTCATCCAAGTTCGGCAATTAGATGACTTAGAAAAAATTTATAATTTTTTCGTTGAAAATCAGTCATAAAGAAACAGAACGGGGAAATGAATCTATTGATTTTTCAGTTAATTGATTAATTTCCCGACACCTTTCAAACCCCTTCGCTGTTTATTTCCACACCATTACTGATGCTTATATCGGCTATTTTTAGCCATACTTTCGATAATGAAAATCATTATCAATAGCATTGGTTCGCCATATTATTTTGGGGGTTGTCTGTCTTGGAATATATATGTTAAGGTTGCGCCGTTCATGGGGAGTAGCCGGTTTCTATTCGTTATATTGAATTGATATATCGATATATAGAAACGCCCGTATCAACATACTCGTTTCGCTGTTAGAAACGTGGTGCGGGCAGCCAGGTAAGGTTGGCGAGACCATAGACACGTAGCTCCGTCGTTAGGTTGGGGGTGGGTTACGTGTATATGGAGCCGCCCGGCCGAGACTATTTCTATGAATCTATCTGCAACACTCATTCTTGCTTTTGCTATGTCTATGGATGCTTTTGCTGCGTCTATTGGTAAAGGCGCCAGTCTACATAAGCCCCGTTTTAGAGAAGCTATCCGCACCGGTCTTATCTTTGGTGTGATAGAAGCTATTACCCCGTTGATTGGATGGTGCATTGGCCTGTTTGCCAGTCAATATATCTTGGAATGGGATCACTGGATTGCCTTTAGCCTGCTGTTCATTCTGGGTTGCCGGATGATTTTTGAAGGCGCAAAACAGCAAGTCGAAGAAACAGAAAAAATGCGCAGTCACAGTTTTTGGGTTTTAGTGATGACAGCCATAGCCACCAGCCTTGATGCCATGGCAATTGGTGTCGGTCTGGCGTTCTTGCAAGTAAACATTGTTCACACCGCCATGGCCATTGGGTTGGCCACCATGATAATGGCGACGCTGGGTATGCTAATTGGCCGCTATATTGGCCCACTGCTGGGTAAACGTGCTGAAATAATGGGCGGTATTGTGTTGATAGGTATCGGTTTTAATATCCTTTACGAGCACATCTATCGCCTCGCCTAACCTGATAACCATATCGTTAGTGCTTTTATTCTCGCCGTAAAATAAAGCGGTATGAAGAGCAAAAAAGAAACCCCGCATTCGAGATGAATAGCGGGGTTTTTTTATTCTATCGGTTATCGGCAAATATCAATTCAGTATTAGAAATCCATTGAGACTGATAATTTCAGTGCTCGTGGGTCGCCCTGATAGATGTAAGTGCCAGAATCTTCAACCGATTCCCAGTAGCGTTCGTTGGTCACGTTCTCAACATTCGCGCGCCAGGTCAGATTCGTGTCTTTCATTGGCATGGTATAACGCACGCCCAGATCCAGACGCGTCCAAGGTTTCAATTTCAATGTATTAGCTTCGTTGGCATATTGAGAACCGGAGCGCACCACCGTGCCGGTTGCGGTCAGGCCTTCAACCACAGGAATATCATATTCGCCGCCAAACACTAACTGATAGTTAGCAACACCCACGGCATCATTGCCGTTATTGGCGCTGTCAGCCGCTTTGGTCAGTTTAGGATCCAACCAGGTCGCGCTCGCCAACAGACGGGTACCAAATACCGGCTCACCGAATACGTTTAGCTCAACACCACGGTTGCGCTGTTCACCATAGAAACCATAGGCGTTAGTCGCTGGATCAACCATGCCCGTTGGTCGGGTGATTTCAAACAGAGACAACGTACCACCGTAGCGCTGGTTATCAAACTTCACGCCGATTTCATTCTGTTTTGAATGAATAATGCCCGGGATCTGGCCGGCGTTAACCACTGGTTTACCATTAAATTGATAAGGTGCAGACTTGCCCGGCCCTAACGCTTCAATGTGGTTAGCATACAGGGAGACTTTCTCCCACGGCTTCACCATGATGCCGTAAATCGGTGTCACTTTCATCGCATCCAGTGAACCGGCGCTATTTGGCACCCCACTGTCGAAGTTACGAATAGTGACTTCCTGACGGCGCACACCCAGCATCAATGACACTTTGTCATCCATCATTGATAAGGTATCTGATAATGAAAGACCAGAAGCACGGACCTGACTATTTAACTGAGGATCCTGACTGGTACTCCCCATCGTCGTTGGAGGGAAGTTAATCACGCCAGGGTTATAGATATTGGTATCTGCGGGATTCGACATATTCCAAGCTGATTTAGCCGTACGATAGTTAGCCGCATACCCCAGATTGACTTTATGGGTGATTGGGCCTGTATCAAAGTGGCCACGAATGCCACCTAAACCGGCAACAGAATCAGCCACATACGGCACATACAAGCGAGAAATAGTCGCATCGCCATTATTAGCACTGGTCAGTGTCGGTGAACCATATTGACCGGTTTCTTCGTTACGACTGGCACCGACGGAGCCATAAACAGTCCAGTTCTGGCTAACATCATATTCACTGCGCAGCATACCGAAGGTGGTTTCCATATCGGTATATACCCACGACTGCCCATAGTTTAGGGTTGAAGATGGGGGCTCAGGAATGACGGTTGCACCGCCGATCGCAACATCTGTGCGCATATGATGAATAGTTTGCTTCTGGTAGCCCACGTCTAGTGATGTACGGGCGCGATCACCACGGTAATCCAATCCTGTTGAGACTGCGGTCGTGCGCTCTTTCTGATCATGAATAGCTGACTCACCTTCACGGTGCAGGACATTCACTCGCACGCCGAACTGATCATCATCACCATAACGGCGACCGACATCCAGCGCCCCACCCACTTGAGAAGATGAACCATAATCTACCGTGACGCGAGTCAGCGGAGTATCACCCGCACGTTTAGGTTCGAGGTTAATCATCCCACCAACACCGCTGCCACTCGGCGAAATGCCGTTAATGAAGGCATTGGCACCTTTAAAGACCTCGACTCGCTCAACCATGCTGGTTGACACTATCTGGCGCGGTAAAACACCAAACAGGCCACCAAATGAGATATCGTCACCATCAAGGTTGTAGCCGCGAATACGATAGTTCTGTGATGGGTTACCGTAACCGCGAACGTTTTGCACGGAAGCATCATTTTTGACGACATCAGCAATCGAGTTAGCTTGCTGGTCTTCAATCATTTTGGAGGTATAGCTGATAACGTTAAATGGCACGTTACGCGCATCTTGCTGCCCAAGGAAACCGATACGGCCGCCATTAGCCACCTGACCATCCAAATAGGTCGGAATTAAATCATTGCCACCGGCACGGAAAGTATCCTGTGTTCCGACAACGGTAATGGTATCGGTTTTTTTGCTCTCATCCGCTTTCGCAGCGTCAGTTGCGGTGCTGGTTTTTTTGACGTTTTCAACCGCAGTCCCTGCCGTTGCTGCAGCCCATGAAGATGCTGACAATGTGCCCAATGCGGCGCCGATCATGACGCACAAAAGACGCGGCGCGAGTCGTTTCTGATGCACGCGTGTGGAAATGGTTTCATTCATCGTGTTGATGCCCCTGATTTTTGCAAAATAGCCACTAATGAGAATGCTTATTATAAGGATTCAGGATTATCCTGATAACACCTATTGATGCAAGCATTTCTGCACGTCCAGGGGATTATTTTTGATGTCGTAAATAAATTAGGTAGATTATGTGATAAACATGATCGCGGGCGGTAACTACTATTGTCTGGAGAGATGAATATGAAACTAAAGTAAAATTATTCTGAAGTTTCATTTAAATAATGTGTGATTAATTCCACTTTCCCTACTTAAGTCATTTATTTATACATTTCTCACACTGATTTACCCATATTATTAATAAGGTTAAGTGTTATTTCTTATCTCTTACTCATTCCTTCACCTCTCGCCCGAAGCCCCACCAACAGCGGCTTTGCTCCAATAAACATTGCCGCTATTAGGTTGCTGAATTCCTTTTATTTATTGTGAATAATAAAAATCTGATTATCTAAATTTTAATGTTAGCGATAGACTAGTACATAACATTTATCGCGATAACAGATTAAACCTTCTGGGTGAAACGCTGCGCCGCGACAGGCTACTGAATAAAAATTCAAGGAATACAGGAATGGCTTTGCATCCGGCATCATTTGACGATCACATCTTTCGGCTATTAATTGAAGCCGTAGATGACTACGCCATATATATCATTGATGCCCAAGGACATATCCTCACCTGGAATAATGGTGCCGAACGCAATACGGGGTATAGTGCCGAAGAAGTCATTGGTCAATCTTTCGAACTGTTTTATACCCCGGAAGACTTGGCCACTGAGTTACCCACCAAAGGTCTGCGCCACGCGAATCAGTTTGGTCATTATGAGAATCAGGGTTGGCGAGTTCGTAAAAATGGTAAACGTTTTTGGGGCAACCTCACCCTCAGTGCATTGCACGACTCAGACAATAATTTGCAAGGTTTTGTGCATGTTACCCGTGATTTGACAGATAAATGGCAGCGTGAAAATGCTTTGCGTAAAAGTGAAGAACAGTTTCGTCACCTGATCAGTGAAGTCGAAGATTACGCCATCTACATGATAGACACCCATGGCCGTATTCTGACCTGGAACAAAGGTGGGGAGCGCAATGAAGGCTATACCAGTGATGAAATCATTGGCGAACATTTTGCCCTACTGTTCACGCCAGAGGACATCTCGGCTGGCCTGCCAGAGAAATCACTGGCAAAAGCTGTTGCCGAGGGTAATTTCCAAACTGAAGGCTGGCATGTGCGTAAAAATGGTATCCGTTACTGGGCCAGCGTCGCTATTAACCCCATGCATGATGATAGTGGGAAGCTATTGGGATTTACCAAAATTGTCCGTGACTTAACTGAACGACGCCAGCGCGAAGAAGCATTACGCATCAGTGAAGAACGTTTTCGCCTAATGGTTGATACCGTTGAAGATTATGCCATTTTGATGCTTGACCCATGGGGCCGGGTCACCACCTGGAACCATGGCGCAGAACGTAATATTGGTTATGCCAGCAATGAAATCATCGGCCAGCATTTCGGTTGTTTCTTTTTACCTGAGGATATCGCCGCCGGCTTACCCGAGAAATTACTGAAAACCTCAGCTTCAGCCAGTCGGGTAGAAAGTGAGGGGTGGCTGGTTCGCAAAGATATGACTCGTTATTGGGCCGTCACCATTATCACTGTTATTCATGATAACAATGGCAAACTGCTGGGATATGCAAAAATAATCCGTGATATGAGTGAGCGAAAACAACGCGAAGATGCACTCCGTGCCAGCGAGATTGCCCGCTATGAAGAACGGGAGCAACTGCATCGGGTATTGTCATCCATTCAGGAGGGAATTATCTCTCTTGATACCGAAGGCCGTGTTGTATTAATGAATCCCAAAGCTGAAGAGATGACCGGGCGGAGCCAGAATGAGTCCTGCGGCCTACCCATAGAAGAAATCTTTATTTTGTGGTCTCCATTACAAGATAAAAATCAATTAGTTGCTATTAATCAGTGTTTGTCCGAAGGGCGTCATACCTTATTGCCAGAGGGCTGCCAACTGTTGTCGAGCCAAGGAGAACGCCAGGAAATTCGGTGTTCCGCCTCACCTATTCGCGATCGTGATAATTTGCTCATTGGTGCTGTGGTGGTATTCCAAGATGTCACCCGCGCCCGTCATGAGCAGCGAGAGCTGCAATATCAGGCCAATCACGACATGCTAACCGGTTTGATTAATCGACGGAGATTGGAAGAACGGCTAAATCAGTCCATCAGCCAACTGGGTAAAGATGAGCAGCATATCCTTTGTTATGTCGATTTAGACTACTTCAAGGATGTGAATGACAGTGCGGGTCACGAAGCTGGCGATATGGTGCTCAGAATGGTGGCTCAAACAATGCAACAAGCAGTCCGTGAAAATGACATCGTGGCGCGTTTAGGCGGTGATGAGTTCGCTATCGTGCTATTTAATTGCCAGAGTAAACCTGCAACTGAAGTGTTGGAAAAAGTGGTCGCCGACATAGCATCTATTCAGTTCCATTGGCACGGTCAATCCTATTCCTTTACCGCAAGTCTCGGGGCCGTGTCATTGACTCGACAAACTGAAAGCGCGGCACAAGCCATGCGCCAGGCCGATATTGCCTGTTATGCAGCAAAACATGCTGGCCGCAACCGCTTATCTCTCGCCCTGTAACCTTTCTCTCTCATTTCGCAGGTGGCTATTGCTGTCATCTGCCCCTTAATCACACAATTTATACAAGGTTATTTTGACGGTATGTCCAGCAATTAGACTCCGGTCAAAATATCGATTCCAGCAGTGTGATATATAAATACCATCACCTAATTGATTGGAAAAGATCTATGCCGTACTTTACGGTCAGTGTCGTTTTGCATAACGCAGTGGAAGGCGATTACGATACCCTTAATAAAAAAATGATCGATGCAGGATTTACTCGCCTTATCGGCAGGGAGAAAATTTATAAATTACCTGAAGGAGAGTTCAATTACGGCAGTGGCGCATTGAACAAGCAAGAAGTTGCTGATTTAGCACTGAAAGTTGCTGAGCAGATACGGTTTATCCCCTCTATTTTGGTGACCGAATCGGGTGGGCGAACTTGGCGAAACTTAGATCTAAAATAATTATCTTTATTATAAAAATAACATTCTAATAATTTGACTTAAGTTAATTATCAATCTCGCACCAGGGATTAGTACACCTTCTAATTAAGATGATAATATTCCCGTTTAAGGGAGTTATCCGCTCGCCATTTATTTGAACATTATTAAATAACGAGCAGCCTCTTATATTTCTATCACGTCACTGTTTAACTCGGCACTTTCAAGTTCTTCTTTGCGACGATGTACTGCGATAACAAAATCTGTTTCACAGGAAAAAGACTGCCGGGCGGCAAGTTCTTGCCCGATTTCAATGGATGCGCGCCAGGCAAAAGGCGTCATTTGCAATAAATTAAAGCTCTGCTTACCGGTTAACTTCATTTCGTAAGCCAATTTTTCACTGCTAACCAAATCAAACCCGTCCAGATGCTCTGGTGTATCGTCGTGAAGTTGTACTTGGGCGTAAATCAGCGCTTTTAATTGATAGAGATGACGAGGCCCCGGAGCCACAGTGACGACAACCCCACCGGGTTTCACCGTTCGCGCCAACTCTGCGGCCTTGCAGGGGGCATAAATACGCAATACAGCATCAAGGGATTGGCTGGCAAAAGGCAACCGGTGGCTGGATGCCACGCAAAAACTCACCTGCGGATAGCGCTTTGCGCCGTATCTTACGGCCACTTTGGCAACATCTAATCCGAAAATAGACATTTGGCGCTGCCGATTTAACCGGTCAGTTACCGCAGCAGTGTAATAGCCCTCGCCGCAGCCGATATCCAGCAACATGGCGGCATCGAGGAGTAGCGCTTTATCCAGAATTTCACAAACCCGCTGCTGTAAGGGTTGATAATAACCTGCATCCAGAAAAGCCCGCCGAGCCTGCATCATCTCTGGACTATCCCCTGGCTGTTTCGACCCTTTATGCTGCACCGGCATTAAATTGACGTAACCCTCTTTGGCGCAATCAAACTGGTGGTTATTGCTGCAACGCCACTGGTGCTGGCTTTGCTGCAAGACCTGATGACAAAGGGGGCACTGATAAGACATGGTTGAATCCCAGATAACTGATTAATAACCGCCAGAAATGCCGGCAGACGCGGCGTTAGTCTAAAGAAGCCCTTGTGCTGTTGCAAGCCACGGTTTACCCCTGAATCAACAGAAAATTAGCTATGCCGAATCACATTGACAGCAATAGCGTCTGGCTCCACATTCATGGTTCGCAATATTTGCCCCATAATATCGCTAAATACCGGTGCTGAAACTGCGCCACCATAGTATTTCCCACCTTGAGGGTTGTTAATCACCACCACTAAGGCAAAGCGAGGTTGGCTGGCGGGAGCAACACCGGCAGTATAAGCTACATATTTATCAATATATTGGCCATTGGGCCCAATCTTCTTGGCCGTCCCGGTTTTAACCGCCACCCGATAGCCCCGCACGGCTGCTTTCACCCCACCTCCGCCGGGCAATGCCACACTTTCCATCATATGTTCCACTTGGTGCACAAGCACTTCAGGGAACACCTGCTGGCCCAATACCGGCGGATCAACCTTCGTTATAGACAATGGCCGATAAATACCGAAGCTCCCGATGGTGGCATAGACTCGGGCCAGTTGCAGTGGTGTCACCATCAGGCCATAACCGAACGAAAAAGTCGCACGGTCTAAATCACTCCAGCGCTGCCGATGGGGCATCAGGCCGCTGCTTTCTCCTGTCAGCCCTAACTGAGTCGATTGGCCCAAGCCAAATTCTGTGTAGGTTTGCATCAATGCAGAGGCCGGCATCGCCAGCGCCAGTCGCGATACCCCAACATCACTGGACTTTTGCAGCACACCAGTCAGTGACAGCGCAGGATACAGCGCCACATCTTTAATGAGGTGCCCGCTCAATATATAGGGATGAGTGTCCAGCACCGCATCTGGCTTGACCAACTGACGCTGTAGCGCTGTCATCACCACCATCGGTTTTACTGTTGAGCCCGGTTCAAAAATATCGCTGATAGCCCGATTACGAAAATTCTCTTCTGGGGTGTCAGCCCGATTATTCGGATTAAAGGTTGGATAGTTGGCCATCGCCAGCACTTCGCCGGTGTTAATATCAATCACCACAGCTGAGCCGGAGTCCGCCTTGTTGAACATCACGGCATGACTCAATGCATGAGAGGCTTCCGCCTGTAGCCGCTCATCAATACTGAGTTGAACATTTTGCCCCGGATGACTATCCGTCGAGGAGATATCTTCAACAACTCGGCCGAAGCGATCTTTACGCACGACTCGACTGCCGGCGGTGCCGCTGAGGAGTGCATTAAAACTTTTTTCGACTCCCTCAATACCCTGATCATCAATATTGGTAAACCCCACCAGATTCGCGGCAATATCCCCCGAAGGATAAAAGCGCCGTGATTCCTCTTTTATAGCAATACCGGGCAATTTCAGCCGTTGGATATATTCAGCGACATCCGGTTCGACTTGCCGGGCGAGATAGATAAAGCGGGCGTTGGGGTTTTGATGAATACGGCTGTTGAGTTGGTCGAGTGGCATATTGAGCTCCTGCGCCAATGCCTGCCAGCGTTTAGAAACAGTGACGCCGCCTTTCTCCAACACGGTTGCGGGGTCAGCCCAGATGGCTTCAACCGGCACACTGACGGCCAGAGGGTGCCCATTTCTATCTGTAATCATACCGCGCGTATTCGGTGTCGCCACCACCCGCACTGAGCGCATGTCTTCTTCTTTTACCAAGGGCTCAGGTTCAATAATTTGCAACCACGCCACCCTGGCTATCAGCCCCAAAAATGACAGTAGAATGCAGCTGCACAGCAAGCCAAAGCGCCAACGAATAAAGTGAGTAGAATCATTTTTTGATTTAGAAATCACGGAGATCAATCCTGAATGGCCACTTGAGTTAGTGCAGCCATTAAACCCTATCCCCTGCATCATAGGGGCCAAAACAGTGCTACAAGATGCGTTATTTTGCAACAATTCGCTAACGGTGATTTAAAAGAAAAGGTGGCTGGTCAATAAGTTAAAAAACGGCTTACACTGAACAGCGTTCATTTTCTTTATTAGGTAAGCCCAATGACTGACTTTTCACCACAACTCAGCCCAATCACCTCTATTCGCCATGGTTTTGGCAATAAATCTGCCCTAATGCCTGACTGCCTCCAACCTTATCAAGCATCACAAGCCAATAAAAAACAGGTTCATGGCACCACGATTATTGATGTGACAAAGCCCGGGCAAGAGTGCGGTGATGCCGATGGCCTCTATACCACTCAATCTGGCATTCTATTAACCGTTCTGACGGCGGATTGCCTGCCGGTGATTTTCAGTCAACGGCAAGGAAAAGGGATTGCGGTGGTCCATGCTGGCTGGCGCGGTTTATTAGACGGTATTATCTTAAAGATGGTTGAACGCATAGCCCGCGATGATGATCCCGCCAATTGGATCGCCGCCATCGGTCCAGCCGCCCGCTCCTGCTGTTATGAAGTTAATGAAGAACTGGTGGAACGATTTGTTAACGAATTACCATTGGCCGAAAATATTATTTCGCCCCGTTTTCGCCACCTTAACTTAGCGGCTATCGCTGAACACCAGTTGCGCGGCGCGGGAATTCATCAAGTTGATAGAGTCGGCAGTTGTACAATATGTACCCTCGCCGCTCATGGTGGGAGTGATGAGAAACAGCACTTCAAATACACCAGCTTTCGCAGAACCAGCCAACAACAGGCTATTGACCCTACCCACCCAAGCATTAAAGGCCGTAATCAATATTCGGGATTAATTATCTTACCTTAGCTAGCGGCAGGCGTTGGCATCAGCCCTGAAACGAAAAAACCCGCACAAAGGCGGGTTTTTAACAGCAAAAGAGCTGATTAGATTGCAGTAACGTTTACTGCAGACGGACCTTTCTGACCGTCTTGGATTTCGAACTCTACGTTCTGGCCTTCAGCCAGGGTTTTGAAGCCATTACCCTGGATTGCAGAGAAGTGTACAAACACATCTTTGCTGCCGTCAGCTGGAGTGATGAAACCGAAACCTTTAGACTCGTTGAACCACTTAACTTGACCTTTGATCTTTGCCATCTTGAGTATTTCCTTTGGATTGTTTAACTCGCCCGTAGGCGTTTACATAGACAAACTAGAGTCGTTACTGCTTGAGGCACTAAGATAAGGATCGGCAGAGAAGCGGTATTCAACGCTAACGTCTTTACTCAGAACTTCTTTACTGAAAATGCCACACATATACAGAACTGTACCTCGTTTTACCCATATGCGTTATCACATACTCTGAATTCGATGGCAAGCCATTTTTAATGAAGGGTGAACCTGTCGCACATATTTGAAACGGTTGTTCATAAAGAATGCGTAAATATGCCAAAATTTGTTGAAGGTCATCGTATTTTCTGCTCTATTTTTTTATACTGTTCTGTCGCGCTTTTTTACTGGGTTTTAACATTTAAGCCAACTCTTTTTATAATTTTTCTTACGTCCATTTTGCCTGGTTTCCATCTCTAACAAAGAGACAAAAGTGGTATTAGTATAAAATTTATTAGTATTATATATATAATAATTGAATATATCTCATCCTCAGCTTTTCTGCGCTTCTCCCCTTCAACATGGCACGCCAGTCCCTCGTGTCGTGAGACTAACTCCTTACTTAACCTAAGATTATTTGCGAAAAATCATCCTAGAGAAAAATACATAAATATCTTATTTTGCGATCTAATAAGGTGTGAACAGACGTTCGGTAGAACAAACGGAAAAAAACCATTTTTTGGTGGGAGAAAGTCATTCTGAATATCTCTCTTGAAGACTAAGAAATAACCACATTAATCCGATCGCTTGTCGCCATATAAGGGAAATAAGTTATTAACAGGAAATTAAGCGCACCATGAAAGTGCAATCACACTTTATTTAAGCTGTATAAATATACTAAAAATCACATCATTTTAGTCAGTTTCTTTCAATGAAATGTCTCTGAATCTACTGGCAAATTGTGCTATAAAAAATAAATTAAGACATTTCTTGATGTTCGTAAATTAATTTCTCACTACTCTGGCACGCAGTTTAAAATTCTATATTACCTCCTCGTTATAGAATCGTTTAAGTTTGAGGCTATAACCTTTAACTCATTTAAATAATGTATTATTAGTCATTACTTTTGATAGGTATAAAGATTATCTGGTGCAAGGAAATCTTATTTCACCTTATCAGCATCAGAGAGCTATACCATGAATTATAAACATATTGTTACCGCGTGTTTTTTCTGTAGCCTATGGCTTGGCCAGGCTGGCGCGGTTCTGGCTGAGAGTAAATCTCCACCCGCCAATACTTCATCCGAACAATCGAATGTGTCGCCAGCAGATAACAGCAATCTGTGGCAACGCTTGATGCGCAATATCTCACTTGCGTGGGATTCACCCAATCAAGAGCTGTATATCCCGCTAAATACGTGGCACAACCGCTGGACCTATGATGACGACAAGATTGAGTCATACAATGAGCGCCCTTGGGGCATCGGCTACGGCAAGTATCGCTATGATGAGGATAACAACTGGCATGCCGTCTATGCGATGGCCTTTATGGACTCACACAATGAAGTCGAGCCAATTATAGGTTATGGCTATCAAAAAATGTGGATTCCGGGAGAGATGGATGGCTGGCGTTTTGGGGTCGGCTTTACGGCAAGCATTACCGCTCGCCATGAGTATCATTACATTCCAATTCCATTGCCTTTGCCGCTAATTTCTATTGAATATAATAAGTTTGCTCTACAAACCACCTATATTCCCGGCACTTATAATAACGGAAATGTATTGTTTACGTGGATGCGCTGGCAATTCTAATTGAATATATTATTGACTGCATTTAACCATATTTTTAAAGTGGTTATATTGTGTTATTAAGAATTAGTCTCAATTAAAAGTCGTCATTTCAGGAAGAGACGATAGCTCTCGCCTATTATA
Source organism: Yersinia canariae (assembly GCF_009831415.1). Lineage (NCBI taxonomy): Bacteria > Pseudomonadati > Pseudomonadota > Gammaproteobacteria > Enterobacterales > Yersiniaceae > Yersinia > Yersinia canariae. Next base: position 2,018,677 of record NZ_CP043727.1, on the reverse strand, counting down.
ATGCTGCAATTATCTATCTTATTTATTGCTGACAATGCAAACGATAGATAACTCTTTATGAGTAATACAATAGAACAAAATAGCCGGGTTTAACTGTCACAGCCCGGCTATTTTAGCGCTATTTCACAACCTAATCAGGCTGCGCCAGAACCTTTCACTTTTAATTGGCTATTTTTACCTTTGCGCCGAGTCAACATGAATCCGCACCATAATAGTGCAATCCATGCTGGCATCATCAGCACCGAAATTTTAATTCCGTCGGTAAGATACATAATGACCAGAATTAGCATCAGGAAGACCAGACACAGATAATTACCGTAGGGATACCATAATGCTTTGAAACGCGGTACCACTCCCTCGCGTTCTTTCGCTGCTCGGAATTTCAAATGGGCCAGGCAAATCATGACCCAATTGATGACTAATGTTGATACCACCAGCGCCATCAATAATTCAAATGCCTTACCGGGCATAACATAGTTGATGACCACGCCAGCAGAAGTCGCCAATGCAGAAAGTGCGATTGACAGAATGGGTACCCCACGCTTATTAACTTTGGTCAATAACTTGGGCGCATTCCCCTGTGATGCCAGGCCAAACAACATGCGGCTATTGCAGTAAACGCCACTGTTGTAAACCGATAATGCCGCGGTCAAAACCACCACATTAAGGATTGTCGCCACCAGATTACTGTCCAAAGCATGGAAAATCATCACAAAAGGACTACCACCTTCCACGACTTTGCCCCATGGATAAAGGGATAAAAGCACCGCTAATGAGCCAATATAAAAGATAAGAATACGGTAGACCACTTGATTGGTCGCTTTAGGAATGCTGTGGTGTGGATCTTCGGCTTCTGCGGCAGTGATACCGACCATTTCCAGGCCACCGAAAGAAAACATAATAACAGCCATGGCCATCACCAATCCGCTAAAGCCATGGGGCATAAAGCCCCCCTGCGCCCAGAGGTTAGTGACGGAAGCATTTGGCCCACCTGAACCTGATGCCAGCAAGTATGCGCCAAACACTATCATACCAATGATGGCGGCAACTTTGATGATAGCGAACCAAAATTCAGTTTCGCCATACATGCGGACATTAATAAGATTGATGGCATTGATTAAAACAAAGAATATTGCAGCTGAAACCCATGTTGGAATTTCCGGCCACCAATATTGAATATAGATGCCTACCGCGGTTAATTCGGCCATACCGACCAGAATAAACATCGCCCAGTAGTTCCAACCCGACAAGAACCCCGCGAAATCGCCCCAATATTTGTAGGCAAAGTGGCTGAATGAACCGGCGACAGGCTCCTCGACCACCATTTCACCTAACTGGCGCATGATAAGGAATGCAATAAAACCGCCAATAGCATAGCCCAATATCACCGAAGGGCCAGCCATCTTAATGGTCTGCGCTATCCCCAGAAATAACCCTGTACCGATCGCTCCACCTAGAGCAATCAGCTGAATATGTCGGTTTTTTAAACCGCGTGTTAGTGTCGAATCCTGCAACTGCTGTTCCATCCTGTCCTCTGCCGCACTCTTACACTCTGACGGGGTAAAAAGCGCCTCTCGTAAATGAATCTGCGGCGGTTTTTTAACACTTAAACCTGATTGCAGCAAGGATTAAGGCCATTAGTGAGCAACTGGACAGAAATCAATCGGCCTATATTATATATACCGAGATTTTATTGACCTGACCTCTTGATAAACCTCAGGGATGCAACGCAGAAATACTGCATAACTTGCTTAAATTTCGGGCACCAATCATTAGTGTGGCCACATAAGACTGACGCCGGGTGACCACCTCAACCGCGACACGATTATTCTTGTAACGGATAAGATAAGTTGAAGGCCAGCCCTGACGCCGCTCGCCATAGGACTTTTGATGGTGGTCAATAGCGGCATGAGCAATGACCAGATGTGATAAGTTTGAATCACCTTTAATGATACGTTTCATCATCAGCTCCACGAAAGCAATTAAAGAATGTCTTGCCGTTTGCCATTCCCGCGATTCAATCAAAGCGGGATATCCACTTTTGCTGAAAATTATCGTGATGTGTTATCAAACTTCCTGACTAAGCAAATAGCAGATCATTGCCGCTCGCAGCGGGCTTTGGCTATAAGCTTGCCATTCCCCTTGCGGGTTAGTAATTTTGGCATTCCACTGATTGTTATCATTAATTTCGGGTGAGTAGAGGCCAATTTTATTGGCATAAATGATAGGCCATGCATCGGAAGGGTTTTTGCAGTAATCCTTACCTTTAATACCACCATACGGATACCATTTATCTGGATTTTCACCGGTAAGTAACGCAATGCTTCTGTTCACTTCGCTGTCACTTTCTTCATACCATTTAATCATCTGAATCACCATTCTCCTGAAAAGTTCAGGCTACATTACGGCGAAATTAAGACAAATTTATGACAATCAGCACGGTTTATATTTAGCCCAAAAACCGCGTCACCCCGTTTGCATCAGAAGAAAAAATAAAATATATAGAGGAATATAAGAGGAAAGAGAAAGAAGGCGCAGTAGCTTGTCGGCGTGAGTATCACTCTGACACTGCCAAACAGCAGCGCCAGAGTCGGATGAGTTTATCTCTCCGGAATAACACCTTTGAAATCGAGGGGAGAAACAATATCACTGTCACTTTCGAAATCACTGGCACCCGTTGCATTTGCCAGTAATGCCTTAAGTAATTCTGTTTGCTGTTTCTGCTGTTCGGCGATGTCTTGTAACAAGCGGATTTGCTCATTTGCGCGTACGCTGGCACGGCTCAAAAAGAACCAAACTATCAAGAAAAAAATGACGGTAAACAGCGATAAAGCAATTGGGACAATACCCATTGCGCCCATATTTGTATCTAACATTGACTACCCTACTATTACCTTCGTGGCGAAGGTACTATCTTATCACTCTCATCGAGGCAAAGGTCAATCGGCACAGACAATTAACACTTAACAACAATAACTGACAGTAATAGTTTTTATTGGTTATTATAAATGCGGATAATAGGTTATCCTTACCATGGAATAATTGTCGTAATGGTACAAATACCCGCAGAGAAAGTTCCCCCTTGGTCACAATAGCTATCAAGGGCTAACAGATAAAACAAGCAACAGACGGCGATGATCGCTACCGCTGCAACAAGTTTCTTAATGTTCAAATCACGCACCTTATTCAACATTTTTTTTAAATTATACTGCACTAAACATTAACCATTTATAGCCAAGATGTAATTACTAATGTTTGTTATCTCGTTAGAACGCAATTTTACTGGCTACTTTACAGTTTTACTCTATAAATCAATAGGGTTTAGGATTATTACTATTAACCAACTTATTATTACAAGTTAAACTGTTAAATATATCCACTATATAATAAGTGAAACTAATAACGGGAAGTGACCATATGAGCTTATTCAGACTTTTCTTAGTGGCGGCAATCATATACTTAGGCCTGCTTTTTTCGGGCTATGGTGTACTGATTGGCAGTGAAAAGAACGCCGCGGGTATCGGTTTACAATGTAAATATCTGACAGCCAGAAGCATTTCAACCGCTCAATTTATAAACGGGGAGAATGGTATTATTGGCGTCAGCAACTGCCCATTAGTCAAAAAAATTGGCAATAATGTCTTTGAATGACCCGCGGCGGGAATGAACTAGCCGGCAGCCGGCCCTGCTCATCCCCTGCGGTTGGTCTGTGCTAAATGTACAGACCAAAACTCAACCGCTTATTGGTTATTTTGGCGTAAATTTCATATCAATCAAAGCGATAGCTTTCTCAATCGCGCGCTTGGTCACCGGGTCTGCTCCCGCAGGATGCGAGGAGAAATCAATGGCTTTAAGTTGATGAGACATTTTATCCCGCACTTCAGTCGGCGCAATGATATCAATCACATCAAGAATTTGTTTGATAACTAATTGGCAGGCAACCAGATCAGAGACCAGTTCTTGGTCATTAGTGAACATTTCAGACATGAATAATTCCTTCACAATAATATCGCGCAAGGATATCACGCTCACTGACATATTTCTTTAGCTGGCAGTGTCATGCTCACTATTTTATCAATGAATATTATCTGTGACTAATGAATAACCTACAGAGATAATTCAATGCATTGAATCAGCATATGAAGAGTTTATGGCGGTAAAAAGACAGATACGGGGTATAATCTCGTGCAATTATCCCGGAGACAAAATTAGACGTAAAAAAACCAGGTATGATGGTTATCAATCACCTGGTTCCAGGGAGAAGTTATTGAATATATATTGGTCACAATATTCCTAGTCTCACAGTTCATCACCTCCTGCGCCTTTACCTTTGTGCAAAACCATTACTGGCATTTTTAGAAAAACGGTTACACCAACAACCGCTATCAGAGTCATAATCACTGTTATCAACATGCGATCACCTCATCATTTTCGATTTCTATTTTTCCAAACTCAGCCCTTTATCTTTGGGGTACACTCCCCTTTCAGATGACACTACCCTTTTACTATGGCACCAGAAAGTTCTTTTGCAAATATGCGCTGAAAAGTCTTTACGGTTCATTTCCGACAATCAAGGGCAATTTGGTGTTTTGTGTTGTTAGATTCAACTTGTGTATACTGCACTACTCCTAACCCAAAAAAACAGACTAAATAATGTCACAAGAAAATCATCTCGCGTTAGTCTGCGCCCTCAGTAAATGGGTCGAAACCCATCTGGGGCGGGTCATTTACCTCGAAGAACTCGCCGCGTACTCGGGCTATTCGCTTTGGCATATGCAGAAAATATTTAAAGAAGTCACCGGGATATCATTAGGTAAATACATTCGTGAAAGACGTTTAGCGGGGGCGGTCTACCAACTGAGAAGCAGTGATAGCACTATTTTTGATATTGCTTTAGATTTTGGCTTTGGTTCGCAGTCGCACTTTACTTACATGTTCAGAAAACGTTACGGTATAACCCCGTATGACTTTCGGCAAAATACAGATATTGACCTCAATATCGCCTTACCCTTGCATGCTATTCACCAGAAATTAGCGTAATTCCTACAATGGCATTATTCGCCTGAATGCATACGAGCGCTATTCGGCGAATATATTCTCAGTTTTTCTTGTAGCAATTCTGTACATCAATAGTTTGTATTTCGTTGCGTTGGCGATCTGCCATGTAGGTCATCACGAACATGGTGCTCACCACAATAAGTGAGGCCAACAGTAAACCAATCAATGCAATGACTTTATTGTCATCAAACAAGCTCTTGTCCATACATTCTCCCTAATTTCTATGGCGCATCAAATTAGCCATAAGATTACAATCAGCGTTATTGCAATCAACAAACATGATGTTGTAAGTAAAACCACGAGCGCAAATTGCGCATCGCCAATTCCCGTTGAATAGTCACTATTCGGGGTAATATTTTGTTGTTTTTTCAAAGCAATACCTACTGGTGAAACCGCACCAGCCGTAAACCTGCATAAGAAAAATCGCGTTTTATTGAGCGTGTTTTACCTAAAACCATCCAAACGCTAGCCAGATAACTGGCTTTTCCAACGCGATCCTGTCGTAGTCTGCGTTATAGATCAAGCCCATCCATTGTAAAAATAGGGGAATGTTCTAAACACATTAAGATAGATAATGTATTACAAGTCGTAGTCGGGCCATATTCTTCCCAGACTATTCGCTTAGTTTATCACACCGTAATTATGCCCGTCGCAAGACTGTATAGCGCAGCGGCAGCCGCAATGAGTGCCACAGCAAAAAGACATTTTTCAATAGCCGAAAAGACTAATTTCTTTTGCTCGCGTTTAGCGATAATAAACAGCAAGGTTCCTGGGCCATATATTACTGCCGATAATAATATGTATTTCAAACCGCCCGCATACACCATCAATACTGCATAGAACGTGGCTATCAGGGCAATAATAAAATCTTTCTTATGACCTTTCGGCTCCGTAATATAAGTCTCTCGGGTCCAGGCCAATTTCAAACCATATGCCGCGACCAAGAGATAGGGAATCAGAACCAGTGAGCTGGTTAACTCAAGTGCCAGCTGGAAAGCATATTCTGTGAAAAGCGTAACAATTAAGAATAATTGGATAAAAATATTCGACATCCAAACCGCTGCGGATGGTACTCCGTGTCTATTCTCCGTGGCCAATATGCTGGGCATGATATTACTTTTGGCTGCGCAATAAAGTGCTTCGGCAGCCAGCAAAGTCCATGACAGGTAAGCGCCCATGACTGAAATAATCAGCCCGATACTGATAAATATAGCCCCCCAGCGGCCCACAATATGCTCTAACACTCCCGCCATCGACGGTTGACGTAATGCCGCTAATTCAGGGCGCAGCAACACACCATAAGAGAGCATCGTCACCAACACCAGCAGACATAAAACGCCGATAAAACCTAAAACAGTCGCAATACCGACGTGTTTTCTTTCTTTGGCGTAGCGGGAATAAACACTCGCGCCTTCAATGCCAACAAAAACAAATACAGTGACCAGCATGGTGCTGCGAACTTGAGAAAATAACGTCTCAGAACCTGCGCCTATTTCTAATGCTGCATGGCCAGCATAACCATAATCATCCAGATGGGAGAGGTCACCAACAGTTCCCAAAGACTGGGTACCCCAGAAATTTAATGCAAAAGTATCGGTGTGAAATGCAAATGCCAAAACAATGATAAAAATAAATATCGGAATAACCTTGGCAAAAGTGGCAATGGTATTAATCGCCGCAGCCTCTTTGATGCCGCGTAACACCATAAAATGGAAACTCCACAAAATGAATGATGCAATTAAAACTGCGGATAAAGTATTGCCGTCACCGAATAGCGGAAAAAAAGCACCTAGCGTTGATTTAATCAATACAAAATAAGAGACACTGCCAATACACGCGCCGGCCCAAAAACCGATCGCCGATGCAAAACCGGCATAGTCGCCAAATCCGGTTTTAGCATAAATATAAACACCGGAGTCGAGATCAGGTTTACGTTGTGCCAATGTCTGGAAAACAAAGGCCAGAGTCAGCATCCCTCCGCCAGCAATCCCCCAAGCAATGAGTGCGCCAAAACCCCCAGTTGCCCGACCAAATGTTGCAGGTAAAGAAAAAATACCGGCCCCAATCATTGAACCGACAACCAATGAAGTTAATGACCACAATGACAGTTTTTTATTTAATGAGGCCGCCATATTTATATCCCTTTACATGAGTTAATCTCCTGTAAACCAGATTAACCTAATAAAAGATTAAGTCCTATAGATGCTATTCAGTGAAAATGTGAGCTTCCATGAAAAGCTGAATATTCATAGTTGAGTATAGCAAGATAGAATAATGCGCGTGGCCATTCTGAAAATGGTGTCGTGCATTTGTGAGCTTCTGAACTAAATGGAGTGCTAATCTATTGATAGGTGGCCGATGCCACCCGATCTTATCTCTATAAGCTTATATTCAGCTAAGCAGCTCTTTAGTCAAATAATAGCGATGATACTCATCCACGACATTTTCTAGCGCCATTTTCAATTGATATCCTTGTTTTTCATAGAAAGGGCGTGCTTGAAAACTGAATGTATCGACTTGGGCGAACTTACATCCACGTTGTATTGCCTCTTGCTCCACCGCCCGCATCAATTTACTGCCAGCCCCAGAATGGCGTAACGTATCTGATACCCACAGTAATTCAATACTCAAATAGTTACCTAAGGTATAGGCGGTAATTCCCCCTAACTTTTCACCATGCTCATCGGTTATAAACACGGCTAATGGTTTACGGCCATTATCACCGACAAAATTACGGTTAAACGCCTTCAACCCCGCCATAATTTCTGCCACATCCTCAGCCGCTGGGGTATCCGTCATCGTCAACTTCATTATCATTACTCCTCGCTATGAAAGCACTCACACCACTCGATTTTATCTTTACTTCTGGCATATTCTCACAGATAAGAATTTTATTATCAGTCAATAAATGGCAAAATAAACGCTATTGAGAATTATTTATATTTATCATACTGCAACCGTTTTTTCTTATTTTGTGTCGTGATTTCCCTCTGTAATTGTAAGGATGCCTGATGCTCCGCCGTTTTTTTTCTTATTACACCCCGTACAAAGGGCTTTTCTATCTGGATTTCGGCTGTGCCATTTTGGCCGGGCTGCTGGAATTGAGCTTCCCGATGGCCGTAAAACTGTTCATTGATAAATTGCTCCCTAACCAAGATTGGGTGTTGATAGTCTGGGCTGCTACCGGCTTGTTACTGATTTATCTCCTCAATACCGCGCTCATGGCGATAGTTAACTATTGGGGACATGCTCTCGGTGTCGGTATCGAAACTGATATGCGCCGTCAGGCATTTAGTCATCTGCAAAAGTTATCATTTAGCTATTACGATAATATGAAGACCGGCCATATCATTACCCATGTCACGAAAGATCTGGAGGAAGTTGGGGAAATTGCCCATCACGGCCCAGAAGACCTTTTCATTGCGGTGATGACATTTATTGGTGCTTTTATTCTGATGGCCTCCGTCCACCTGCCGCTGGCAATGCTTACGATTATTATTGTGCCGTTTATGACCTATCTGGTCAGTCGCTATGGTGCCCAAATGACAGAAACCTGGCGTCGACTCTTTGGTCAGGTGGGGAATTTTAATGCCCGTATTGAAGAAAGCATTGGTGGCATTCGCGTGGTAAAAGCTTTCGCTAACGAATCTCATGAGAAAAAGTTATTCGCCAAAGATAACGAAGACTACCGCACGACGAAATTGCGGGCCTACCGCATTATGACCACCAGCATGACCATGAGCTACCTCAGTACCCGCCTGGTACAGTTGATTGTGATGGTAGTCGGCACTTGGTACGTGGTTCATGACCAACTCAGTTATGGTGGCTTTGTCGGTTTTCTGTTGTTAGTTGAGGTCTTTTTCCGGCCAGTGGCAAAAATAACTTCTGTACTGGAAAGTTATCCGAAAGGAATCGCTGGATTTAAACGATTCACTCAACTGATTGACACATTGCCCGACATCGTCGATCAACCCCAAGCGCGCCCGGTCGGTCATCTGCGCGGAGATATCTGTTACCAAAATGTCAGTTTCGGCTATTCACCACAGAATAAAATCTTTACTGACTTAAACTTGCAAATCCGTGCAGGTGAAACTGTGGCTTTCGTCGGGCCATCGGGAGCCGGTAAGACCACATTGTGCTCATTGCTTCCGCGCTTCTATGAGCTTGATGATGGTGCAATTACTATTGATGGAATTAATATCCGTGACATGACACAGCAATCATTGCGCAATAATATCGGTATCGTTCAGCAAGATGTTTTCCTATTCGGCGGATCTATCCGTGAGAACATTGCCTATGGCAAGTTAGATGCCAACGATGACGAAATTATGGCGGCAGCACGGCAAGCTCGCCTGGATGATCTCATTGAAAGCTTGCCAGATGGCCTTGATACTGTGGTCGGCGAGCGCGGGGTGAAATTATCAGGTGGTCAGAAACAGCGCCTCTCTATTGCGCGTATCTTCCTGAAAAACCCGCCAATTTTGATTCTTGATGAAGCAACCTCTGCGCTGGATACCGCGACAGAACAAGCCATCCAACTGGCATTGACGGAATTATCACAAGGGCGAACCACTCTGGTGATTGCTCACCGTTTAGCCACGATTCAAAATGCGGACCGCATCATTGTGGTCGATAAAGAAGGTATTGTTGAACAAGGTGACCATCGCGAGTTACTTGCCCGTCAAGGGGCGTATGCCAAATTACATAATGCTCAGTTCAGTGCCGCCTAACACAGTAAAAACCCACCCGCAGATGGGCGCGAATGGTAAACTGGAGGAAAATTCCGCCAAAGCCATTCCATCGCGGGCTTAAATAGGGTACAAGGACGCCATGAAAATTCCAAAACGAATCCAACCGCTGGTTGATGACGGCTTGGTTGACGAAGTCATCCGTCGTTTAAAAAGTGGCAAAGAAGCTGATGTCTACGTTGTCCGTTGTGGGCAGGATATTCGCTGCGCGAAAGTTTATAAAGAGGCCGAGAACCGCAATTTTAAACAAGCGGTTCAGTATCAAGAAGGCCGTAAGGTACGTAATAGCCGCGATGCGCGTGCCATGGCCAAGGGGTCTAAATTTGGCCGCAAGCAACAAGAAGAAACCTGGCAAACTGCTGAGGTGGATGCGCTGTACTTGTTAGCTAATGCTGATGTTCGTGTGCCACAACCTTATGCTTGCCTCGACGGTGTGTTGCTAATGGAGCTGGTCACCGATGCAGACGGGCTCGCTGCCCCTCGGCTCAGTGATGTCCCTTTCAGCAAAGAACAGGCTCTGATTGATCATGCCATTATGATCCGCTATGTGGTGCGGATGCTGTGCGCTGGATTGGTTCATGGCGACTTGTCGGAGTTCAATGTCTTAATCGACAAAGACGGCCCCGTGATTATCGACTTACCACAAGCGGTCAATGCCGCAGCGAATAATAATGCTAAAGCCATGCTAGAAAGAGATGTGGCGAACATGACGCATTATTATGGTCAATACGCCCCTGAATTGCTTGGCAGTAAATATGCCAAAGAGATGTGGGCGCTCTATGAAGATGGCAAGCTGCATCCTGAGACCCCATTGACTGGCAAGTTTGCGGAAAGCACTCAAGCCGTTGATGTTGAAGGCGTACTGGAGGAGATTCAGGCGGTTATCGCTGAAGAACAAGAGCGCCTGCGCGAGGCGCAAGACCCTTACTAATCAATCATTAAATCATCAAAAATAGCGCGAGGGTGAAATATCATACTGAATTATTTCACCCTCCCCGTGTTGGGTTTATTGTCAGCCAGGCCAGTACACAATTAGCTATCTCGACATATACCGCACAGCCATATTATCTGATAGTTTCAAATTATCTGATAGTTTGTGGCCATAGCGTCGCAGACACTGCCCAACATTTTTTGATTAGCTCAGCGGCTCCGTTTCAACCCGATTTTTCCCTGCTGTTTTCGCCCGATAGAGCGCTTTATCTGCAGCTTTTGACAGATCTGCCGCCAGCAGGTGCTCACCCGGCTCAGAGACTGACGCCACACCAATACTGATGGTCACCCGCCCATAAGGGGACATTCCATGAGGTATATCCAGCTCCTCAATAGAGCGGCGCATGCGCTCAGCAACGACTTTCGCATCTGACAACGAGCTTGGTGCAAGCAAGACAATAAACTCCTCACCACCATAACGCGCCAGAATATCTGAACCGCCCCGGATAGATTTTGACAATGTCTCAACAATGGACTTCAAGCAGACATCCCCCATGGCATGCCCATAAAGATCGTTAAAACTTTTAAAATTATCAAAATCAATCATCAAAACTGACAGGGCTCCGCCTTCTGCTTGATTTTTCTGCCAAATATGCTGATAAATGTCATCAAAGTGCCGGCGATTGGCCACTCCCGTCAACACATCAGTTTGTGATAATGCTTTTAGGATCGATTCTGACTGTTTAAGTTCTGTAATATCAAAAAACGATCCATACCAGGTAACAGCGCCATCATCTTGTCGGGTGGGGAAAGACTCGCCATGGAGCCAATGCGTCCCTTTTCCCGGCAGCACAACACGGAAATCACAACTCCAGGCTGATAAATTCTCCTGAGAGGTGATAACAGCCTGTCTTAGCATTTCTATATCGTCCGTATGAATACGGCTAAATAACGGATTTTTCTCTTTCGGTATATGCAAAACATCAGCGGGCGAAAGACCAAATATTGGTTTTATCCCCTCACTGCAATAACTAAAATAAGATTCCCCGTCAGAATTCAAATAGTAAGCATAAATCATCGCCGGTAAGTTTTTAGTCAGCCTGTCCATCATCTGCTGACTTTTTTCCAATTCCATCAGTAAGGATTTTCTTTCTGAAACATCCGCGATGACACTGATGTAACCTAAAACGCTACCGTTCTCGGATGTTATTTCATGGATACTCAGTGTACCCCAAAAACGTTTGCCATCTTTACGTTGATAGCACCACTCACTGGCCTCACGCCGATTAAGTAATAAATCATCCAGCGCAGCTTGGGAATTACCGTTTTCGGGGATATGTAACACCTCAGAAATAGGCTTCCCGAGAACTTCATCCTTAGAATAGCCAAAAATTTTCTCGGCACCGACATTATATATAGTAATGCGGTTATCTAAGTCTGTTGTAATAATAGCAATCTGCTTCTCTGCATTCAAAAGCACATCCAGTTGAAGATTAGACAATTCATTTTTCCCATTACCTCTCTTCACTGGCCCACCTTTTGGGTGCTTACCAAATACTTTTCTGGAAAAGGAATCCAGGCAGTTATGATAAAAAGAAAGTAAAGACATAAGGATAAATCACCTATTATTCAATGGTAAAAAAATACAATTAATTTACTTGATATTATCAATAATAACATTGCGAATTATAACACATGATAATGAGCCAGTGTAGATCCGCCCGATAACATCATATGCCTCGATAAAACCTGACATTTAACTTGATAATATCATTACAAAACCCGCCAAGAAAACTGAGTCATCAATCCGTTATAGTCCCCATGATTTATGTTGAACAACTGGAGCGAACATGAAAACGTTATTTATGATATATATATCCGCAATATTATTTTTCAATACTGCCACCGGCTATGCTGCACAAACGGCTCATAATGAAATCAAAAAACCGTCAGGTGAAACATGCAAACGCCCTCCTGCCCCCCCTAAAGATAAAAATGGCCACCCGCTGCCTCCGCCTAGAGAAAATAATAGCCACGCGGCTAAAGGCCAGCCTCCTCATGAGGGTAAACCACTGTGCGCACCACCGCATGATAATAAAAAACCATAATATTGAGAAGCTATCACTTCCAATATTGGGGATATTTAAACTGTCGCAGATGAAAAGACAAATAGCATTTTCATCTGTATCTCACCATCTATTTAATAAGCAAAATATATATATTAAAGTAATTTAACTTATCTGTATTCTGGCAAAATATAAACTTATGGTTCATTCTAAATATCGGGTAGAAACACTCATTTCTCACTAACTTTATTGGATGAAACAAAACAGATTGATAAGGAATAAATTATGCTTTATAAATCATTAGGTCATATTTCCATTGCAGTCCTATTATTAACAACAATACCCCCACTGTCCGCCTCATCTACGACCCCGACAGAGATGACCTGTAAAGAATTTCTTGATCTTAATCCCAAAAGCATGACACCGGTTGCCTTCTGGATACTGAACGAAGATACTCAATATAAAAAAGGCGACAATGTTGATTTTCAGGAAGTCGATACTGTATATACGCCTAAAATCATTGATGTCTGTAAAAAATCACCGGATAAAAAAGTATCCGACATAAAACCAGATATTATGAAGGCGACTAGTAAATAAATGTAATATTATTCATAGCCCAGCCCAATCAGGAGGGGCTATCGTGACGTTTGATTATTATTAGGGAATCATCATGCTAAAGAAGAAAATTATGTTGTTATCATTACTGGTATTACCACTCGGCCAAGCATTGGCTGTTGATTGTCAAAAAGCGGCAACACAACTGGATATGAACCAATGTACAAATTCCGATTATAAAAAAGCCGATGCCGAACTGAATCGAACTTACAAAGAAGTTCTCGCCAAAACACCTGTCGCCCAAAGACCATTATTGAAGAGCGCACAACTGACTTGGATAAAATATCGTGATGCAGATTGCATGTTCCAAGCATCTGCAACCGAGGGAGGCTCAGTACATCCCATGATTATTTCTGCTTGCCTGACCCATAAAACTGAAGAGCGCACGACACAATTGAAATCACTCCTAAACTGCCCTGAAGGGGATTTAAGTTGCCCGTTGTAGTGTCAAGCTATCCACGCTCGCTATGATTAACGCTGCCTCATCACTGAGGGTGTTACTCCATAAGCTGTTTTAAAACAATTACTAAAGTGGCTGGCAGAGCTAAAACCACACTCCAAAGCAATATGAATAAGTGGCATTACACTGTTTCTCAATAATTGTTCCGCGCGAGACAAACGGACTTTCAGTACAAACTGATGCGGTGCCAACCCAGTGCTTTGTTTGAACATACGTGCGAAATGGAATTCACTCAATCCGGCCTGCTCAGCAAGATCTGATAATAACAGCGCTTGCGCGAGGTGGTCGTCAATAAACTCTTTCACCCGCTTTAACACAATCGGGGCCAAACCACCACGAACAGCAGGAATTGCCCACTGCAACTGAGTGTAATTCTTGAGTAAATGGGTCATCAGCAGAGTTGCCGCGCTGCTGAGCGCTAAATGATTTGCTTGTTCTTGCCAAGCACAATTCAATAAAAATTGGCGATATAACAGTGTAATTTGTGGATCTTCGGCAAAAATACGCTCATCGACCTGAATGGATTGAGGGCTACGTTCCCAGATTTGTTCTGCCAATAAGCGCAGATGTTTATCGGTGCAATACAAATGCACAAATGACAAATCATCTCGCACATCCCAACTCGATAAACTGCCCTTTGGCATAATACAAAAACGATCCGGGCCGCCGCCATTTTTCCACCCTGCCCGCGTTTTGTGGTAGCACTCATAACCATCGGCAACATACAAACTCAGAGTGTGATGATCCGGACTCTCTTGCGTAATGCAATCATCGCGATTTGACCAGGCCGCTAATTGAATACCCGAGCCAAGTTGCACACAATCATGCAAGCGAGCTTTATGTTCTCTAAGGGTTTCAAAGGCTTGGTAGCGTTCCAACATCACACGGACTTCCTGTTATAAAGCTGATGCAATCAGTTTAATGAGTTGCTGTGCCGCAAACCATGGTTTCCCGTTATTTATCTCAAAAATGCGCAAGATTTTGCAACTCGCAGCAACCTACTGAAAGCCGTGCCTGTCTGTCAGGTAGATACTGATGTTTTTTAGACGTGACGAGACATCACTATGAACGCGCTGCTTTATTTGCTGGTTGTATTGATTTGGGGAACAACATGGATTGCAATTACCCTGCAACAACAAGGAGATGTTGCTATCACGGTGTCTATATTTTATCGGTTTGCATTGGCGGCCGGTATCATGATGATTTTTTTGCTGCTCGTTCGCCGCTTGCGCCATCTCGCCCTACGTGACCATCTGTTTTGTGTCGTCCAAGGGTTTTGCGTCTTTGCCTTTAACTTTTACTGTTTTTATCATGCGGCGGCTTATATCAGCAGTGGTCTGGAGTCCGTCATTTTCTCCATGGCCGTATTATTCAATGCTATCAATGGTATAATTTTCTTTCGCCAACGTCTCAGCCCTAACCTGCTGCCCGCCAGTATTCTGGGGATGATAGGTATTATTGCTTTATTCTGGCAGGACCTCACTGCAACTCAACTGGCCCCCGAATTACTGAAAGGGATTGGCCTGAGTCTATTGGGGACTTACGGTTTCTCACTGGGCAATATGATAAGTAGCCGCCACCAGCGCCGAGGGTTGGATATTCTGTCAACCAATGCTTATGCCATGACGTATGGCGCGGTGCTAATGGGAGTGTTTAGCTTAATTCAGCATCACTCTTTTACTATTGAACTGACACCACGTTATCTTGGCTCATTACTCTATCTGGCTATTTTCGGTTCGGTCATTGCCTTTGCCGCTTATTTCAGCTTGATTGGCCGTATTGGTGCCAGTGGCGCGGCTTACAGCACATTGTTATTCCCTTTGGTTGCGCTAACCATATCAACCTTCTATGAAGGCTATCACTGGCACCTGAATGCTATTATCGGTTTACTACTTATCTTACTGGGTAATTTGGTTATGTTCTCCAAGCCGGGTATGGTGCAATCCTGGTTTAAACGGCCATATCTGGGATAATTCCCCATCACAGCGAAGTCTGTGCCGAATTAATACGCGAAAATGCACCCCAATTGTGAGGTGCATTTTATCTTCATGCTCAATCAACTTCTCATACTCTAACTCGGCGATCATTTAACAGAATGAGGCGCTCAATATCCCGCTGAGGGATAAAATTTTATTCTGTTTCATGTATATTTACCTGGTAAGAAATAAATTAAGTTTTTCAATCAGAAATTTATCTGTCTTTTTGCTGAAATCTTTTTAATGACTCAACATTAAATAAACATCGATGCTGAATAGAAAATATTTTTAATGGTGAATAAATTCAATTCCATATAGCCCACCGATGGCATTTATTGTTTCCAGTAAATGCGCGCCGTCAGCCGGCGGTAAGGCGGTATGATTCTCTGGTACAGATGTTGGCTGCCACCAAGAAAGTCCGGTAAACCATGCGGTAATCTTAGCCATTGTCGCCCCCACATTATTGAGTAAACCGAGTAGAACTGATGAGTTAAGAGTAAACGCTGAATCCATCAATAAATGAAATAAGCATTATTGCTTTCAATATGCAAAATTTAGCTATTAAAGAACTGACTTAGCGAATTTCGCATTTTGGGGATGCCAGTCGTACTTCAAGGCGTTATATTGAATACACATTTATCTTTAATAGATAACGCCCCTGAAGGAGTTCCGCATGTTTGTTGTCAGCTTGACTTACCATCAACCTATCGACGTCGTTGAATCACTGACTGAAAATCATAAAGAGTGGTTGAAAAAGTATTATGCTCAAGGCGTGTTTATCGCCTCTGGTCGTAAAGTGCCGCGCACTGGCGGTATTATTTTGGTGAAAAGTATTGAGCGTGAAGCGCTGGATAAGATATTGGCAGAAGATCCGTTTAATGCGGTGGCTAATTACAGTGTGACTGAGTTTATTCCTTCAATGGCTATTGAATCAGTCGAAGCGCTCAAAACACTGTAATCGCGAGATATAATAAGTCATCGCTACAGCCATGACTGATGCCATGGCTGCTTCACAAGATAAGCAGATTATAATGCGGCCCGCTGCTGCCGCTGCTCCATAATGCGAGGTAAATTCTCCTCAAGCCAGAGAGCCAATCCTTCAACCTGCTCCTGAACCTCTCTTCCCAATGAAGTGAGTTTGTATTCCACATGAGGTGGCACCACCGGATACGCAATACGGTCAATAAATCCATCTTCTTCGAGATTTTGCAGAGTTTGCGCCAGCATTTTTTCACTAACACCGCCAATTTTTCTTCTCAAGGCACTGAAACGTAAAGTTTCATTACTCAACGCGATGAGTATTAATACCCCCCAGCGGCTGGTAACTCGCTTGAGAATTTCTCTGGACGGGCAATTTACATTGAGCAATTCACCCCGCCGAAGTTGCTCCGGAAATGAAACAGTGTCGGCCAAATTTTGTGGTTTCATTATTTTCATACTAACCTTTTAGTGCGTACTTACTTTTAGTTAGTATATTGCATATGATGATCTTAAGGGCGAGTTTTTAGCACATTTCTTCGTGTTTTTGCCTTCAAAATAGCTCGTCACCTTCCCAATAGACCCAAAGTCATTGGCGTTCCAGGTTGGTAGCATGTGAATACCCCCTGTGACCTCAAGCACAATGGGGATAACCTCACATTTGGAGCGTCATAATGATCGCAGTAACTGGTGCCACAGGCCAACTCGGCCGCCTTGTTATTAACGCATTACTTAAAAAAGTACCTGCCAGTGAAATTATTGCCGCAGTCCGCAGCCCTGAAAAAGCCAGTGATTTGGCGGCATTAGGGGTTCAGGTACGCAAAGCTGATTATAGTCAACCCGCCACCTTGGAGGCCGCTTTCCAAGGGGTTGATAAACTGCTGTTAATCTCATCCAGTGAAGTCGGACAGCGGCTTACTCAGCATGCTGCCGTCATCAAGGCAGCCCAACACGTAGGCGTCAAATTATTGGCGTATACCAGTTTGTTACATGCCGATAAAAACCCACTGGGATTAGGTGAGGAACACCGCGCCACAGAAGCACTTTTACGTGAGTCTGGCCTGCCGGTGGTGCTATTGCGAAATGGTTGGTATACCGAAAACTATGCTGCAAGTATCGCGCCGTCTCTAGCGCATGGGGCATTCATTGGTGCCGTGGGTGACGGGCGGATAGCCTCTGCCAGTCGAGAAGATTATGCACAAGCCGCCGCTACCGTGCTGACCCAAGAAAACCAAGCGGGCAAAGTGTACGAATTAGCCGGTGATGACAGTTATACCCTGGCGGAATTCTCAGCAGAAATTGCCCGTCAATCAGGCAAACCTGTGATATATAAAAACTTATCTGAAGCTGACTTCAAGCAAGCACTGCTTGGTGCCGGTTTACCTGAGGAGTTCGCCGCCCTTCTGGCAGATTCTGATGCTGGGGCGGCTAAAGGCGGGTTATTTGATGATAGCCATACTTTGAGCAAGCTTATTGGCCGCCCAACCACACCTTATGCCAAAGTCATTGCTGCAACCCTGACCTCACTTTAGCTTTTTGGGCATAACTTTTTGACCGGTAACCCTTGCGCTACCGGTCAAAATCCATCGTTATCTTAAGATTTCGCCGCATCCAATGCTTGAGCCAGGTCATTGAGGATATCGTCAATGTGTTCAATGCCAATCGACAATCTCACCATATCCCGCGGTACACCTGCTTTAATAAGTTCTTCATCATTGAGTTGACGGTGGGTTGTTGACGCGGGATGACACGCCAATGATTTGGCATCACCAATATTCACCAACCGCACGATCAAATTCAGTGCATCAATAAATCGCCCACCCGCAGCCTGGCCACCATGAATACCGAATGACAATATCGCCGCCGGTTTACCCCCGAAATAGCGCTGGGCTAATTCATGCTCAGGATGATCAGGTAAACCGGCGTATTTCACCCAACTGACTTGCGGATGTTTTTGCAAATAATAGGCAACTTTCAATGCATTTTCTGTATGCCGCTCCATGCGCAAAGCAAGAGTTTCTAGCCCCTGTAAAATCAGAAATGCATTGAATGGCGACAGTGCCGCACCGGTATTTCTCAGCGGCACAACCCGGCAACGCCCAATATATGCCGCCGCCCCAAACTGCTCGGTGTAGGTCACGCCGTGATAAGACGGGTCCGGAGTATTTAATTGAGCAAAGCGCTCAGGATATTGCGCCCATGGGAACTTGCCGGAATCGACGACAATGCCACCAATGCTGGAGCCATGACCGCCGATATATTTGGTCAATGAATGCACCACAATATCCGCGCCATGTTCAAAAGGGCGACAAAGAATCGGCGTCGCGACAGTATTATCAACAATTAGCGGTACGCCATGGCGATGGGCGGCATCAGCCAGTTTTTTCAAATCAACAATATTGCCCGCAGGGTTGCCAATTGATTCACAAAAAACAGCTTTTGTCCGGTCATCAATCAGGGCTTCTATTGCTTCAATATCATCATGATCAGCAAATCGGGTTTCTACTCCATAGCGCGGTAACGTATGGGCCAGCAGATTGTAAGTTCCACCATACAGCTTAGCCACCGACACAATGTTATCCCCGGCTTCAGCAATAGTTTGAATAGCATACGTAATCGCCGCCATCCCGGAAGCAACAGCCAATGCCGCAATCCCCCCTTCCAATGCCGCAACTCGTTGTTCCAATACATCATTCGTCGGGTTCATGATGCGCGAGTAAATATTGCCCGCGACTTTTAAGTCGAATAAATCAGCACCATGCTGGGTGTCATCAAAAGCAAAGGAAGAGGTCTGATAAATGGGTACCGCAACGGCCTTGGTGGTTGGATCCGGAGAATAACCTGCATGAATAGATAATGTTTCTAACTTCATTTTTATCCCTTCTTAAATGACGATACCAGCCCGCTGCGAGTACGCAATAGTAGCCGAATGCGATAAAAGTTAGCGTTGATGAACAGCGGACGCGACGTAGAAACTTACAATAGAGGAATTAGTGAGCGGCACATACCTCCATAAGTAATTATTTAGATATTAATTATAATTAAATGATATCAACCACAGACTGAACCCGTCGGAGGCCCACACCTTCCATCTACTTACTTTACATTCCTACAATTGCTTTATATTCCTACAAATCAACGTGCTATAAAAAATACCTCATTAGCGCTTTCTCCCTTTCTACTTGTCACGTATACTGTATAAATACACAGTATATTACTCGCTAGCAGCTTTGGGTTATCACTCTCTCCCCTGTATCAGTCATTTGGAGGTTTTATGAGTGCATTTGGTAATGCTGCACAAGATTATATTGAAAAAAGAATAGATCTTAATGAGCACTGTATTGTTCATCCTGCCGCCACTTTTTTTATGACGGCTGAAGGCGAATCTTTGGCCGATGCCGGCATCCACCATGGCGCACTGTTAGTGATAGACCGCAGTTTGCAGGCGAAACATGGAGATACTGTCGTCGTCACTATTGGGGGGGAATTCAGCATTAAGCGCCTTTACTTACGGCCCTTCCTCCGCCTGGAAGCGCTGAATGCCAGTTCCCCGCCACTAAAACTGGCAGAGGGGGATGAAGAGTGGGCAATTTTTGGTGTTATTACATTTAGTATCAATAAGTTAAAATCATGTTCGCTTTAGTTGATGTGAATTCTTTTTACGCCAGTTGCGAAACCGTGTTTCGACCAGATTTGTATGGCCGGCCTGTCGTGGTGCTCTCTAATAATGATGGCTGTGTGATAGCCCGCAGTCGTGAGGCCAAAGCCGTGGGCATCCCAATGGGTGCTCCCTACTTTAAAATTCAACCAATGATGCGCCAGCATGGGGTGATCGCGTTCAGCAGCAATTATGCGCTCTACAGTGATATGTCTGCGCGCGTGATGACCATTCTTGAGCAATTGGTTCCAGGAATTGAAATTTACTCAATTGATGAAGCCTTTCTCAACCTTAAAGGTGTGCAACATTCCATTGCGCTGGAAGAGTTTGGTCAATATGTGCGAGATCATATCCGGAAATTGACCGGCCTAAATGTCGGTGTAGGCATAGCCCCCAGCAAGACATTAGCCAAGTTGGCAAACCATGCAGCCAAGTTATGGCATAAAACTAAGGGAGTGGTCGATTTATCTCACCCCGAGCGCCAACACAAGTTATTGGCACTGATGTCTGTCGCGGAGGTATGGGGAGTGGGCCGCCGTACGGCGAAAAAACTCGAGATGCTGGGGATTACCACCGCATTGCAACTATCAGAAGCCAACCCATCTTTTATTCGTAAACATTTCAGTGTCGTGTTGGAGCGCACGGTAAGGGAGTTACGCGGAGAAGCGTGTTTGGCTGTTGCTGAATTTGCCCCGACCAAACAACAAATAATTTGCTCACGTTCATTTAGCGAACGAATTATTGAATATCAAAGCATGCGCGAGGCGGTTTGCAGTTATGCCGAGAAAGCCGCAGAAAAGCTGCGAAAAGAGCATCAATATTGTCGTCATGTCTCGACGTTTATCAAAACCAGCCCCTTTGCGCCCAATGAGCGATATTACAGTAATCTTGCCAGTACCCACCTCACCTTTCCGACACTGGATTCGCGGGACATTATTACTGCGGCGCTTAAATGCCTGGCTGCGATTTGGCAACCCGGTCACCGTTACCTGAAAGCTGGGATCGTATTAGGGGAGTTTTCAAGTCAAGGTATCGCCCAATTGGGGCTGTTTGATGAGAGCAAACCGCGCATCAACAGTGAGCAATTAATGGCGGCTATCGACAAAATCAATCAATCGGGTAAAAGTAAAATTGCATTCGTCGGACAAGGAATTAATCAAGAATGGCAGATGAAACGCGAAATGTTATCACCTGCATATACTACCCGCGTTAAGGATTTCCCGACCGCCATCATCAGATGACATCACTTGACATGTACTCTGGCATGCCGTTTTATCAATAAAAAGCATCAGAAACATTGATGGCGAATAAACTGAAACTCAGTCTGGACGGCAGAAAGAAAGGAATATTATGAGCGAATTTACCGGTTTTACTCAGGACGGCCTTACCTTCTTGCAACTTATCAGTCAGAACAATAATAAAGAATGGTTCGAGGAGCATCGTGATATCTATGACCAACATCTGCTGCAACCCATGCGAAAACTGGTGACCGACTTAAGTTCAGATATGCTGACTATTGATGAATTATTTGAAGTTCGCCCGGCAATTGGTAAGACGATTTCTCGAATGAACCGGGACACACGTTTTTCTCATAACAAATCACTCTATCGCAACAATATCTGGCTGACCTTTAAAAGGTCGCGTAAGAACTGGACGGACGCGCCAACATACTTTTTTGAATTTGGCCCAGACTGGTGGCGATACGGGCTTGGCTATTACAGCGCATCCCGCACCACGATGACACTTTTCCGGCAACAATTGGCCCATGCTCCCGCAGATTTTCTTAAGATAGCGGAGTGCATTCACCCAAATTTCTCAATTGAAGGTGAAAGTTATAAACGGCCACTGATTAAAGACCAACCACCGGAACTGGCCGCATGGTACAACAAAAAATCATGGGCATTAATCAGCCATCACCGAGACATGGACGTCCTGTTTTCCGAGCAATTAGTTGATATTTTAAGCAAAGACTTTAGGCGACTTTCGCCTATCTATGACTTTCTGATGAAAATAGAAGGGTTGAAGAAAAACCAGTTAATGTTAAACGGGCTGTAATCTCGTATTCATCACCCCTGTTAACTTTTCGGTCCCTGTACCCGCAGGGATTCGGTATTCCTAATTAATATCTTTCAGGTTGATACATAAGGCAACTGTAACAAATAATTATCATAACATTCATAATTAACAAATATTATGAATTCAGCTCCCAACAAACATCACACCATGTAACTTTTAAGTAAAAACCCTGCATATTTAACTGCAATAAAATGCCAATAGAAAAGAAAATTAGTACTGATTTAATAATCTCACCAATTGCCCGCAAAGATAACAACAAAAATAAATGTAACACACTGTTTTTAAAATACTTATTTTGTTGTTTTATTATTTTAAAAACAAATGAAAAGTTAAGTATAAATAATGAATTCAACTAAACTCATCTATCAATAAATATTAAAATGCTCTAAAAAAGTGCAATTAGATTAATAAATAGCACCTTTATGGGGAATTGATAATTTAATAAATAAAAGTATAAAGTTTTATCTATGACTGCCGATTATCCTCAGTAACTATTGTCTTCCGCTGTTATAAATAAACGCCCCCCATTTACTGAGGTTATTATGCGAGTGAACAAACCTGTCAGCCGGCAGGAGTATCCCATTGATCGCGATACCACCTTGCAATCTACTACCGATACTCAAGGTAATATCACCTATGCCAATGCCGCCTTTGTTCGTGCCAGTGGCTTTGAATATCAAAACTTGCTGGGTCAACCTCATAATGTGGTGCGGCACCCGGATATGCCCCCAGCCGCATTTGCTGATATGTGGCAAACCTTGAATGCAGGCCTCTCCTGGTCATCATTGGTCAAAAACCGCCGGAAAAATGGAGACTATTATTGGGTTCGAGCCAATGCGACTCCATTGCGACATAATGGTCGTTTAACCGGTTATATTTCTGTGCGAATTGCACCAACGCGTGAAGAAGTTAAGCTCGCCGAAGCGCTATATAGTGATATTAACTCGGGCAAAACCCAACATCGCCGAATTGCATTATATCGAGGATTGATTGTCCGCACTGGCTGGCTCTCTTTCCTTTCATTATTTCAAACACTGCCATTACGCTGGCGTTTACGCGGTGCATTACTGATTGCCGCACTACTACCAACAGTAGCAGCGGCTGGAATGGGCATTACCGGTTTATCATTACTTGGGCTAGGAGCAACCACCCTTTTCAGTAGCCTGATAACCACCCTTTGGCTTGAGCGCCAGGTCGCCCAGCCGATTGCAGCGATTTTACAGCAAGCGCAGGATGTCTCCTCCGGGCAAGCAGGTGATTATGTTCAACTAAATCGTGTGGATGAAATTGGCTATTTAATGCGGAGTGTCAATCAGTTAGGGTTGAATCTTCGCTCGCTGACAGATGATGTCAGTGGTCAGGTTGATGGTATTAACACCGCCAGTCGTGAAATTGCCGCAGGTAACCGTGAGCTAAAAACACGAACTGAACAAGCCACTTCCAATTTGCAACATATTGTCAGTGCGACTGAACAATTAGTGGCAACAGTGCAAAACAGCGCCAATAGTGCCAATGAAACCACATCACTCGCCGCCATGAGCAGCCATGCGGCGGAGAAAGGCAGCGAATTAATGCATCAGGTGATTAAAACCATGGGCACGATTAATGATTCCAGCCATCGTATTGTCGATATTATCAGTGTGATTGAAGGTATTGCTTTCCAAACCAATATATTAGCGCTCAACGCCGCGGTTGAAGCGGCACGTGCCGGTGAACAAGGCCGTGGTTTCGCCGTAGTTGCCAGTGAAGTCCGCCATTTGGCCCAACGCTCTTCCACTGCGGCGAAAGAGATTAAGCACTTAATCGAAACCAGTGTAGAGCGCGTTCGCGATGGTAGCGCATTAGTCCAAAATGCCGGTGCGACTATGGATAATATCGTCAAACAAGCCGGTCAAGTCTCTACTTTAATCAGTGAAATCAGCACCTCAACTCATGAACAGACGCAAGCTCTTGGCCAAATTAGCCAATCGATTGGTCAGTTGGATCAAATGACTCATCAGAATGCGGCCATGGTGGAGCAATATGCCGGTGCAGCTGAAGAGTTAGCTCATCGAACTCTGCGCCTGACAGCAGCTGTCCGGATTTATCGCCCACTAAATTAAGACATATTCAAAGGATATCTCACTGAAATAGCCTGAATAAATCAAGAGGATAAGCACAACCGCGCATTATCTGTTATGGATGCTATGGCCGAGTATTCATCTGTCATAGCAATAAACAGAAACCCCGCTATAGTGGGTAAGTGGTTATTCAATTATTAAATAAGGAGTTTTATGTCATCACTTAATCAAACATCTGTTCGCGCTCAACAAGGTGAAACTGATGCAAACTTACCTGGTGAAGATCATTTGATCGCCCATGAAGCTTTGCTTGTTGCATTAATGGTTGAATGCGCTAATGAGTCAGATAATGATCAATTTCTGTTCAGCGTTCGGGAAACACTTAATGGAATCTTAAGCTCTTCCCGTTATCTTGATGCGAGCAAAATAGCTAATGGCTTGATTGATGAGGCTGATAATAAAGCCAACCAATAGTCTCCAGCCCTCAATCATGAGGGCTTTTTATTGGTAGCGAGCGCCAACACTGCCGCACGGGTTGATCAATAATGGCAAGATAACGATAATCAACCGATGAATGCGGCAACATAACTCATTGAGGAAAGTAATGGCTTCGCTGAAAGAAGTGGCAAATCTGGCGTCAGTTTCATTAATGACAGTTTCTCGGGCAATCAATAACCCAGAGCAATTGCGCCCAGAGACTTATCAGCGAGTGATGCAGGCCATTGAGGCCCTCAATTATGTGCCAGATTTCTCCGCGCGAAAAATGCGGGGAAATACCGCTAAAACGTCAACACTGGCAGTACTTGCGTGGGATACCGCCACTACCCCCTTTTCTGTTGAAATATTACTGTCCATTGAACTAACAGCGCGTGAATTTGGCTGGAATAGTTTTCTGGTCAATCTTACTTCACAAGAAGATAGCGAACGTGCAGTTAACCAGCTGCTGGCCCAACGCCCTGATGGCATTATTTTTACGTCGATGGGGCTGCGGCAGGTCACCATCCCCGAACGCCTTCGGGATAAAAACATTGTGCTGGCTAACTGTGTCAGTGAAAACCATACCATCCCCAGTTACATTCCTGATGATTTTGATGGCCAATATCAGGCGATGAAATTGCTGCTAGGCCGTGGCTATCAGCGGCCATTGTGTATCTATCTTCCCGAAAGCACTCTGGCAGGCAAAGCTCGGCGCGCAGGTGCAGAAAAAGCGTGGCAGGAATCAGCGCTGCCAATAGAGCAATTGCGTCAGTGTCATTTAGCATGGGGAGATGAGCATTATCAAGATGTTATCCCACTATTGGACCGCTACTGTCCGGAGGGGAAACCTGATTTTGATGTACTTATTTGCGGCAATGACCGCATTGCTTTTCTGGCCTATCAAGTACTTTTAGCGAAAGGTATTACCATCCCACAGCAAGTGGCGGTAGTCGGTTATGACAATATGGTCGGCATCGGTGAACTCTTTCTACCGCCGCTGACCACAGTGCAACTGCCGCATTATGATATTGGTCGGGAAGCGGCCCTTCACGTGATTGAACGGCGAGAATCACGGCTGACACAGCGGCTACCTTGCCCACTGCTCGAGCGGGCATCCATTTCAGTAATTTAAAGGTTAGCGGGTCACTAAATGCCAATATTCACCGCGCAGCAGTTCCGCCTGACCATTCTCGGCAAACAGTGATAGATAGCGCTCATGCTCAGTTGGGTAGATACGGCTACTCATACAGGCCAGCCCATCATTGATAAACACTTCAATCGATGAGCTATCAATAAAGACACGCAATGATAATAATCCCGACTCAGCCAGAGCCACACTGCGATACCCCGTCAAACCATGCTGCGGATAATATCGCGCCAGAATGAGTCGATTAGCCTGATTATCCACATAAACAGATACTTGCCCCCCAGTTCCATGGCTATCACCCAGCCGCAAACCATATTTTTCCGCCTGACTGGCTACGGTATTCCACGTCAACTGCACTTCCATACTCCGGCAGTTTTCCACCAAAAGGTGTTTATCTTGTACCCGAGTGGCGGGAAGGCGTGACTGATTGGACTGCCTTAATGTTTCAACTTCTCGTATTGGTTGCATCAATAACTGGCCTTGAGTATCAAGACTTAACTCCCGTGGTAATGTCAGGCAACCACACCAATTATCAGCTTTGGTCGGCATAGGGGACTGCCACATATCCATCCATCCAATAATGACTCGACGGCCATCAGCAGTCAGTAGGGATTGCGGCGCATAAAAATCATGACCATGATCCAGCTCAGTAAAAGGTTGAGATGGCGTAAAATCCCCACCTGGCTGCCATTTTCCACGTAAGACTCCACTTTGGAATAAGTTGCGATTGAGGTAACCCTTCGCAGCCAGGCCCTGTGGTGAAAACATCAAGATTCGCTCATCGCCCAATGGGAAGAAATCTGGGCATTCCCACATATACCCCATATCATCATCTGCGCGCGCCAAAACATGCATAAATTGCCATTCCTGCAGCGAAATGCCGCGATATAGCAATACTTCCCCATGATCACGCGCATCTCGGGCACCGACAACCATCCACCAATAATCATCCTCAAACCACACTTTAGGATCACGAAAATGCATGATGCCCTCAGGAGGGGTCAGTACAACGCCCTGCTTGGTAAAATGTATGCCGTCCTGACTGGTCGCCAGACACTGGACTTCGCGAATGGCACTGTCATCCCCCTCATCCTTAAGCCAAACATGCCCGGTATAAATCAGACTTAGCACACCATGATCATCGACCGCACAGCCGGAAAAACAGCCGTCTTTATCCCACGACTCTCCCGGTGCTAATGCAATCGGCTGATGCTGCCAACACAGCATATCGGGGCTGGTCGCATGACCCCAGTGCATTGGCCCCCAATTTTCATCATACGGATGATGCTGATAAAACGCGTGATATTGCCCGTTGAAAAAAATCAGCCCATTAGGGTCATTCATCCATCCCGCTGGCGGAGCCAAATGGAAATTGGGATAGAAATTCTGACAGACCTGAGAAGCTAAAATTTGCAGTGCATCATTTGCCTGCTCAATTAATGGATTCATAGTGCTCACTTAGTCGTTAATTGCAGAGAAGGATCGTCGGTTCGCGATTCATCCCGCAGCATAAAGCCGGAAATAATCGTCAACCCGAGGACAATGGCTCCCATTATCATGTAGGTATCCGCGAACCCAATCTGGTCGTAGCCAATACCGGCCAACGGTGAAAATATGCTGGCACACACTTGAGTAACAAACTGAAATCCCACCAGATATAACGTGGCAGACAGGCGTGGATCGAAATTGGCGGCGATATACTTAAACATCGCGATCAGTAGAATGGGTAACTCGACTGCATGTAAGAGTTTCATCAGTGAAATAGTGGCGGCATCTTGGGCCAATCCTGAGCCAAATATGCGCATGGCCATAATCAATCCACTCAGCAATAAACCTTTTTTGGCCCCAATGCGATTAACCAAAAATGGCGCAAGGAACATGCCGCCAGCTTCTAAGAATACTTGCAATGAATTAAGGAAACCGTACATCTCATTGCCATGCCGAGGATCGGCAAATAAAGAAGAAAAATACACCGGGAATTGCTGGTCATATACGTTATAAACACTGACTCCAGTCACAAATACCACCAAGGCCCAGAAACGTGGCAGACGGAATAATGACAATGTATCAGTCAGCGTCAGAGCACTGCTCTTGCCATATTCCAACTGCCCCATCGCCTCTGTTTTAACTTCATGCAACCGCCACAGCAACAGTAAAAACAGTGCTGCCGAAGCCGAAGCCATCCAGAAATTAATGTTAGGATTAATATTAAACAACATGCCAGCAAAGAAGGTAGCCCCCGCCCAGCCCAGAGATCCCCACATCCGAGCCTTACCAAATTCGAACCCACTAATTCGGCTAACTCGCTCGGTATAAGACTCAAGGGCACCAACGCCTGCAAAGAAAGTCATTCCCATATATAAGCCGCCTACGACGGCACCGGCGAGCATATTGACGTGCAATAAAGGGGCATAAATATAAATAAAAAAAGGGCCACTGATCAGCAGCAAAATACCAATAGCCCATAAAAGATGTTTTTTAAGCCCTAACTTATCTTGTATCACTCCATATAGCGGCTGTGCACATAGCGCCGTTATAGCAATAGCAGAGAAAGTCGCCCCTGTTTCTGCCCCTTTTAATCCTACATATTGGTTCAGCCATATAGAAAATAAAGAAAACGCTGATGACCAAGTGAAGAAAAACGTAAACAGTAAGCCACTTAAAATCAGATATTGATTGCGAGCAGAGTGTTTCATGGCGAATTCCTGTTGAAGATTTACGCCTATTGTTAACGTTAACTTCTGGTTTTTAAAAGGTCTGCCACGTCTGTTTCGTGATGTTAATCACCAATGTTAACGTTAACAACTGGTTTTTGCGACATGAATCACGAAAATATGCAGGTTATAGATTTCGAAAAACGGCACAGAGTAAATCTTTCGCGGTAAAGATCATATTTGATAACCCTGCCCATACGTTTATTATGGTTTAAGCTATCTTTACGCAATAGCGCGCCGTTGACATTCTGGGTCAATCAGGCAAGTTTATCGGCCCAAATGAAAAAGGAGGAAAAGTGCTGCTGGATAAAATCCTACTGGTTGTCCTTATGATTTTATTATCGCTTTTTGCCTGGATGTTTTTTTCGCCCTATCATATGTATTCAACAGCTTATGAGTTTCTTGAGTTGTTTGGGTTCAAAGAGGGATACAACACTTTAGGCTTCGGCCCTCAGCCGGAAACATTAGACTAAACAAAAAAACAGGTGCCACTTTGGGCACCTGTCTAACGATATAAAATAGCCTTTTATCCACCCGCGACTTTATTCTCTTTGTTCTGTTTCTATTAACTCTTTGGGAGGCAGAACTGAATAACTGGCCACAATCGCCGTAAGGATAATAAATAAGTGCCCTTCTGAAGAATCCAGTAAGAAGGAGTTAAACAGGTGGCAGGCCAGATAAGCGCAAAGTAACGCAACCAATACATTTCTCGTGTGGGTAGGTAAACGCCAGGCTGAACGGAAATAACACCACATCCACCCTAGGAATAAGGCTAAGCCAACTACGCCAGATTGTACTGTTTGCATCAGATATTCATTATGCGGGTTTATACTATATTCACCTTGCGAAATATTGAACCAGAAGCCCCCGGCACCATGTCCCAAAACAGGAGCCTGCTCTATCAACTTCACAGATTCAAGCATAAATGCCGTGCGTAACCCCATCGAACTGTCACAGGATGCTTTATCCCCGCCCACTTCAGTCACAGCCAAACAAGTTTTAATCTCGCTAACACCGAGCTGTAGACGTTCCACGGCGCGATTGGGCACTATCATCACGATGGTGGCCACGATAATTGCACAAACCACCATTCCCAAACGCTGACGGGTTGATAGCGACAGTAGCCCCCACACACCAAAAGCGGCGGCCAGCGCCACATAGCCCGTTCTGCCCTGCACCATAAACACAATGTTATAGACGGCCATACACACTAGCAGTGTATATCCCCAGCGCTTAAAACCCTGGCTACGGAAAGCCAAAGAGAGCCATATGACCGCGGCTAAAGCCATAAAGAAGTTATGTGTTATTTGTAATTTAAATACTGTCGGATTTAATGGATCAATATGGCCCAATGGCATATGAAGGACGCCAACCCACAAGCTCGCGAGCAAGATAACGGCATTTGCCAATAAAAAGCCTTTAGCGAAATAACTCGCCAGTGAGCGGGAAAGGACAAAAAACATGGCTAACGGCAAGATATACAACAGCTTTGAATACTTGCCAACCATCACTTTGCCGTACTGATTGTGATACCAAAGTAAAGATACCGCTAGCAGCAAAAACATCACTGCAGGCAACCAAATCAGTGGTTTTTTTGCCAATTCCTTCACATAACGGGTATCGCGGCTCAGCAGTAAACAGACAACAGCCAATACCATCGACAAATTCATTATAAAATTAGAAGTGGGTAGACCAATACCTAACAGGAATGCAGTTGCGCAAGACAAGATGCCAACATATCGATGAACTGGCGGCGAACCGGGCAAAGTAGCAGGAGAAATCATAAGTCACTCACTTCAGATTAATAACCAAGAGAGGCTGCGTGACATATGTGTACCCAATATTGCAGCCCCAAATCTATAATATAGCCAACCTGAGTATACCGGTTGGCTATGAGAAACATTTCAGATAAATGCAGTTATGCCGCGAGTGAACGGAACAGGTAACGGAACCACCATAATGGCCGCCACCAACCTTTACGTTCAGGCACTGTTGGCGGGCGTGAATGTACTTTCTTGATTTCCCAATTAAAGTTAAGGAATATTCGGCTATGACCATATTCCGCGCCAAAGAGAGCAATTTCATTTTTCTTGCGGTCATCAATCGGCGCGTTATGCGTCAAGTCACGATCCAGAGAATGATAGCTTTTCTTTCTATCAACATTGCGCTCAATACATCTGTATTGCTTAGGCAGATAGCGCGGCGTGGAGCCATGGTCTTTGTGGAACTTCACAAAACGATAATCTTCCGAACCATAATGGCCGGCAAACTCTTCGTCGTAGCCATAAAGTCTGAAGAATCTAGCTCTAGACATAAAGAACAAATTCGGATGACCACGATAGGCCTTGCCCGTTTTTTCATCAGTACGATAGATGCGATACAGGGAGCGCCCTGGATTACGAGCATTAACCAAATAACGCATCGTGTCTTCCGGTAGCAAGCAATCTAAATCGGTAATGATTATCTTGTCAGATTTAGCGTACGTCACACCCAGATTGCGAGAGCCAGCCTGATTCCACGGGATATCAGTGGTTATTCTTAACCACGTGAAATTCAAGTCATAATCTTTTACTTCGTACTCTAGTGGTGAACAATCATCTACGATGACAAATTCGACAGCATCTTTAATATCATCAGGATAAGATTCATATTCCTTCAACAAAGACTCAACGGAATCCATATTTCCCTGATTACAGTAAAAATGAGTTACATAAGTCAGTTTGATGTGCTGCTTATCTAACGGATGCCGTGCTTTAACGATTTCTACATCCTTCGTCACAATATAAACCTCTGTTTTAAGAGAGAAAATAAAAAATTTTTATAATTTCTTGAGTTCTGGTGATTAAATGACAGACATGTGCTAAATAACTTTGCCGTAAAGGATAAAGAGTTAACCTGCTCAGTCAATATTTTATTCATATTATTGTATTGATGATGATATGTGCGAATAAAAATCAGCTAACAGCTTAGGCCTCGAGTGCCTTTTCCCGCGAGTAAGGTTAGACCCGTA
Source organism: Yersinia canariae (assembly GCF_009831415.1). Classification (NCBI taxonomy): domain Bacteria; kingdom Pseudomonadati; phylum Pseudomonadota; class Gammaproteobacteria; order Enterobacterales; family Yersiniaceae; genus Yersinia; species Yersinia canariae. The sequence goes on along the minus strand of NZ_CP043727.1, from coordinate 1,986,704 downwards.
GTTACATCGCCATTGCGGTATCTGAAATTCGACGCATAGACGCAACCAATACTCCATGCAACAGGATTGTTTACATTGCTGAGTATGCTACAAGGGAATGTGAGGGATATTTAGATAGGATTAAAACCACGGAAGCCGAAGCCTCAGTGCGGTGTTACTTAAACTGCCGATTACATGTTCTGAATAATGGCGTCGCCAAATTCACTACATTTCAACAATTTAGCGCCATCCATCAAGCGTTCGAAATCATAGGTCACAGTCTTGGCCTGAATTGCGCCTTCTGTGCCTTTGATAATTAAATCAGCCGCTTCGAACCAGCCCATATGACGCAGCAGTAGATAGACCCAAAGCCAGTAACCAAATGATTTTAAAATGGTTTCTGGCTTTTTTATTTCGTTTTATTAAATAAAGTCAGTGATTGTAACCATATGATTATTAAGTAAAGAAAAATAGTTTTGCAGAAGCTATTCCCAATCTAAAAGGAATTTTGTACTGTATATGCGAACAGTTAAATAAAAGGCGTTCGTATGGCAATCAATCACAAAGACGAATTTACAGGAGACATGGGAAAGTGCAGATGACTGGTTTCAGGCTTAAATCACCCCCCTATCAGACCGGTGACCCATCAGCCAATATCCCCCTGATATATAACCAGTATTTGTGTTACAACTTATTCGTTCTATGATGCTCAACTAAAATTCAGATTTGGATGGTTATATGCTTCGCTTAATGTTGCTTCTATGCTTCACCCTAAATCTATTAGGGTGTACCTCGGTCGTAGATCAAAAGCAATCTTATGATAGCTATACAATAACTCCTGGTGTAGGTATAGAAAATCTTTCACTTGGTGATTCCATCGAACATGCAACATCAAACTTTTCAAAAGATTTAGTGATGAAAGATGGTTATCTACTCCTTCCAACGAAGGGGATAGATGCTTCGTACAACAATGAAGGAAAAATAGCCGCGGTCTTTCTGTATTACAGACTTCCAAAATACAAATCATTTGAAGGTATAACCGATAAAGGAATAGGCAAAAATAGCTCTATACAAGATGTATATAAAGCCTATGGAACCCCAACGAGAGAAGGTGATAGTGTAGTTTCAGAGTTTGGAGCAATGCCTGGAGCGCATGAACACACGATAACCTATCTTCACTCCGGCATAGAGTTTACTTTTTGGGATAAGAAACTTGCAGACGTCCGAGTAATTAGTCCACGCTAGTTGATGAGTATGTACTGCGAGAACTAGTTGTCTTATCTATGCATGGAAAACTTGAGATAAGTCGGGGAACACATTATCTAATCCACATCTAGCCCCCACATTTCTGGTTCAGTATCCATGATGAGACTGTATTAAGCGCCCCAGGCGAATATGAGTATTTCCCGGACAACAGAAACAATCCCTGTATCCACAAAGGCCACTGAGAGGCAAGCTGATAATCAAACCATCCGCTGCGTAAAAGCCCGTGAGTTGCCCCTGGTAATTGCCTGATACAACGGGGTGTGCTCGCTGGTAGTGCCTTGGTCCAGACCGCTACTGTTTCATCAGGGTCTACATTCCGGTCATCTTTACCCATCAGAATTAAAACCGGAGTGTGTATACCTGAAATATCTTTCGTCGCATCAGCCTGGGAATTCATGCGTTCGAAATTCTGTCGCGTACATTGCGAGTTACAAGGGATAATCGCAGCTTCTTCTGTAAACTGCCGATCAAAAACCACTGCTTCGTGCTTTTTAGCATCCAGAATTTCAGTTATGGTATAGCCCTCAGCTTTAAGCCTTTGTCCCGTATAGTATATTCCCTGATTTCGCCAGTTTATCGCAGCACCTATCAGCACAGCAAAGTCAGTTGTTGCCAGTTGGCTAGCCTGCGGTACGACCCAACCAGCTTGCGAGAACCCAAGATAACCTCCGCGACTTTTTTTCAGTTCTGGCTGTTCTCTCAGTTTGTGTAACGCTAAAACGGCCTCATCTGCGCGATCTGACATCGTCTGTGCCTGCCAGTTACCTGCACTTTCACCCACCCCTGGTTTATCCCACGAAAACACAGCAATTCCTTGTGATATAAAGAATTTAACCAACGGAATATATCCACCTTCTGACCAGCGGTCCTGAGGCCCATCCCCATGAATTAAAAGCACGAACGGCGGCGAAACCTTACCGGGAGGTAGAATTAACGTCCCCTCCAGGACATCTTGATGATGCTTAAAAGATATAATACGTTGCTGCCCGTAACCTGAAAGATCGAAATCAGATAGCCGACTGAACAAAAAAGTAATGAAAACGATAGTCATAATTGAAAATGATACAATATATTTAATCATATATAGTTCTTTTATGAGTTATAAAATATTAAAGATCATTTCATTCTTTTAATACTTTATAAACGGTTGAGCGCGCAATATTAAGTTCTCGTGATATTTTTGTTGCATTATTCCCATTGTTTATAAGGGTTATTATTTTTAATCGATCTACAGTTCGTTTACGTCCAAAGCGAATACCTTTCAGCTTTGCTTCCTGTCTGCCTTCATTCGTGCGCCCCAGTATTCTTCTGCGTTCAGCTTGCGCAATAGCACACAGAATGGTCACCACCATTCTTTCAATTGCACCGTCGGTAAAAATCCCTTAATCAATGAACCGGGCGGCCACATCCTGTGCATCAAATTCCTTTATCAGTTGGAGCATATCGGCAGTATCGCGGCCAATCCGGTCAAGTTTTTTGACCAGAATGACGTCGCCTTCCCCTACCTATCAAGTGACTGATGGCTGATTGATACCCGAGCGTAACCAAAAAGTCGCATAAATGTACCTTAAATTGAATATCGGACAGCTCGCATCTATTATGGCAAAAAACCGATTTAGTAGACAGCCATGTCCGCCATTCTATGCTGTATGATAATTTGTAATATTTCGGACGGTTACAAAATTGTACCCCCGTCCGGCAGGGGGAGGGCAATCCCCCCAGCCCCACCACTTTAGATAGGACAGTGACCGGACAGCATCATATAAACCAATGATTTATGATAAATAACCGGATGAAGCAATGACCTAGTTTGGACCAAAAAGGATACGCAAAAGATACGCGACTCTTTTAAAGATTAAGAACCTCTGTTAACCCAGCGGTTTTTTTTTCGCCCTTATATATTTCCCTGTTGTGGTGGGTGGTACATAATCGGACATCACACAGTGCCTTCATGGCATCTCTTTTTAGACTGAGAGGGAATTCTTAATAGGTGTACCACAAACGAAATTAGAATTGCTTTTAGCTATTGATAAAAGTTTCAGTAAATTAAATGGTTACCTTAATTCCATCCCGCTTGAACTTACGTTAGATAAATCAATGGAGGGTCACGCGAAAGGCACCGATATGAGTGTTCGTGATCTTGTATCATATCTGCTGGGATGGAATGCACTCGTTGTAAAATGGATTGTTCGTGATGCAAAAGGTCAACCTGTTGACTTCCCGGAAACCAATTATAAGTGGAATCAACTTGGGCTTTTGGCGCAAAAATTTTACAGTAATTACAAAGAATTAAGCTACTACTCATTAATAAATCACCTTCAATCAGTAAATGATAAAATCGTGAAGCTCATTAATGAGCGTACTGATGAAGACCTATATGGAAAGCCATGGTATGGCAAATGGACAATGGGACGAATGATCTCATTTAACACGTCATCACCCTATGCTAATGGAACGATGGAGTAAGCTGGAGATTAGTTACATTACCCTATATTAAAAACACCACCCTTTATTGCACAATAATAAAACAAGTAAAAACATCTATATTCTAACTTACTGAACGGAAATAAATTAAAAATGGTTTACAGGAGTAACTTCCGGATGGATTCAAGGAGTGAGATACAATTTAAATATTGTTGCACCACTCCTATTTTTCAAGTTTAAAACTTCAGTATTTAACCCTGTATTAAAAATAAATTATCTATTCGAAATTAGTCAGTTAACTCACGGCCTCATTCTCAAAATAATTTCATCATAACTATATCTTAACTTTCCTATTAATATAACTTTGAGTTCAGATAGCGCCCCACATTGGGAGTAGTTCAGAAAACTAGTTATCCAGATACCAAAATTGAGATTTTTTTAAAAAAATAAGAAAAACAAGAAAATTCCTACAAATGTAAGCTTGGCATCTGATGATTTCTTGATCTAAATCAGGTTATTGTGGTTCTATGAATTATCGTTGTAAGTAATAGTTTTGACGTTCGTATGTATTTTAAAAAGTAAACGAAAATTCATATTAATAAATCCACTTTTTTATCATATTTTACATCAGGGTCATTACTCAACATGAAATTGTTTAACTGCAAATTATCTTGTATCGCTTTAACTATTATATCTGCGATGAGTACCACAACTTCTTATGCTGACATCGGTTTTACGGGCGATGTAATACCTGACAATCCTGATTGGGATATTCCAGGTGTAATAATCGTTGGTAATACGTCATATGGTGCTATGGATATTTTTAATGGTGGGACTTTGACCAGCGGAAATGTAGCCGCTGGGCTATGGAGCTATATTGGCTATAGTTCTACAGCCACCGGTGAGGTAACTATTGTTGGCCCAGACGCTAAGTGGATAAATAACGGAGTGCTCTTTGTTGGTTATAACGGTAACGGCACATTACAGATATTGGATGGTGGCGTTGTAAATAATCCTGTTAACGCGACGCATGTTGGTTTTGGTGTTGGGGCTGTTGGCTATCTCGAAGTCAGTGGGGTTGGTTCACAATTGATCAACGGTGGTGAATTACGCATTGGTGCTGAAAATAATAGCAATGGCATGATGCGAATTGCCGATGGTGCTGTAGTCACTAACCAAAATGATGCTGATATTGCATACCATCCAGGCTCTACTGGCAGCGTTGAAGTCACAGGCCCAGGATCAATCTGGAATGCCGGAAACCGTATGTTTATCGGGCATGAGGGTGATGGCAGTCTTAAAATCACCGATGGTGGTGTTGTTACTACTGCTACGATGGCTCGGGTCGGTGCGGGTACCACCGCAACAGGCTACGTTGAGGTAAGTGGAGCAGGCTCCCGCTGGGAGTTAGGAGATTTACTGGATATTGCTACCAACGGCCCAGGAACTATGATTATTTCTGATGGTGGCGTAGTAACCAGTCGCTACGGTCAACTCAATGGCTCTTTAGGGTTAGTCGAAGTCACCGGTACAGGCTCTCGTTGGGACAACATCGATTCTCTAAACGTTGGCCGATACACCGGCAGTGATGGCACACTCAACATTTCGAATGGTGGTACTGTAACAAACTCTGTCGGCTATGTTGGTAATATGGCTGGGGCCACTGGCCGAGTTAATATCTCAGGGGTTGGTTCTTCTTGGCTAAACTCTAGCTTATTAATGGTAGGCACGAGTGGTGATGGTTCAGTTGTCGTCTCTGATGGTGGGAATTTAAGTAGCACTGGCAGCTATGTTGGCTTTATCTCAGGTTCCAAAGGTGAAGTTCTCGTGACAGGGGCTAATTCCAACTGGACTAACATCGGTGATATACGCTTTGCGGAGTATGGAGGGAACGCCTCACTGACTATCAATAACAGTGGGACCGTCCAGACAGATGGTTTAACAATTGCTAACGACGCAACTTCAACTGGAGTGTTAAATATTGGTAGTGCCGCTGGTTATGCTGCAACCTCTGCCGGTTATATTAATACACCACTTATAACCTTGGGTAGCGGCGATAGTTCAATTGTCTTTAACCATACCGATACCAATTATCAATTCAATTCTGCCATTAGTGGTAGTGGTAAAGTGGCAGTTTACAACGGTACAACTGTACTAGATGGTATAAATAATTACAGCGGCACCACAACTATTAATGGGGGTACTTTAAGGGCAGGTGCGGCAAGCAGTTTCAGTGCGGATTCTGATTATATTGTTGATACAGCGGGGCTACTGGATTTAGCTGGTTTTGACCAAACACTGAACAGTCTGAACAACAGTGGTACTGTAAGCCTTAACGGTGCACCAGGTACTGTATTGACAGTATCAGGCGATTACATCGGCAAGGGTGGTTTGCTCAATTTTAACTCTGTACTGAATAATGACACCTCGGCTACTGATAAATTAGTCGTTAACGGCAATACTTCGGGTACAACTCGCGTGGGTGTAACTAACTTGGGTGGCAGTGGTGCAGCAACATTGAATGGCATTGAGCTGATTGAAGTCAATGGGCTGTCGAACGGTGAGTTTGTTAAACAAGGACGTATTGTTGCTGGCGCCTATGATTACTCTCTGGCGCGTGGTGTCGGAACAAATGCAAGCAATTGGTACCTGACAAGTACAGTTATTCCAGTTGACCCAGTTAACCCAGTTAACCCAGTTAACCCAGTTAACCCATCATTAATGATCAAACGTCCTGAAGCGAGCAGTTATGCAGCTAACCTGGCTGCAGTCAATAACATGTTCGTGACGAACCTTAATGACCGCATGGGTGAAACACAGTATATCGATGCATTGACCGGTGAACATAAATTAACCAGCCTGTGGTTGCGTAACGAAGGTGGTCACAACCGCTCTCGTGATACATCAGGCCAACTGAGTACACAGGCTAATCGTTATGTCGTGCAATTGGGTGGTGATATAGCTCAATGGAGCAGCAATACAACGGACCGCTTCCATCTGGGTGTTATGGCTGGGTATGGTAATAGCAAAAGTACCACTGTTTCACGGGCATCCGGCTACAACGCTAAAGGGTCAACCGACGGCTATAGTACCGGTGTATATGGGACTTGGTACGCGAACAACGAAGATAAAGCTGGACTATACGTTGACAGTTGGGTGCAATACAGCTGGTTCAACAATACCGTTGAAGGCCAGAACTTAGCTGCTGAAGAATACAAATCCAAAGGGGTAACGGCTTCTGTCGAAAGTGGTTATACCTTTAAAGTGGGTGAAAATGCTGCTAAGAATGCCACCTACTTCATTCAACCTAAGGCGCAAGTTACCTGGATGGGTGTGAAAGCTGACGACCATAAAGAAGCCAATGGTACGAATGTGTCTGGAGAAGGTGATGGTAATATTCAGACCCGCCTGGGTGTAAAAGCCTTTATGAACGGCTACAACGATCAGGATAAAGGCAAAGACCGTGTATTCCAGCCGTTTATTGAAGCAAACTGGATCCATAATACTAAAGACTTTGGCACAACAATGGATAATGTAACCGTGAAGCAGGATGGTGCTGCAAATATCGGTGAGTTGAAAGTGGGTGTTGAAGGTAAAATGAATAAGAACGTCAACCTTTGGGGTAATGTTGGCCAGCAGATCGGCAACCAAGGTTATAGCGATACTGCGGTAATGTTAGGAGTTAAATATAACTTTTAATACTGATTGTGATATTAAAACTAAATAAGTTTACTAACCGGGCAATTAAGCCCGGTTTTGTATTTATTACTCCTGCACTACAGGCCAATCAATCTCCGGCGCTGCGTCAATATCAACACGATTCAACATCACCCGATATTTCTTCCATGATTGAAGCGCCGTAACTTCATCAACGGTAGCCATCTTCAGATCAACGGCATCTTGCAGCAGCGCCATTGCACTGCTTGCCTGAGACATTAGATCAGTCTTTTTATATTCAGCCTGAGCGATTAACTCAATTTCTGATGGTGGTTGCACATCAACCCAGCAAGGTAAGCCATCAACGCCTGATTTCCTTTCTTTATCCGCTGGTGCCGTAATAAACTCTTGGAATACACGCTCATTGACTTCAACAACATCGTCAGGCCAACTTCCTGCTGCAACATAGCTGGCCATTTAGTATTTCCGTGATTATGTCCCTATCGATACAACTATTTGATTGGGACCACGGCCCCAATTTTAAAATTGGTTAAATGCGTTATCGCCCGGAACCTTATCTTTATTTGGCGGGTCGCTTCGAACACGGCTTGTTGGGTCCAGTCTTAAAACAACACTGAGCCTGATTAATTGAGAAATGCACTTGCTGGATTTACTCTAAAATCGCCATATTAAGCAAAAGTTCGACTTTGTTAGTGGGTGTCATGATTGTTTTTAGATATGCCTTTTCTGCGCTCTACATCTTCCTTGGAGTCTTTATCTCATCATTTTTCGGCGCTTATGTTACTTATGGCCTTAGGGAATGGTCACTTGATGCGTTTACTCTGGAATCCACCAAATATATAGCGAAACAATGTGCTATCTATGGCTTTTGCACTGTTTTTAGTGTTGCCGTAGTGTTGCCCTCTATGTTTCTCATAAAGTATTACATCTGGCCAATGCTTAAATATGTCGGCCTAAAAATTCGATATTTTTTCCACGGTTTTTAGCTATTTCATGGTTATCCTCACAACCGAATTGAGAGCATAGAAAAAGCCGCATATGTGCGGTCAATTAATGAATTAGTCTCATTTTTATGATAAACACATGCTTACTATAAGAATTTTCTTAAACAGAGAAAAAATGAAAGCAAAATGGCTTTTGGGCGCAATTTTAGTAACTTATTCTTTCTGCCCGCATGCTGCCTCCCTCCAGTAATAGACGGTTGGTCATATGTAGCAGGCAATGACTATAGTTTTTTTACACTAAAGACAACTCTGGTCATTTTGAAGAAAAGACAAGAACTATGTTTATCCAAAATGTACCCACTGACAAAAATACCGATAAGAAAGTAAGGTATAGAAAATTATCTATTACAGAGAACGACTGTGAACAAGGATACGGTGCAATTTCGCTCCATACTCCATCGGGTAAATTAAGCAGCACTGTCGATTACGTAAAGGGCTGAGACAATATCGCATCCAACCTGGGAGACTCATTGTGTTTGGTGGACTTTTCTAACACAAAGCCCCGGTAAACTGAGGCTATGCTCTCATTTGACACCAGAAACGAAAAAAAACCGCCGAGGTAGCGGTTTATTTGACTGGATAAGCGCTACTGCACAACCAACTCTTATCACAATAGTATGTAAAATTCGTAACGAATAGCTTTTTATGGTTTTTTTGTATTAGTTCAAACTTACACTGACACCTATTGTACTCTAGGCTCAATCAGATCTGACAGTCAGCTTAGTGCTGTGAGTTCAACGGGTCGGTGCAACGCTATCCTTGATCAAGGGGGACGTTGCCATGAAACGAAGAACTCGCATTTACTACACGCCAGAACAAAAGGCGATTATCTGGGACAGATACAAGCAAGGTGATTCTCTGCATGATATCGCCAGAATGTTCGACAGATACCATTCTTCTATTATGCCCACTATCCATCAGACAGGTGGCTACCGTCCTCCCGTGCGAAAGCGGCATCGATTAGCGCTTACGCTTGATGAAAGAGAGGAGATATCCAGAGGACTGGTAGCAAAACTCAGTATCAGGGACATCGCTGCCAAATTATCAAGAGCACCCTCAACAATTAGCCGCGAGGTCAGGAGGCATGGAGGTGCCAGGCAATACCGTGCAGCAAAAGCCGATACTGCTGCGTGGGAAAATGCTCTGAGACCAAAACCTTGCAAGCTAATTGAAAGCCCCACATTGTGTAAAATCATTGCAGAGAAGATGCATCAGGACTGGTCGCCGGAACAGATCGCCGGTTGGCTGAAACGCTGTTATCCGGATAATCAGGAAATGCATGTGTCACACGAAACGATTTATAAAACGCTTTTTATACAAACCCGGGGGGCATTAAAAAAAGAGCTGCAGCAATGCCTCAGAAGCGGAAGAGCGGTTCGTAGATCCCGAACGTCATCACTTAAAGGGAAAGGATTAGGGAAAATCCCGAATGCGATACCTATCAGCGAAAGGCCACCGGAAGCCGCAGACAGAGCCATACCTGGTCACTGGGAAGGTGATCTGATCCAGGGCTCGAAAAACTCCTATATCGTCACCCTTGTAGAACGCCATTCCCGCTTTGTTATGTTGACCAAAATCAGGGACAACAAGACCATAACGGTTATATCTGCACTCATCAGACAAGCCCGGGAATTGCCTGTTGAGCTTTATAAAACATTAACCTGGGATCGGGGAGCTGAAATGACCAGCCACACCCGGTTTACTGTAGCAACAGACATCCAGATTTACTTCTGTGATCCTCAATCTCCCTGGCAACGTGGCTCAAATGAAAATACGAACAGGTTGCTCAGACAATATTTTCCAAAGGGAACTGACTTATCGGTTCACAGTCAGCAGAGACTGAACAGCGTTGCCAGACAGCTCAACGAAAGACCGAGAAAAACGCTAGACTATGAATCACCCGCAGAACGGTTCAATAAGTGTGTTGCGTCCATCAGTTGAACTCACAGCCATAAGCGGACATTGATGGAAGTTGAATTTGTTTAAATACCGCGATGTTTTTCTAATTTGATATCAGTGCCGTTAATATTTGTTTCATTGCCCCAGCCCAGTTGCATGTAGAATTTCGCCGCGCGACTATTTTTATCGGTTTCCAGCCAAGCAATCTCATGATGTTTGAATAATTCCTGCTCAGCTAGCAAAACAAGCCTGCGACCTACACCTCTGCCTTCATATGCCGGGAGAACAAAGGCTGCAAAAAGACAACCTTCATCCGGTAAAATCATTGTAAAACCGATGATTTTGTCGTTTTCAGTCGCAACCCATGCGCAATGATTCTTCTCAATCATATCGGCCACGACGATTTCGGTAATCCCCATCTGCCGCATTTCTTCACGACTCAGATGATTCTCGATTACCGATGTTCTCACTTCGAACATACCATCAATATCAGAAAGTTGAGCTGTTCTTACATTGATACTCATTAGTCTTACTCCATGTTTTATAATAAATTTTGATAATGATATCCGCCATTATCTTTAGAGAACCATAGGAATTTGAGCTCCAAGGCTGCTAATTATATCCGCTTTTCGCTGATAGCCGCCCTCTATACTGCCAGGAAGCCAAGTGCCTGTAGTGGACACCCCTACCAGCGAGTATCGACATGAATGTCAGTCAGTACATCGCAATCCGCGAAGTAGCAGGTTCAGCGCGGTAATGGCTTTTGTCAGCCGCGTCTCGCTTTCATCACCTTCGGCAATCCAGAATGCCGCTTCTGCCAGGCTACCGTAAATCAGCGAAGCCAATCCCTCCGGATCGACGTCATCAACGACACCGTGCTGAATCAGATTGCGAATCAGACACCGCATGGATTCCACGCAATAACGTTGCGATTCAGGTGAAGAACCGCCCAGTACCGCTTTTGCATCACGCAACACAATGCGCTGAAATTCAGGTTCCAGCGCCATCTCGAGGTAAGCCCGACAGCGATTGCAAAAACCCTCCCACGGATCCGCTGCATTACTGGAAATCCCCTGTAGGCGTTGATCCATCTCTTCATCGATCTGCTCCACAACTGCCGTCAGCAATCCTTTTTTGTCACCAAAATGATGATAAAGCGCACCACGGGTCAGCCCTGCTTGCGCAGTCAGGTCATCCATCGAGGTTTCAGCGTAGCCATATTCGCAAAAAACCTTACGGGCAGTTGCTAACAATGTAGCTCTTGTCTCTTCCATCTCAGCGCGGGTTCGGCGAACCATAATCCTCTCCTTACATACGATATGAATGATTATTTACAAACACTTCGTATGAATATAGAATTAGATTCATACGCGTTGTATGTATTGTCGCTGTGTCACCACGTTGTGGCAAGCAAATGCTACCGGAGATTATGATGGCTAATCTGTATCGAGACCTTTTTTCTGTCCCTGGCACGGGACATTTTGCCGTTGCTGGTCTACTTGCGCGGATCCCATTGCCGATGGCAGGCATCGGGATTATCACTCTATTTTCGCGGCAGAGCGGTGGTTATGCGCTGGCAGGAGCAATTTCCGCGACCTTTGTTCTGACCTACGCCCTGCTGTCACCACGGATCTCCCGATATGTGGATCGTTATGGGCAGCATCGAGTTTTGCCTGCGGCTTCGGCTATCAGTGTCACCGGCTTTCTCATCCTCATAGCCTGTTCCCACTGGAATGTTGCCAACTGGGTCCTTTTTTTCGGCGCAGTCCTGGCGGGGTTTATGCCCAGTATGTCTGCCATGGTACGGGCACGCTGGACGGTGCTGTACCGGGGCCAGCCGCGTTTGCAGACAGCCTATTCGCTTGAAACGGTGCTCGATGAGCTGACGTTTATTGTTGGGCCGCCCCTCTCGATTGGCCTTTCCATCGCGTTGTTTCCCCAGGCAGGTCTACTGCTCACGGCACTTTTGCTGTTTTTAGGCGTGTTTGCACTGGTAATACAGCGCGGCACGGAACCTCCGATTATGGCACCCTCCTGCTGCAAAATTGGCTCTGGTTCGGTCATTCATATGGCAAGCGTACGGCTGTTGGCGCTGCTGATGGTGGCAATGGGCGTCATTGTCGGCACGGTTGATATCGTGAGTGTCGCCTACGGAGGACAACTGGGGCACCCGGCAGCCGCCGGCCTGGTTTTATCAGCGTATGCCGTTGGTTCATGTCTGTCCGGATTAATCTATGGCTCACTCAAACTGAAAACCCCGCTCCATCGGCTGTTGTGGTTGGGCGGGCTGGCAACTGCCACAACCACTATCCCACTGATACTGGTCACAAATCTTACCGCACTGGCGGCAGCCGTCCTGGTGGCGGGCCTCTTTTTCGCCCCAACCATGATCGTGGCCATGTCGCTCATTGAACGGCAGGTGGCTGAAAGCCAGTTAACAGAGGGCATGACCTGGCTGCTGGCCGGGCTGAATGTGGGCGTTGCGCTGGGCGCCGCAATCGCCGGTCAGGTTGTTGATAGCAGTGAACCACGGATTGGATTTTACGTCGCCTTATGTGCCGGAATCCTGGTACTGCTCATGGCACTTTTAAGTCATTTCACCCTACACAAGCAGGATAATCGCACCTGAGCTGGGTGCGTTCTCCAGGATCTGAATGATGATTACATTTTCTACCATGAAATCTGTTCGCAACTCTTGGACAGCAGTGATTGCTGTCGGTCTGGCAACTTTCTCTGTTGTCACAACAGAAATGCTCCCGGTGGGCTTGCTGACATCCATAGCCGGAACACTCAACATCACCACCGGAAGCGCGGGTCTGATGATTTCCCTGCCAGCATTTCTGGCAGCTTTATTCGCGCCATTCGTCATCATTGCATCAGGTGGAATAGATCGCCGATGGATACTGTGTGGCCTGCTGGTGTTGCTGGTGATGGCAAATCTTGCCTCTGCACTAGCACCCAATTTGATCTTAATGCTCGCAGCCCGGATTCTGGTCGGCTTCTGCATGGGGGGAATATGGGCAATCGCGGGCGGTCTTGCCTCACGTCTGGTTCCGGAGAATGCTATTGGCCTGGCAACCTCCATTATCTTCGGTGGTGTTGCTGCTGCATCGGTATTGGGCGTGCCCCTGGGTGCGTTTATTGGCGATGTCATCGGCTGGCGCTGGGCATTTGGAATCATGGCACTTTTCAGCGCATTGGTGCTTGTCTTCCACCTTGTGGTCATTCCGGCGTTGCCCGTTACGGGTTCGGCTAATATTAGCCAGTTCATTGCCCAACTTGGCAACCGCAAAATACAAGCGGGCTTATTCCTGACGTTGCTGCTCGTAACAAGTCATTTCGTGGCCTTTACCTTTGTGCGCCCACTACTGATCTCAGTGTCAGGATTTGATACGCAGTGGATAGGTGCCATCTTGTTCGCCTACGGTGTTGCTGGCATCGCCGGTAATTTTTTGGCGGGCACCACCGCAGCGCGCTATACAACATTCACCCTGATTGTGATTGCGACAGGTCTTGTGTTAACGCCGTTACTGTTCATTACCACCGGGCAATCGGTCACAGGTGGTGGTGGTGTCCTCATATTCTGGGGGCTGGCTTACGGTGGGCTTTCTGTCGGACTGATGACCTGGATGATGAAAGCCGCACCCCGTGCCGTGGAGATCGCTGCTGCGCTTTATGTCGGGGTATTCAATACAGGGATTGCGCTGGGATCATGGAGCGGGGGTCAGATCGTAGATATGTTGGCCCTGACAGATACACTCTGGCTGGCCTGTGGGTTAGCAACTGCAGCCTTACTTTTGGCAGTGGCTGCTGGCCTGAATCGAGGTGATACGTAATAAGATCGGATCCTGCCTTGCCGAAGAGGCCATTACGGTCACTGACGTCCGCTTCTCGCTGTGAGTTCAACTGCCGCATGCAACTATTGCAGGCGGTTTTGTGCCAGAAGCAGACATCATAAGTACCACGAATGTGAAGACCAAAAAACAGGACCTTTTAGTTCTGTAATGCTTCGATATCACTGGACATTATTGCAGTAAGGTTTTGAGTAATCTTTTCTACGGGCCAATCCCACCACGCCAGTTTTTCCAGCGTTGCTATCGTTTCATCAGCAAAACGTTTCTTAATCACTTTGGCAGGATTACCACCTACAACCGCATATGCAGGTACATCAGAAGTAACCACCGAACGTGAAGAGATTATCGCCCCGTTGCCGATCTTTACTCCTGGCATAATCAGCGCTTTATACCCGATCCACACATCATTGCCGATCATAGTATCGCCTTTGTAGGGTAAATCACCGGCTTGGGGCATGGACTTTTCCCATCCATTCCCGAAAATATAAAATGGGAAAGTAGAGAAACCAGAAAGTTTATGGTTTGCTCCGTTCATAATGAACTGGACACCTTTTGCTATGGCGCAAAACTTACCGATAATCAGCTTGTCACCAATAAAAGGGAAATGATAGAGAACGTTGCGCTCGAAGTTTTCTGAGCCCTCTGGATCGTCGTAATAAGTAAAATCACCCACTATGATGTTTGGATTTGTCACAGTATTTTTGACAAAACAAACCTGAGGAAATCCCTTCATTGGATGTGTATTGGATGGATCTGGTCCGTACATACTCCCTCCCGCTATGAATGACTCTAATTTTTGAAGGCTAACGCATCATAATGTCAGTAGACCTTTTAGCTTGAGCGGAAAAATTTTGTGCATCGACTCGTTGAACTCACAGCCATTACCTGACGATGTATTCTTTTATGCTAACACCCTCAATGCTGTATATGCCTGTTCGCTTAATTCGCTTGCCTTTTTTATCAGTAATAGTGGCTTTAAGTGTGCTGCAGCGAATGGAATGACGTTCATCAAGCACCAGCCGAATTGCTTCTGAAGGATCTTCCACCTCTACAAGGTCCTCGGTCTTATCAAGGCCAAATGGTACAAGGTGGAAGGCGGTTTTTCCCGATGATTTTCTTGTTATCTTGGCAGGGTACAGCACGTCTCCACTTTTATGGATAAATTCAAGGCGTTCAATGTAAATCATGGCAATTCTCCTTAGTTTGTCTGCATGAATGTACAAACCGAAGATAGGAGATACAACAAAAAAGATAGGTAAAGCTAAAATAGCCCAAGATGCCTCATAACAAGTTGAATTAAAAGTATAATTTTGCAATCTATATGTAAGCAACTAAATCGTTGACTAGCCTTATAACCAGCTAAAGTGACCTGACCTGCTCGCTATGACTCAAGACACCTTGATGTCAGTATGCATTCCGAACTTCCTCTCCTCGCTCACAGCAGAACAAGGTCCAATCATTTGATGCTGTTCTTCCTTTAAATAAGGTGAGTGAACTCACTCTGCCCCGTAAGGGCCGTGAATAACTTCGTGATAATTGTCTATGTTTCTATCTGCCGTTCCGCGAGAACATGTCTAGCTGCGCTTGATGCCCATTCATCAGATTGATCAAGGTGTTCAATCTCTGACTCTGCTATCGGCGTTACGCGGATCAGCGAAACGGAACCGAAAGGCAGATTATCAATCCTACGGCCATCACGGCTGAGGATGATTCGGGTCATTGGGTTATATTCGTCTGTAAGAGTGCAAAACAGGATTGCGCCATATTTTTCAACATCAGCAGCAACCTGATACCCATCGGCAACGAGCTCACCCAGGTTAATCAAGAGATGAGCCCAGTCATCAATCTGGTGGCTGATGATAACGGTTACCCGTTGGTTAGATCGCTATCTCGCAATCCAGCAAGAACGTTACGACAGTGAGGAAATAAAGCTCAATACACTTAAGCAAAAAAGTGCGCCTGTCGAAGCGTTCAGCCGTCATTGTGGAATGTTACTCCTTCCTGATGTTGGCGCTAGGGATATAGCTTCTGTCATCGAAGAGTATAAAGACAAGGGACAAAAACGGATGGCACAGGTTGTCCGCATGGTGCTAATCGATGTGTACAAGGAAGCGCAACATGCTGGTGAGGTTCCTCCCGGCTACAATCCCGCGCTAGCTACCAAGCAACCAGCAAATAAAGTCACTCGCGTTCGTTTAAGTTTTGACGAGTGGAATTCTATATTTAGCACAGCGGCTGACATGCAAAACTATATCCAGAATTCAATGCTTCTTGCTCTGGTTACGGGCCAGCGGTTGGGGGATGTAGTGAATATGAAGTTCAGCGATGTTTGGGATAATCATCTCCATATAGTACAAGAAAAAACCGGTACCAGATTAGCTATACCGCTAAACCTAAAATGTGATGCCATCGGTTACACGTTGCAAGACGTTATAACACGTTGCCGTGATCTGATAGTTAGTCCATACATGCTCCATTACCACCATACAACATCAATGGCTAAGCGTGGCGGTAAGGTGTCAGGAAATGCAACCACCACGGGGTTCTCTGCTGCAAGAGATAAAAGTGGATTAGATTGGAAGGACGGTACACCTCCAACATTTCACGAGCAGCGGTCATTATCAGAAAGGTTATATCGCGATCAAGGGATAGACACTAAGACGTTGCTTGGACATAAAAACCAAGCTATGACTGATAAATATAATGATGACCGGGGTAAGGAATGGCTAGTTTTAACCGTTTAGTTTGGGTTGTTTTTTGTACAGTTTTGCAGAATGGTTTTGCAGAAGAAATGAAAAAGGGTTGAAAACCCACGGAAGCCGAAGCCTCCGTGAGGTGTTACTTAAACTGCCGATTACATGTGCTGAATAATGGCGTCGCCAAATTCACTACATTTCAACAGTTTAGCGCCATCCATCAAGCGCTCGAAATCATAGGTCACAGTCTTGGCCTGAATTGCGCCTTCTGTGCCTTTGATAATTAAATCAGCCGCTTCGAACCAGCCCATATGGCGCAGCATCATTTCCGCAGACAAGATAATAGAACCTGGGTTCACCTTATCTTGGCCCGCATATTTCGGCGCTGTACCGTGAGTTGCTTCAAACAATGCGCACTCATCACCAATGTTGGCACCAGGGGCAATACCGATACCGCCAACCTGCGCTGCCAATGCATCAGAAATGTAATCGCCATTCAGGTTCATACACGCGATAACATCATATTCAGCCGGGCGCAGTAGAATCTGTTGCAGGAAAGCATCGGCAATAACATCCTTAATAATGATGTCGTTACCGTTGTTTGGATTCTTGATTTTAACCCACGGGCCGCCATCGATCAGCTCACCACCAAATTCCTCACGCGCTAACTGGTAACCCCAGTCTTTAAATGCGCCTTCAGTGAATTTCATAATGTTGCCTTTATGAACCAGAGTGACTGATTCACGATCGTTGGTAATTGCATACTCAATTGCGGCACGTACCAAGCGCTTGGTCCCTTCTTCTGAACACGGTTTTACACCGATACCACATTGTTCAGGGAAGCGGATTTTCTTCACGCCCATCTCTTCACGCAGGAACTTAATCACTTTTTCAGCTTCTGGTGAACCGGCTTTCCATTCAATACCCGCATAGATGTCTTCCGCGTTTTCGCGGAAAATGACCATATTAGTCAGCTCAGGGTGTTTTACCGGGCTTGGGGTACCTTCGTAATAACGCACAGGGCGCAGGCACACATACAAGTCGAGTTGTTGGCGCAAAGCAACGTTCAAAGAACGAATGCCACCACCAACCGGAGTGGTTAATGGGCCTTTAATTGCAACGCGATATTCACGAATCAGATCTAATGTTTCTTCTGGCAGCCAAACATCTTTGCCATAAACATGGGTTGATTTCTCGCCGGTATAGATTTCCATCCAGGAGATTTTACGCTCACCTTTATAGGCTTTCTTAACCGCAGCATCCACCACGTTGATCATGGCTGGGGTCACATCAACGCCAATGCCGTCACCTTCAATAAATGGAATGATCGGATTATGCGGAACAACCAGTTTACCCTGAGCATCGACAGTAATTTTCTTACCTTCTGCCGGAACAACTACTTTGCTTTCCATCAACCTCTCCTTCAGCGCAATTTTGTTAATGCCTTGTAAGATTCGTGTCAATACTACTTGAATATTCGTTCCACGCCAATCCGAAACAGATTGAGGTATAATGCGCTAATCATTCGAAATCGCAATAATCATGAATAAATTCTCTGTTAAAAATCACAAAGTTAACCGATTCAGCACCAAGACACAGGCTAAACAGGCGAAGCCCATGGCCCCACGACGAGTATTGTTATTCAACAAGCCATTTGATGTTTTACCACAGTTCACAGATGAGTCCGGGCGCACAACTTTGAAGGAATTTATTCCTTTTACAGATGTTTATGCTGCCGGTCGGCTTGATCGTGATAGCGAAGGTTTACTGGTATTAACTAATGATGGCAAATTGCAGGCCATGCTCACGCAACCCGCCCAGAAAACCGGTAAAGTCTATTTTGTACAAGTCGAAGGGGTGCCGGGCGATGACGTGCTCAGCCAATTAAGGGCTGGAATCACCTTAAAAGACGGCCCGACATTACCCGCCGGTGCGGAATTGGTTAGCGAACCTACATGGTTATGGCCGCGTAATCCGCCAATTCGAGAGCGCAAAGCCATCCCCACAAGTTGGCTAAAGGTCACTCTTTTCGAAGGCCGTAACCGGCAGGTGCGCAGAATGACAGCCCATATTGGCTTCCCTACCCTGCGCCTGATACGTTTTAGTATGGGAAATTTAAGCCTTGATGATTTACAGCCCGGCGAATGGAAGGAGATAAAACATGTTTAAGCCCAATGTCACCGTGGCATGTGTTGTGCATGCTCAAGGGAAGTTTTTGATCGTCGAAGAGACTATCAATGGCAAAAAATTATGGAATCAGCCAGCGGGCCATTTAGAAGCTGATGAAACTCTACTACAGGCCGCAGAAAGAGAATTGTGGGAAGAAACCGGTATTCGGGCCACTCCGCAATCTTTTTTGCGTATGCACCAATGGCTAGCACCGGATAAAACCGCCTTTTTGCGTTTCGCTTTTGTTATTGAGCTACTGGCCCCCTTACCCACACACCCCCATGACAGCGATATCGACTGCTGCCTGTGGCTCACTGCTGATGAGATACTGCAAGCGGGTAATTTGCGCTCACCCTTAGTTGCTGAAAGTATCCGTTGCTATCAACAACCCGAGCGTTATTCGCTTGATCTGGTTGGCTCATTTAACTGGCCCTTATAAAAGGCTAATTTGATTTACTCAGGTAATTTTACCGAGAGTGCGAATCTACCATGCAGCAATGCAGTCAACGTGATAAAATCCGGCGCTTGTTTTTATAATGCCTTACCCGCGTTGAAAAGTTAGTCGGATAATGTCATCCGTCATCGCCTTCTCTGGGGCTGTAGGTATTTACGTTAGTGAGACTCCCATGTCAGATAACAGCCAGAAAAAAGTAATCGTCGGTATGTCCGGCGGTGTCGATTCTTCCGTTTCCGCCTACCTGCTCCAGCAACAGGGCTATCAAGTTGCCGGCTTGTTCATGAAGAACTGGGAAGAGGATGATGGCGAAGAGTATTGCTCAGCAGCGACCGATTTGGCCGATGCTCAAGCAGTATGCGACAAACTGGGCATGGAGTTGCACACCGTCAATTTTGCTGCAGAATACTGGGATAACGTGTTCGAACTGTTCCTGGAAGAATATAAAGCAGGACGCACTCCTAACCCTGATATTCTGTGTAATAAAGAAATCAAATTTAAAGCTTTCCTTGAGTTCGCTGCCGAAGACTTGGGTGCGGACTACATTGCTACCGGTCACTATGTCCGTCGTCAGGATGTCGAGGGTAAAAGCCGCTTGTTGCGTGGCCTTGATGGTAATAAAGACCAAAGTTATTTCCTTTACACCTTAAGTCACGAACAACTCGCTCAAAGCCTGTTCCCTGTCGGTGAATTAGAAAAGCCAGAAGTGCGCCGTATCGCCGAACAACTTGATCTGGTTACCGCCAAGAAAAAAGACTCAACGGGTATCTGCTTTATCGGTGAGCGCAAATTCCGTGATTTCCTGGGCCGCTATCTGCCTGCCCAACCCGGCCCAATCATGACAGTTGACGGCCAACATGTGGGTGAACATCAGGGGCTGATGTATCACACTCTGGGTCAACGCAAAGGTTTAGGTATTGGCGGCACGAAAGATGGCGGCGATGACCCTTGGTATGTTGTGGATAAAGATGTTGCCAACAATATCTTGCTGGTCGCGCAAGGACATGAACATCCTCGTTTAATGTCAGTGGGCCTGATTGCCCAACAATTACATTGGGTTGACAGAGAACCTGTCACCGCCGCTTTCCGCTGCGTGGTAAAAACTCGTTACCGCCAACAGGACATTCCTTGCACTGTGACGCCACTGGATGACGAGCGTGTTGAGGTACGGTTTGACAATCCCGTGGCCGCAGTAACGCCCGGCCAGTCTGCGGTTTTCTACCAAGGCGAAGTCTGCCTCGGAGGTGGTATTATAGAAGAGCGCTACCCACTGCCTGGTTCAGTTACAAACTAATTCAACCCATACCCTAAGTTGCGGGAAGGCGGGAAGTCGAGAGCAGAAAACGCACATGCCGCTTGAAGTATGACGGGTATATTAATGAACCAGAACGATTACAGGAGTGACCGTGGCGAAAAATTATTATGATATTACGTTGGCATTGGCGGGAATCTGCCAGTCAGCTCGCTTGGTTCAGCAATTGGCTCATGAAGGTCAATGCGACAATGATGCATTGAAAACGATGTTGAATGGGTTGCTACAAACTAACCCACCTTCAACTCTGGCGGTATATGGCGGTAATGAACAATCCCTAAAAATGGGGTTGGAAACACTGCAAAGTGTCTTAAACGCCAACCGCCAAGGGCCTGCGGCTGAATTGACCCGCTATACTCTGAGCCTGATGGTGCTTGAAAGAAAGCTCAATGCCAATAAATCGGCTATGAATACGTTAGGTGACCGCATCAGCCAGCTTGATCGCCAACTGGCACATTTCGATCTTGAATCTGAAACAATGATGAGTTCGCTGGCCGCTATTTATACGGATGTTATCAGCCCGCTCGGGCCACGCATTCAAGTTACTGGCTCACCCGCCATTTTACAAAGCACATTGGTGCAGGCAAAAGTTCGAGCCGCCCTGCTGGCGGGGATCCGCTCAGCCGTGCTTTGGCAACAAGTCGGTGGAAGCCGCTTGCAGTTAATGTTCTCGCGAAATCGTCTGTTTAAACAGGCGCAGAGTATTCTTGCTCATAATTAAAATCCTTTCTCAGGAGTTGCCACCGATGGAATTATCCTCACTGACCGCCGTTTCCCCTATTGATGGACGCTACGGCGACAAAGTCAGCGCACTGCGCCCAATCTTTAGCGAATTCGGTTTGCTGAAATTCCGTGTGCAGGTCGAAGTACGTTGGCTGCAAAAACTGGCCGCCTGTGCAGAAATCAAAGAAGTTCCCGCTTTTGATGCTAACGCAAACGCTTACCTTGATAAAATTGTGCAAGAATTCAGTGAACAAGATGCGCAGCGCATCAAAACCATTGAGCGCACCACAAATCATGATGTGAAAGCCGTTGAGTACTTCCTGAAAGAGAAAGTTGAAAGTGTGCCGGCATTGCATGCCGTATCAGAATTTATCCACTTTGCCTGTACTTCAGAAGATATCAATAACCTGTCACATGCCTTAATGTTGCAAACGGCGCGTCAGGATGTCGTATTACCGATGTGGCGTCAGATTATTGATTCCATCAAAGCACTGGCCCACCAGTACCGTGATTTACCGCTGCTATCCCGTACTCACGGCCAGCCGGCGACGCCGTCCACAATCGGTAAAGAACTGGCGAACGTCGCTTACCGGATGGAACGTCAATTCCGTCAACTGTCACAAGTCGAAATTTTAGGCAAAATTAATGGCGCAGTAGGTAACTACAATGCCCACATTGTTGCCTACCCTGAAGTTGATTGGCATCAATTCAGTGAAGCTTTTGTCACTTCACTGGGGATCAACTGGAATCCCTATACGACGCAAATCGAACCTCATGATTACATTGCTGAACTCTTCGATTGTGTAGCGCGTTTTAATACCATCCTGATCGATTTTGACCGCGATATCTGGGGTTATATTGCATTGAGTCACTTCAAGCAAAAAACCATCGCCGGTGAAATTGGCTCGAGCACCATGCCTCATAAAGTGAACCCAATCGACTTCGAGAACTCCGAAGGCAATCTGGGGCTGTCCAATGCAGTGCTCGGCCATTTAGCCAGTAAACTTCCAGTATCGCGCTGGCAGCGTGACCTGACCGACTCCACTGTGCTGCGTAACTTGGGCGTGGGCCTGGGTTATGCCGTGATCGCATATCAGGCGACGATGAAAGGCATTAGCAAGTTAGAAGTCAATGAAGCGCATTTATTGGAAGAGTTGGACCATAACTGGGAAGTTCTGGCCGAACCTATCCAAACCGTCATGCGTCGTTATGGCATTGAAAAACCGTATGAAAAACTGAAGGAATTGACACGAGGAAAACGTGTTGATGCAGCGGGTATGCAAGCATTTATCGACAGCCTTGCTCTACCGGAAGAAGAAAAAACCCGCCTGAAAGCTATGACACCGGCCAACTACATTGGTCGAGCCATAACCATGGTCGATGAATTGAAGTAATGTATTAGCCTCAAGTACAGGTGGCAAAACAATGCCACCTGTATAATTGCTTATTCCCCTGCGTACTGCCCCTGTTTAGCCCCGGTTTAGCCGCTGTCATTGATAATACAAGCGATGTCAAAAAGGACGTTACACTCGCTGGAGCTATTATCATTATGTTGAAGAAAACACTACTTTCTCTCGCCCTAATGGCGACCTGTACTGCCGCCATGGCCGCTGATTACACCTATGTCGCCGGTGGCCTGCAATATGGTTCAATCAGTAGTAATGACCGCTTTGATAAACAATTTAATCAAGGCCAATACAGCCATATCGGCAACCGTGATATGGGCGGAATCTACCTTAACGGCGGCTATGGTTTTGATAACGATCTGTTTATTGATGGCCGTATAAACAGTATTGCCAATAGTGACCGGGGTCTTGCGGAAGCCGTCCTTGGGTTGGGTTACCATGTTGCATTCTCACCCAATATTGATTTTTACACCTTAGTGGGTGGCAGCCGGCATGCCATGGTGTTTGATGCCAGCAAAGACGGTAAAAAAACCAATACTTACAATAGTGCTACTGGTGAAGTCGGCATCAAAAGCACGTTATCACAGGATATCGGGCTTGATGTTGCCTACCGTTTGGCAAACTATGATGGCCGGGCATTCCATGAAGCGCGGATAACAACAGACTATGCTCTGACAGAAAGCCTCGCCGCTGAAGTGGGTTACACCTACCATAACTGGAAAGTCAGTGATCAGGCGATGAAAGTAGGTTTGCGTTACACTTTCTAAGTCACTGTTTTAATTTTTACTTGTCGGGTAATATCATGTTACCCGGTTAACGTCTTATCGAGGAATGTTGCATGCGGGTTTTAGTTGTCGAAGATAATGCTTTGTTGCGTCACCATCTAACCGTGCAAATGCGTGAAATGGGTCATCAGGTTGATGCGGCGGAAGATGCCAAAGAGGCAGACTATTTCTTGCAAGAACATGCCCCAGATATCGCTATTATCGATCTTGGCTTGCCGGGTGAAGATGGGTTGAGTCTTATACGTCGCTGGCGTAGCCATCAGACAAATCTCCCGATTTTGGTGCTGACGGCACGCGAAAGCTGGCAAGATAAAGTCGCGGTGCTGGAAGCTGGTGCAGACGATTATGTTACCAAGCCTTTTCATCTGGAAGAAGTTATCGCGCGTATTCAAGCTTTGATGCGGCGTAATATCGGCCTGGCATCTCAGATAATTGAATTTCCTCCGTTTCAAATTGACCTTTCACGTCGAGAGTTGTGCGTCAATCAGCAACAGATTAAACTGACCGCTTTCGAATACACTATCATTGAAACTCTTATTCGTAATGCAGGAAAAGTCGTCAGCAAAGATACGTTAATGCTGCAACTTTATCCTGATGCAGAACTGCGTGAAAGCCATACCATTGATGTATTAATGGGCCGTTTACGTAAAAAACTGCAGGCAGAACATGAAGGTGAAGTGATTATGACCATCCGTGGTCAGGGATACCGTTTTGACGCCAACTAGACATCATGTTCAGGAAAAATAACAAGCCATTCTCTCTTCGTGCCCGTTTTCTTATGGCGACAGCCGGTGTCATCTTAGCGCTGTCGTTATCCTATGGTATGGTCGCCGTCGTCGGCTATATTGTCAGCTTTGATAAAAACACCTTCAGTGCCCATCGCGGTGAAAGTAATTTATTTTTCAGTTTGGCCCAGTGGCATGACAACAAGTTGAGCATCTCAGTTCCGCCAGAACTTGAACTGAACATACCTACACTGGTTCTGATTTACGATAAAAATGGCAATATTCTGTGGCGTCAACGAAATGTGCCCGAACTTGAGTCTCATATCGAAAAGAGTTGGTTACAAAAACCGGGGTTTTATGAGCTGGATACCGGTACACATATCAGTAGCATGATGTTGGGTGATAACCCGAAAGCGCAAGACCAGCTAAAAAAATATGATGATACTGACAGCAGCGCTCTCACTCATTCCGTATCCGTGAATACTTATCCCGCGACACCGCGTTTACCACAGCTCTCTATTGTGGTTGTCGATACGATTCCGCAAGAATTACAGCGCTCAGATTTGGTCTGGAACTGGTTTAGTTATGTCTTGCTAGCGAATTTACTGTTAGTTGTTCCTTTGCTTTGGCTTGCCGCCTATTGGAGCTTAAGGCCCATTAAAGCCCTGGCCAGTCAGATAGGTCAGTTAGAAAAAGGTGAGCGAGATCAACTGGATGAGAATCCTCCACGCGAATTGCAGAGCTTGGTTCGAAATCTCAATATTTTGCTAACCAATGAACGCCAGCGGTATACAAAATATCGCACAACGCTCTCCGACCTCACTCATAGCCTCAAAACGCCGCTGGCAGTATTGCAAACGACATTGCGCTCTTTGCGCACGGGGAAGCAGACGACCATTGAAGAAGTGGAACCCATTATGCTTGAGCAGATAAGTCGTATTTCTCAGCAAATTGGCTATTATCTACATCGGGCCAGTATGCGCTCCGAACATAACGTATTGATTCGCGAAATTCATTCTGTTCCCGCCCTACTTGATAGCCTGTGCAGTGCTCTCAATAAAGTTTATCAACGCAAAGGGGTGGTGTTGACGTTAGACATTTCACCTGAAGTGACTTTTTTGGGCGAACAAAATGACTTTATGGAAGTGATGGGCAATGTTCTGGAGAATGCTTGCAAGTACTGCCTGGAGTTCGTCGAAATAACGGCCCTGCACTCTGAAAAACAACTCACCATCGTCGTTGACGATGATGGGCCGGGTATCCCTGAAAGTAAAAGACAATTGATTTTCCAACGAGGCCAGCGTGTGGATACTTTGCGCCCGGGGCAAGGGCTTGGATTATCTGTTGCGGCCGAAATTATTGAACAATATCAAGGCAAGATAACCATCACGGAAAGCCCCTTAGGGGGAGCAAGGATGATGGTGATTTTTGGCCAGCAAAATGATTATCACGCTGATTAATAAATTTGCCTAACAACACCTGATACTAATGACAGGCATCCGTTATAATCGCAAGCAAGTTCACCCATATCCTGGAATAAACATGGATTACCAACTCAATCTCGATTGGTCTGATTTTCTGCAACGCTACTGGCAAAAGCGCCCCGTCATACTCAAACGTGGCTTTAAAAACTTTATTGACCCGCTCTCACCAGATGAGCTTGCTGGCTTAGCCATGGAGAATGAAGTCGATAGCCGGCTGGTGAGCCATGAAGATGGCCGCTGGGAAGTGAGCCATGGCCCATTTGAGAGTTTTGATCACTTAGGTGAAACTAATTGGTCATTACTGGTACAGGCCGTTGACCACTGGCATGAACCCGCCGCCGCCTTGATGCGCCCATTCCGCCCACTTTCTGACTGGCGGATGGACGATTTAATGATCTCCTTCTCAGTACCCGGGGGCGGTGTTGGCCCGCATTTTGACCAATATGATGTTTTTATCATTCAAGGCACCGGTCGCCGCCGCTGGCGAGTGGGTGAAAAAGCAGAAATGAAGCAGCATTGCCCTCATCCTGACCTGCTGCAAGTTGGGCCATTCGACGCCATTATTGATGAAGAAATGGAACCGGGTGATATTCTCTATATTCCACCGGGCTTTCCTCATGAAGGCTATGCACTTGAAAATGCACTGAATTATTCAGTCGGCTTCCGTGCCCCTAATAGCCGTGAGCTGGTCAGCGGCTTTGCCGACTATGTGCTTTCTCGCGAGTTAGGCAGTTACCGCTATAGTGATCCGGATTTACAATTGCGGGAACATCCCGCCGAAGTGCTACCACAAGAAGTCGATAAACTTCGGGCCATGATGCTTGATTTAGTCCAGCAACCCGAGGATTTCCAAAATTGGTTTGGCGAGTTTATTTCTCAATCTCGTCATGAGCTGGATATCGCCCCGCCAGAGCCGCCTTATCAGGCTGGTGATGTTTATGAACTTCTCAAGCAAGGTGATGAATTACAACGACTTACTGGTCTGCGTGTTCTGCGTATTGGCGACCAATGCTTTGCTAACGGTGAGTTAATTAATACCCCGCATTTACAAGCCGCCGATGCTTTGTGTCAACACTTCAGTGTTGATGCTGCAAAACTGGGTGATGCACTCGAAGATCCTTCCTTCCTGGCAATGCTTACCGCGCTCGTGAACAGCGGTTATTGGTATTTTAACGATTAATATTAGCCACTTATGATACACAAACGCCCCGATAAACGGGGCGTTTTAATTAGGCAGCCAGACTTATTACTCTTTAGCTCGTTTAGCCGTTAGCTCAGCAATACGCATGATAACTTCGACTGCTTTTTCCATCCCTTCCAAGGTTATAAATTCATGTTTACCATGATAATTATAGCCACCTGTAAAGATATTCGGGCAAGGTAAACCAAGGAAGGATAACTGCGCACCATCAGTGCCACCACGAATCGGTTTCATGATAGGTGTGATATCGCAATCGCGCATCGCCTGCTGTGCTATCTCGATGATATGTGGATGCTTAATTATATGCTCACGCATATTGTAGTAGCTATCGTCCATAATGATTTCGATATAACAATCGCGGTGTAAACCTTTGCCTACCCGTTTAGCAATATCCACCATGTTTTTCTTACGTGCTTCAAAACCATCGCGGTTAAAATCTCGTACGATATAGTGCATTTCAGCGCGTTCAACCGTGCCTTTAATGCTTTGTAGATGATAAAAACCGTCATAACCCTCTGTACATTCAGGAGTTTCATTCGCGGGTAATTCTTGATGGAAACGAGTTGCCAGCGACAATGCATTCACCATCACCCCTTTGGCGCTGCCGGGATGCACATTATTACCGACAATCTTTATCGTCACCGATGCCGCATTAAAGTTCTCAAATTCCAACTCACCGACACCACCGCCATCCACGGTATAAGCCCATTGCGCATTAAATCCTGCCACATCAAAGAAGCGCGCACCTTTGCCCACCTCTTCATCCGGCGTGAAAGCAATTCGGATCTCCCCATGCGGCACATTATTGTGTTTTAAGCGCACCATCGCAGTGATAATTTCGGCAATACCCGCTTTATCATCAGCCCCCAGTAAAGTCTTACCATCAGTGGTAATTAATGTGTGTCCGAGCAGTTGATGCAAAATGGGAAACATGACTGGGGACAAAATCTCATCACCCATCCCCAAAGCGATATCACCACCACGGTAGTTTTCTACAATCTGCGGGTTAACATTTTTACCCGAGAAATCGGGTGAAGTATCAAGATGAGCAATAAAACCAATGGTGGGGACCGGCCAGGAGACATTTGCAGGCAATGTTGCCATCACACAACCGTGGTCACTCACGCTAGTGTGAGAAAAACCCAGCGCCTGCAACTCATGTTGTAATACCAAGGCCAGCTTGCGCTGCCCTTCAGTGCTCGGCACGGATTTTACATTGGCTTTTGCTTGTGTATCAAAAGAAACATAGTTGAAAAAGCGGTCGAGTAATTTGTCCATGGTTCCCACCTTCATAATTGTGAATATCATTATGGGGAAGTGATCACCATCAAATATTGCGTCAGGTCAGTTTAGACAAACTTAAGCCAGAATAATAAAACGTCGTGAAGAGCCGAGCCGGATGAATTATTTCTCAACCAGCCCGGTTTATTGCTTATTCAGTCGCCATTTTGGCTCAATGAACACCGTGAATAACACTACGGCATACATTATGCCGAGTCATTTAGTCGCCCTGGCGATTCTCGCCTCGCGTTGTCAAAAATTCGCGTACATATTCAGGAACCACTTTGCTGGCTAATCCATAGTGTTTTTCATCAAACTGACTTTCCACCTGGCTTGGCTCCAGATTCAACTCGACAGTATGAGCACCATGCAAACTTGATTCATGAACAAAGCCGGCCGCAGGATAGACATGACCTGATGTACCAATTGAAATAAAGAAATCTGCTTCGGCCAGCGCCTGATAAATCTCATCCATTCCCATTGGCATTTCACCAAACCACACAATATGTGGGCGCAGAGGCGATGGGAATTGGCAACAATGGCAGCGCTCGCCCGCGCTGAGGTCACCCGGCCAGTCCAGAACTTGACCTGACTGTGTGCAGCGCACTTTTAGCAGTTCGCCATGCATATGAATTACGCGAGTGCTTCCCGCCTTCTCATGCAAATTATCTATATTTTGAGTGATCAGCACAAAGTTATCACCCAGAACAGCTTCCAAATCAGCTAATGCAAAATGAGCGGCATTCGGTGCAATGTCCGGCTGCTGTAACTGACGTCGACGTGCATTATAAAAGGCCTGAACTAATTCAGGATCACGGCGATACCCTTCAGGAGTAGCAACATCTTCCACCTGATGTTCTTCCCACAAACCATCTGCGGCGCGGAAAGTACGAATACCGGATTCCGCTGAGATACCGGCTCCAGTCAGCACCACCACAAACGGCTTTTTCATTTCTGATGTCGCGGCACTGTCTCGATGAAAAATACGGGAGCGAAAACGCTGATGCCGCAAGTGCTTATTCTTGCGAAACCGACATAGCCGATGACGAATGCGCATAACCTTTTGCCTCTATTTTAGCTATTTTTATTTGCTATTGATTAAATAACGCTCAGACAAATGCAGGAACGCCGCCCCACGAACACCGCCCGAATCACCATAACGCGCTTTCTCGATGCGCGGCAAGCGGGCTACTCGCAATAAGTGCTGC
Organism: Yersinia canariae; assembly: GCF_009831415.1. NCBI lineage: Bacteria > Pseudomonadati > Pseudomonadota > Gammaproteobacteria > Enterobacterales > Yersiniaceae > Yersinia > Yersinia canariae. The sequence goes on along the minus strand of NZ_CP043727.1, from coordinate 1,957,156 downwards.
GGCAGCCGTTTTGGTAGTTCTTGATAAATATGCTCGAAATTAGATAATCCACCACCAATTACGACCAAATGCGGGTCCAGCATAGTCAATAAATTACCTAAACAAGCGGCCAGTACATCCATAAAGCGTTCAACATGTGCTACAGCTTTGGATTCACCGACATTATAGTTGGCAATAATTTCAGTCGCTGGCAAGGATTGCTGATTGAAGTGTTTGTACATCCATTCAAAGCCACGCCCTGAAATGTAATTCTCAATACAGCCGTTATGACCACAACCACATGCTACCCGCGGAATATCTGCCCCCAGAATATCCAATGCATCTACTGGCAAGCGAAAATGACCGAATTCGCCGGTGATATGGTTACGCCCACTGACAATATTGCCATTCACAATCAGCCCACCACCGACACCCGTGCCAAGAATCAGCCCTAATACTGTTGGATAGCGGCGAAAATCGGGATCCCAAGCTTCCGACAATGCAAAGCAGTTAGCATCATTATCAATGCGAACTTCGCGCTCAATCAATGTGGAGAGGTCGCTTTGCAATGATTGCCCCATTGCCGCAGGCACATTTGCCGTGAATACCGTCCCATCGTCCGCATTGGGTAGGCCAGGAATACCAATGCCCACACTGCCTTTAACACCGCAATGGGCGTCTGCTTCCAATGTTAAGTGATGTAATGTTTGCAATAACAGTTGGTAATCTTCACGCGGTGTAGGGACGCGCTTATGCCAGATTCGTTGCAGGTTAGCATCAAAAACGCCTAACTCTATCTTGGTGCCACCCATATCAAAACCGTAATACATAAGCTCGCCCCTTACCCATTATTGTCCAGAGAAATGATTACCAAAGTGACTTTTTTTAGATTCTTTTATTGCCCGCTTAGCACCCGCGCCGGATCAATACGGCTGGCACGACGAGCCGGATACCAACTGGCGATTAGGCTCAAAACCAACGCTGTTGCTAACACGCAAGCCACATCAAACCAGTGCAGTTCTGACGGTAAAAAGTCGATAAAATAGATATCACCTGACAGAAATTGATGGCCAATCAGCGTTTCCAATCCACGAATAATGTTGGTTAATTGCAAAGAGACAATCACTCCCACAACCGCACCACTAACACTGCCGATAAGCCCGGCTAACAAGCCATACCAGATAAAGATTGCCCGGACCAGGCCATCTTTAGCCCCTAATGTGCGTAACACCGCTATATCACTACTTTTATCTTTAACGGCCATGACCAGAGTGGAGACAATATTAAAACTGGCCACCCCAATCACCAAAATCATAGCTAAGTACATGATAGTACGGATCATTTGGATATCGCGATACATATAGCCGTAGGTGCCAATCCAACTGCTGATATACACATAAGCATTTGTGACTTCACCGGCATTGCGCACCAGTTTGTTGGCGTTATAGACATCATCAACCTTGATGGCTATACCAGTGACACTGTCACCCATATCCAGATATTGTTGTGCATCCGCTAAAGGTACCAATGCGAGACTATGATCCAGTTGCCCGCTTAATTGAAAGACGCCCGCCACCTGCAAGCGGATGCGCTTGGGCTGTAGCAATTTCATCTCAGGGTCACTATTAGGGATCATCACCGTCAGCCACGACCCCTGTTTCACACCCAAGGCATCGGCCAGACCTTTTCCTAAAATAATCTGTTGCTGACCTGCTTTAAAATTATTCCAGGCGTTATCAAGCACAAAACTGGGCAGTGCGCTGAGACGCTGCTCGGCCTCGGGATCAACCCCTTTGACCTGCACGGCGCGCAATTGCGTGGCATTTTCAATCAAGCCAGTGAAATTGATATAAGGTGCCGCGGCGACAATTCCGGGAACTTTTTCAATCCGTTGCAAGGTTTGTGGCCAACCACTGAAAGGCTGATTAACAACGGCAATTTCGCCATGTGGTACTACTGCCAAAATTCGGTTTTTAAGCTCACGTTCGAACCCATTCATAGCACTTAAGCCGACGATCAGTACCGCCACACCCAGGGCGATACCCAACGTGGAAATCACGGAAATTAATGACACCATTCCGCCGCGACGGCGGCCACGGCTAAAACGTAAACCGATGAGGAGTGAAAGTGGCGAAACGCCCATTCCCATTGCCACTATTCTGCCCCCACCAATGTCAAATGCTGTTGTAGCTGACCATCACGCATTTCTAACTGGCGACTCATGCGTTTCGCCAATTGTAAATCGTGGGTGACCACTAAAAAAGCCGTCCCCTGACGAACATTCAATTCACCTAACAAATTGAAAATGCTATCGGCGTTGCGCTGGTCAAGGTTACCTGTCGGCTCATCAGCCAATACCAGCGACGGGTTATTGACTAGCGAACGCGCAATCGCCACTCGCTGGCGTTCACCACCAGATAATTCGGACGGGCGATGCTTACTGCGCTTTTCCAGCCCCACAGCAACTAACATAGCCCGGGCTTTATCCTGTGCTTCACTCGGTTTAGCGCCGCCAATCAACAGTGGCATTGCCACATTTTCCAATGCGGTAAAATCGGGCAGCAAATGGTGAAATTGATAAATGAAACCTAATTCGCGGTTGCGTAATTCAGCTTTAGCCGTGGAAGACAATTGATTCAATGAGCGCCCTTGATAAATCACCTCGCCGGAAGTCGGTGAATCCAGACCGCCCAACAAGTGCAATAAGGTGCTTTTACCCGAACCAGAACTGCCGACAATGGCCATCAGTTCACCGGCTTCAATAGTAAACGACACATTGCGCAATACGTCGGTATGCAGTTGGCCTTCCTGATAGCGTTTGCACAGGTTTAAACACTGTAATAAAGGATGATTACTCATAGCGTAAAGCCTCGGCAGGTTGTGCGGCGGCAGCGCGCCAGGAAGGGTAAAGCGTAGAGAGCAAAGCAATCACCATCGCCAATAGGGCAATCACGGTCACCTGAACCGGATTAATCTCCACTGGCAAGGTCGCGCCATCAATCAGTAAACCGAGCACGGGGATGATGGTGTTCAATTGGCTGGCGAGCAAAATGCCCAGCCCCGCGCCAAGTAATGCGCCAATGACCCCGGCGGTTGCGCCTTGCACCATAAACACCAACATAATTTGGCGGCGGCTTAGCCCTTGGGTTTGCAAAATCGCCACTTCGCCCTGTTTTTCCATCACTAACAGGCCGAGCGAAGTAATGATATTAAAGGCTGCGACAGCAATAATCAGGCTGAGCAACAAGCCCATCATATTTTTTTCCATCCGCACCGCCTGGAAGAGTTCGCCTTTACGGTCACGCCAATCTTTCCATACCGTGCCTTCTGGTAGGGCTTGCTGGCTCAGGCTATCAACCGCCAATGGTTGTGAGAGGAATAAACGCCAGCCGGTAATGTTACCCGCAGGATAGCGCATCAGGCGCGACGCATCCTGCTGATTTACCAGCATTTGGTAGCCATCTACTTCACTGTCTGCGGCAAATGTGCCAATGATATTAAACAGGCGCTGGCTGGGAATACGCCCCATTGGAGTGAATTGGCTGGCACTCGGCACCATTAAACGCAGGGTTTCACCCCGCTTAACACCCAACTGACCGGCTAATTTCTCCCCGAGGATCATATTGTAGCTACCCGGCTGTAGATCTTTCAGGTGCACATTAACCAAATAATCCGTCAGCGGTTCATGCTGATCAGGGTTAACACCCAGCATCACACCGGCGGCCAGATTGCGCGCGCTTTGTAACACCACATCAGCGGTGGTCAACGGCACGATATCAGTAACACCATTAAGTGATTTCAGTGATGATGCAGGCGTCTTGTTCGGGTCAAGAGAACCTTGCGGCGTGGTAATCAGCGCCTGCGGCATCAGCCCCAAAATGTTATTCTGCAAATCACGCTCAAAACCATTCATCACAGATAGCACCGTGATCAACGCCATCACTCCCAGTGTGATGCCTATGGTAGAAAGCCATGAAACGAACCGACCAAAACGGTCAGATGCACGGCCGCGCATATAACGCAGGCCAATAAATAATGCGACAGGTTGATACATGAAATCTGTTTAGATCCTGTTGCTAAAGCAAAGTGATCGAGGATAATAAAGGGTACTACCGCTTTATGGAACCATTAACCGCCTATATCTCCGGCTTTTATTCCAAATCAGAGCGCCAATCTGTGGCTATGCCTTTCCACGTGCTAGGATAGCCGCCGAGATAATTTGTCGTCTGTTGTGCTGAAACTGTCCTGTTGAAACAAAACACGGGCCAACCCTATACCAAGAGACTGTTTAACTGCTTATGTCCCAACAACATCGTTATTCATTGCCAACGCGACCTGGCGATACCCGCCAGTTAGGCCAGTTGACTGGCTCGGCTTGCGCTGTCGAGTGTGCAGAAATCATTGAGCGCCATGATGGCCCGGTAATGTTAATTACCCCTGATATGCAAACGGCACTGCGCCTACGTGATGAGATTCAGCAGTTTTCTTCCCGCCCGGTGAACACCCTCTCCGACTGGGAAACTCTGCCGTACGACAGTTTTTCACCTCATCAGGATATTATTTCAGCCCGCCTTTCTTGTTTGTATCAGCTTCCGACAATGGAACGCGGTGTTATTATTCTCCCGATTAATACCTTGATGCAACGGGTTTGCCCGCATGAGTTCCTGCATGGGCATGCGCTGGTGATGAAAAAAGGCCAGCACCTGTCACGAGATAAATTGCGCGCTCAGCTCGAACAAGCGGGATATCGCAGTGTCGATCAGGTCATGGAACACGGTGAGTTTGCTACCCGTGGGGCTTTGCTTGATCTGTACCCGATGGGCAGTGAAGAGCCATATCGCATTGATTTTTTTGATGATGATATTGATAGCTTGCGCGTGTTTGATGTGGATTCGCAGCGCACATTATTAGAAGTTGAACAAATCAACTTACTCCCGGCCCATGAATTCCCGATTGATAAAACCGCCATTGAATTATTCCGCAGCCAATGGCGTGAACAGTTTGAAGTGCGCCGCGATGCTGAACACATTTATCAGCAAGTGAGCAAAGGTATCTGGCCTGCCGGTATTGAATACTGGCAACCGCTGTTTTTCAGCCAACCATTGCCCACACTTTTTAGCTACTTGCCTGAAAATACCTTATTGATTAATACCGGCTCACTGGAGAGCTCCGCAGAGCGCTTTTGGCAGGATGTTAATCAGCGTTTTGAAAGCCGTCGCATTGACCCAATGCGCCCATTGCTGGCCCCTGAGACTTTATGGTTACGGGTCGACTCGCTATTTAGTGAGCTAAAAGAGTGGCCACGGGTTCAGTTCAAGACGGATGAATTGCCCGCCAAAACAGCCAATACCAACTTACATTATCAGGCGCTACCTGATTTGGCCGTTCAGGCCCAGCAAAAAGCGCCCTTGGATAATTTGCGGCGCTTTATTGAGTCATTTAGCGGCAGTATCGTGTTCTCTGTGGAAAGTGAGGGCCGACGCGAAACCCTACAGGACTTGCTGGCACGGATAAAAATCAGTCCAACACTGATAACCCAACTATCTCAGGCCATGACGCCCGGTCATTATCTGATGATTGGCGCCTCTGAGCGCGGCTTCCTTGATACGAATAAGCAATTAGCGCTGATTTGCGAAAGTGACTTGCTGGGCGAGCGCGTTAGCCGCCGCCGGCAAGATAATCGCCGCACCATCAACACCGATACTCTGATCCGTAATTTGGCAGAACTGCGCCCCGGTCAACCCGTGGTTCATTTGGAACATGGTGTCGGCCGCTATCTGGGCCTAACTACGCTAGAAGCCGGCGGAATTAAAGCTGAATACCTGATATTGACCTATGCCGGGGAAGACAAACTGTATGTGCCGGTCTCCTCATTGCACCTGATCAGCCGCTATTCCGGCGGTGCGGATGAAAATGCGCCGCTGCATAAGTTGGGGGGTGAAGCCTGGAGCCGCGCGCGGCAGAAAGCCGCCGAAAAAGTACGTGATGTGGCCGCTGAGCTACTGGATATCTATGCACAACGCGCTGCCAAATCTGGTTTTAAATTCAAGTTCGATAGAGAGCAATATCAGTTGTTCTGCCAAAGTTTCCCATTCGAAACTACGCCGGATCAGGAACAGGCTATCAATGCTGTGCTCAGTGACATGTGCCGACCGCTGGCCATGGACCGTCTGGTGTGCGGCGACGTAGGTTTCGGTAAAACCGAAGTGGCAATGCGGGCAGCATTCCTAGCGGTTGCGAATAATAAGCAGGTTGCGGTATTGGTGCCGACCACCCTGCTCGCCCAACAGCATTTTGACAACTTCCGCGACCGCTTTGCCACTTGGCCGGTGCGTATTGAAATGATGTCCCGTTTCCGCAGTGCCAAAGAGCAGCAAGTTATTTTGGAGCAAGCGGCAGAAGGGAAAGTCGACATTATTATTGGCACCCACAAATTGCTGCAAAGTGACCTGCGCTGGCAAGATCTTGGTCTGTTGATTGTCGATGAAGAACATCGCTTTGGTGTGCGCCATAAAGAGCGAATCAAAGCGATGCGTGCAGATGTCGATATTCTGACACTCACCGCGACCCCGATTCCGCGTACTCTAAATATGGCCATGAGCGGCATGCGCGACTTGTCGATTATTGCCACCCCGCCCGCGCGCCGCCTTGCGGTGAAGACCTTTGTGCGCGAGTACGACAGCCTGGTGGTGCGCGAAGCCATTCTGCGCGAAATTCTCCGTGGCGGGCAGGTTTATTACCTGTATAACGACGTGGAAAATATTGAAAAAGCAACCCAGCGACTGGCTGAGTTGGTGCCGGAAGCGCGAATTGCCATCGGCCACGGGCAAATGCGTGAGCGGGATCTGGAGCGGGTGATGAATGATTTCCATCATCAGCGTTTTAACGTTTTGGTCTGCACCACCATTATAGAAACCGGCATTGATATTCCGAGCGCCAATACCATTATCATCGAACGCGCCGATCACTTTGGTTTGGCCCAGCTACACCAATTGCGCGGCCGAGTCGGGCGCTCCCATCATCAGGCCTATGCTTACTTGCTTACGCCTAATCCGAAAGCCATGACTACCGATGCCAAAAAACGGCTGGAGGCCATCGCGTCGCTGGAAGATCTCGGTGCTGGTTTTGCCCTGGCAACTCATGACCTTGAAATCCGTGGTGCTGGCGAGCTATTAGGCGAAGACCAAAGCGGTCAGATGACCACCATCGGTTTCTCTTTGTATATGGAGTTACTGGAAAGCGCAGTAGATGCACTGAAAGAAGGCAGAGAGCCATCACTGGAAGATTTGACCAGCAATCAGACCGAAATTGAAATGCGTATGCCGGTACTGCTACCCGAAGATTTTATTCCAGACGTGAATGTCCGGCTTTCGTTCTATAAGCGTATCGCCAGTGCCAGCAATGAAGCTGAGCTCGATGAATTGAAAGTCGAACTCATCGATCGCTTCGGTAAACTGCCGGATGCGGCCCGTTATCTGTTACATACGGCTGAATTGCGCCAACAGGCCCGGAAGTTGGGTATCAAGCGTATTGAAGGTAATGAGCGCGGCGGCTTTATCGAGTTTGGCGAGAAGAACAAAGTTGACCCGGTTTACCTGATTGGCTTGTTGCAGCGTCAGCCGCAAATATACCGATTGGAAGGGCCAACCAAACTGAAATTCATACAAGATCTGAGTGATCGGGCACAGCGGTTGAAGTTCATCAGTGAGCTACTGGCCGCATTTGCTCAGCATTGTACGGCTTAATCAAACCGTTAACGTGGGTTTCAGAGAGAAGAAACCCGCGTTAATGTTAATGCCACTCGCTTAACTTTTATACTCGTCTTACTGGGTATAAAACACGTTAAACGATCAGAATTAACACTACACCGCGGGCTTTTGATACAAGGTCTTGGACAACAGATTTTGTATTATGCTCGGTTGTTCAGTATCAGTTGACCATTTTTATCGATTGGAATCTGCGTACCTGGATCACGATCCATGCGAATTTTTCCCTGCTGATCGCCAATTTTGTAGGTTACGTCATATCCCAACATTTTCTGTGACTTATCGTAAACAGTTTGGCAACGTTGTTGAGTGGTTGTATAGGTATCACTGTCCTGCATATTACTTTGGACACGATTACCTGCATATCCACCGGCCAGCGCACCGGCAACGGTCGCGATATCTTTACCCCGGCCGCCGCCAACCTGATGGCCCAGAACCCCACCAGCAACAGCACCCAATACTGAACCCGCGATTTGATTCTCATCCTGCACCGGTTTGCGGTGAGTCACGGTCACATTACGACATTCCTGACGAGGCGTTTTAATCGTCTCTTTAATCGGTGTCGCAGCAATAACTTGTGCATATTGCGGTGCGCCGGAGAAGACATTCATACTCGCGACAGCGGCAATTCCCAGAGCAGCCGCAATACCGATACCCACACCTGCTAACATTGATTTGTTCACAGGAAATCCTCCTGAAAGAGTTACCACGCATCTTCTGCCCCAGAGCTTCCAATTGAAACGAAGGTCTGACAGCATCCGGCATTTTTACCGGATTACGGCGTGCGTGACTCGCCGTGTGTTTCTACGCAGAAGTCTGCACAATGTGCTTTAACCTAGCAATAAGACAAATGGACGAAACACCCAGATAATAGGTGTGAATGAATGTGTTTAGGAAGAATCTGACTGCGGTGATTTGTTGTTGCAGAATTTTATGCTGAAAATTTAACATTACGTGCGAATGGCTTTAGCAAAACGTGCGCAACTTTGCGGTTGATAACAACACAACTTGTCACTCAGTGAGGGCGTGTTGACCGCCCCCAAAGCTGGTTTCCCCTTCATTTGACTTTATCAACAGTCTGAATCCGCTGCCATAATTAACTGGCAGCGGTAAGTTTAAAGCTCTAAACATTCGCCAAAATCATTGGCGTTGCAGCAAGCGAGAAACAAATCAGTCGGGAACCCATTTGAACAACATTTATGCCAGCTCGCAGGGTGAGCCTCAAGCATGAAAGAAAATTAGTGCAATTTAAGACGCGGGCGAATAACCCGGTTAATCCCACCCACCAGCATCATCAGACCTGTTTTGGTATAACCATGCAATGCGACCTGATGCATACGATACAGTGAGATATAAACAACACGAGCAACACGCCCTTCCACCATCATAGAACCGCGCATCAAGTTACCCATCAGGCTACCGACAGTGCTAAATTTAGACAGTGACACCAGAGAACCATGGTCTTTATAAATGTATGGCTTCAACGGCTGATCATTGAGCAGTGCCAGAATGTTGCTGTAGCAGCGGCTGGCCATCTGATGGGCTGATTGCGCGCGCGGCGGGACGAAACCGCCACTTGGCTGTGGGCAAGAAGCACAGTCACCAATAGCAAAAATATTCAGATCACGAGTGGTTTGCAGTGTCGGCTCCACCACTAACTGATTGATTCGGTTGGTTTCCAGCCCGGCAATATCTTTCATAAAGTCCGGTGCTTTAATACCCGCCGCCCATACCATCAAATCAGCATTAATGAACTCGCCATCTTTGGTATTCAGGCCCTTTTCATCAGCGCTGGTCACCATAGTTTTGGTCAATACACGAACACCCAGTTTGATCAGTTCCTGATGAGCCGCGGCCGAAATACGCGGAGGTAATGCCGGCAAAATACGCTCACCCGCTTCAACCAACGTGACATTCAGTGCCTGATTGTCTAAGCCCTCAAAACCGTAGCTGTGCAGTTGTTTCACGGCATTGTGCAGTTCGGCAGACAGCTCAACACCGGTGGCTCCCCCACCAACAATCGCGATGTTAACTTTGCCCTTCTCACCCGGTTGCGCTGAATACTTCAGGAACAGGTTAAGCATTTCATTATGGAAACGGTGTGCCTGATGGGGATTATCGAGGAAGATACAGTTTTCTTTCACACCCGGCGTGCCAAAGTCATTCGACGTACTACCCAGAGCAACCACTAAAATGTCATAGGTTAATTCGCGTTGAGTCACCAACACATCACCATGCTCGTCGCAAATCTCAGCCAGGCTCAGAGTTTTGGTTTCACGGTTAATGTCTGTTAAAGAACCCAACTGGAAATTAAAATGATGGTTGCGGGCATGAGCCAGATAGCTCAAAGCATCAACACCATCATCCAAAGAGCCGGTAGCGACTTCATGTAACAATGGTTTCCACAGGTGGCTGTGGTTACGGTCAACCAAAACAATCTCAGCTTTTTTGCTACGACCCAGTTTATGGCCCAGACTGGTTGCCAGCTCCAGCCCCCCAGCACCACCACCAATAATAACGATTTTTTTCTTCGGCGTTGTCAAAATGACCCCCTAAATGTGAACCAATTGTTAGCTAAGGGTAAATGAATAATATCCTTAGATAACATAGGGTTCGCTGATGCTAATTCAATAAACTATAGTCAGAATATCATGCAGGGTTATTTGGTCATACCAAAATTGATATATATCAACTTTTTTTGATTAAAGTGCCAGCGGAGGAATTTTTTCTGGAATAAGATTCAAATAGTTAGCGTTTTGTCACAGTTTATAAATTTTTTATTTGATGAGAGTTAAAGCGTAATTCTGACGTTTTTGCTCATAAAAATGGCCTGAAAAAAGCGACTAATGCCCTTTTTTCAAGCCAGATTGCGGATAATAATGGGCCTTACAATTAACCAGTTTTTAACAAAAAACCGGATAATCACAGGGCATAGCTATTATCATCCCAACGTTTTGAATGCTTTGATCCGCTGAAGATGAGGTGACAAATCTTTAAATTTGTGGCTTTGCTTCTCATCCCAAACAATTTCATAGTAAGGATGCAAATCACCCGCAGTCAGCTTGCTATCAAGAATTTCATCATTACGCGACAACACCACCAAGCAGCGATCACGATTTTTCTCGCGGAAGTCATTGATACACTTACTGGCGATATCAACATACTCTTCCGGGCGATCAATTTTGCCGCTCATATTGTTCTGCGGATAAAGATTAGGATTGAATGCGACCTGGCGGATCCCACACAGGAAACCAATACGTTCAGCCCAAAAACCGCCCAATCCCACACCGCAAATCAGTGACTTAGCATCGCCGCCCTGCACAATGGCTTTATCGACCTCTTTCAGTAGGTACTGCATATCATGGCGAGGATGCAAAGTGCTGTAGCTAATAAAACGCACATCCGAATCAATAAATTGCAGTTGCAGGACTTTTTCGTGATTACCGGGGCTGTTGGAATCAAAACCATGTAAATAAATTATCATATTTATCCTCGCGGCTTATTGGGCATATAACCTATCCCAATAGACTCTTATGTGCATCCCAACGTTCGCTGAGTGCCGTTAATGCCTTATTCGCCTGCTGCCAACGCGATGATGCCATCAACGTCTGGCGGTCAATCGGCCCAGAATGATACAAGCGTGTTAATTTCTCTGCATTGACCGGCGACAGGTTATCTAACACACTTACCGCGCCCTGACGGTTATTACACACCAGAATCATATCGCAGCCTGCATCCAAAGAGGCTTGCCCGCGCTCGGCGTAACTGCCCATGATAGCCGCACCTTCCATCGACAAGTCATCAGAGAAAATAACGCCGTCGAAGCCCAACTCTTGCCGCAATATGTTTTGCAGCCAGTAAGCCGAACCACTCGCCGGACGCGCATCAGCTTCAGTATAAATCACGTGCGCAGGCATAATGGCGTCCAATAACCGCCGCGCGATCAATTCGCGAAATATAACCATATCATGAGTGCGGATTTCTGCCAGTGGTCGATTATCCCGAGGTGTCTCTTTATGAGAATCTGCCGTCACCGCACCGTGCCCGGGGAAGTGCTTACCGGTGGTCTTCATGCCCGCACTGTGCATCCCACGGATGAAACATTCGGCCATATTCAGTGCCTGCTGCGGGTCACTGTGGAATGAACGCTCACCAATAGCGGCACTGACATGGCCAATATCCAATACGGGTGCAAAGCTGATATCAATATCCATTGAGATCATTTCAGATGCCATTAACCAGCCCGCGTCTTGTGCCAACTGAGCCGCAGTGGCGGCATCATTTATTGCCGCAAAAGACTGAGCCGCAGGCAGGCGAGTAAAACCATCACGAAAACGCTGTACACGGCCCCCTTCTTGGTCGACCGCGACCACCAACCGCTCACGGGAAGCCGCTCTAACCTGACGGACTAGCTCACGCAATTGCTCAGCATCATGAAAATTACGGCTGAATAAAATCAGGCCCCCCACCAGCGGGTGCTTTAAAATCTCGCGTTCTTCAGCATCCAACTCATAGCTGGCAACATCTAACATCACTGGCCCCACGACAACCTCTCTTTCAATAAAATCAAAATGACAAATTAAAACGCTGGCGCAGCGGGGCTGCCCATTGCAAAAACTCACTGTCGCCGGTCTGCTGCCAGCGGACCTCGAACCACATCAGCATGAGGTAATCAATCCACGGCAACCACTGCTGTATCTGGCGAGATAACCGGTCAATATCGTGGTAACCTTGCTCATTATGACAATAATGGTGTAAAAAAGCCTGTTGCTGGGCCACTGACTCACTATCGCCACGCAACCCTTTATGACTGCAAAATAAAGCGGCAATATCGAGTGCAATATCACCATCGGCTGCATATTCCCAATCAATCAATTTCAGCCCGGTCGAGGTCGCCAAGAGATTGCCGGAGTGAATATCCATATGCAGAGGAGCCAGCTTCACCGGCTGCGGTTGCGGCCGACGTAGAAAATCTTGATGCAATCGCAGCCAACTTGGTGAGCGGCGTTTGGGATCAATCTGCCTGGCATAGCGGATGAGCTGAGCGCGTAAATCCAGACGGTAACCACTGGCGGGGAGGTGATGCACGCGGGCCAGTAGCTGTGCCAACTGACCACTGCCTGATAATTCAATGAATTGCTCGTCAGTGACAACGTCACCTTCCAGCCAATTAACCACCAGCCAGTGCTGATTGGCCGCAATAATAGTCGGTGCCAAATGGCGGCCTGCGACATGCCGCAGCAGTTTACGTTCCCGCCGCCGATCGACGCCCAACTGGGTTTTCTGTATCGATTGCTCACGCGCCAGCCAATCAATACTCTGGCCCGTGTTTGACGCGAGAGTAATACGCCAACTTTCACCCGTCAGCCCGGACACTGGGCTAATATGGCAATCGGCGATTTTCACCGCCGGTCTTATGCTTTCGATCAGCGCATGCAAGGAAGAATCAGCGTTTGACTGGGCCATTACCTGACCAGATGATTTCGCCAGTTTGCGCCTGCATCAGTTGCATCTCTAGGGTAGGTGACTTCACATCACCGCTGATATCGCTGTACAGCACATATTGGGCACTGACATAGCGAGCCAAACCAATGGCTTTGCTGCGTGAGCCGAGGCTATCTTCTTCCGACAACCCCAATGTTTGCTTGGCAACGGCCAATTGCTGCGGTGAGATTAAAACAAACTTTTTATTTGATGACAGCACTTGATGTAATGCGGACGTCGCTTTCGCCGTTTGCAACGCACCATTAGTGTTATTTTTGACACTATCAAGCAATAGTATGCTGCCGTTCGCCACATCGTTATTGCCCACCATTTGTGCCACCAAAGGCTCTACACTGGCGGCCCAATCAATTGATTGCTGCATTTTGGGCGGTGGCGGAACATTGTCTACCGGCGGTGGAGTCTCAATAACAGGTGGTGTTACCGGTTCAATGGTGACTGGCGGCGTAGTCGTTGGTTCAACAGGCGGGCGAGTCATACAACCTGTCAGCACAAGGGCCGCCAGAGCCAAAGATAAATACCTTTTCATTGTCCCACTCCAATAGCGCGATTATAAAAATAAGTGAAGGCGCGCACTTTGCGCATTAAAATTATTATTAACTGATTGAATTTCAACATCTTCGTCTGGCGCAATGACGATAAACCGGGGCGCTTCCAGTGGCGGTACCTCCAGGCCCTGCACATCATACCAATAAAAGCGGTAGTTTATTTTTATCGGCTTATTCTGACTATTGGTAATAATTGAGCGCGCCACATTATTGCCAGCAGATGTCGAAATTGCAGGTTGAGAGGCCAAAATACCTGCCGTCAGCACTGACGAATCCATTACCACGGTTTGCTGCTTATTTACCGCAATCCCTTTCGGGCTGCTGCACCCCAGCAATGTCGCCATACTTGCGAACGCAATCACCGGTAATAAAAACGCCTTCGTGCGGCGCATAGGCTTACCTCAGTTAAATGTCGTTATTTATGAGATAACAAGGAACCCAGATCACGGCCACCGACCAAATGCATATGGATATGGTAAACCACCTGCCCTGCATGACGATTGCAGTTGATAATCAGACGATAGCCATCTTCAGCAATACCTTCCTGCTCTGCAAGTTTAGCAGCCACGGTGATCATTCGACCCAATGTTGCTTCGTGTTCTGCTGTGACATCATTCACAGTTGGGATAAGAATATTTGGAATGATTAAAATATGAGTGGGTGCCTGCGGGGCAATATCACGAAACGCGGTCACCAGTTCATCCTGGTAGACCACGTCGGCAGGGATTTCACGGCGGATAATTTTGCTGAAAATCGTTTCTTCGGCCATTACGCATTTCCTTGAAAAGGATAAAAATGATGAATGCGTAGTATGAGCGACAATTTCTATTGATTTCAACCTCAATCATTAACCACGGGCATAAGCTGCTGCTTTTTCAAACAAAACCTGATCAGGGCGAATACCTGTATATAGCACAAATTGCTCAACCGCCTGAATAGCAAAGACTTCAGCACCGGTAATAACTGTTTTTCCCTGCGCTTTTCCATAGCTTATCAGCGGGGTCATAGCGGGCAGTGCCACCACATCAAAAACGACCTCGGCACGGTCAACCTCAGCTTCGGTAAACGCCATTTTGTCAGCATCTTGGCCACCTGACATCCCCACAGGAGTAGCATTGATTAACATGTCGGCGTGGATCCCCTGCATATCTGGCTGATAGACATAGCCAGATTGCTGCGCTAATTGCTGCCCGGTCTTTTCATTAGTTGCGATAATAAAACCTTGCTTAAAACCGGCATTTTTTAGTGCAAAAGCCACGGCCTTCGCCATTCCACCACTGCCACGCAGTGCAAATACTTTCTCTGCGGGAACCTGATAGCGCTGTAGCAATTTCGTAATGGCGATATAGTCGGTGTTATACGCCTTCAAATAACCATCAGTATTCACCAAGGTATTAACTGAATTAATTGCTGCGGCAGATGCATCCAGCTCATTAACCATCGGAATAACGGCCTCTTTAAAAGGCATTGAAATCGCACAACCACGGAACCCCAGCGCCCGCACACCACCAATCGCCGCCGCCAGGTCAGTAGTGGTAAAAGCCTTATACAGGTAATCAAGGTCGAGGGCGTCATACAAAAAATTATGAAAACGGGTACCAAAGTTGCTGGGTCTGGCTGCCAGTGAAATACAAACTTTGGTGTCTTTGTTCAAGTAGCGGGTCATCTTCTCACCTCAAATAATCATTGCGCGCAGTCTACGGCCCTCTTTTGCAAAAAAATGCTGAGGACACAAACGCTTGCTGTGCTGAAAATTATCGGCTAAAAAGATGATATAAAAAACTGCTGAATTTTCATTAACTAGGTTCCTCTTTTATGACCAGTCGACGCCTTGAACAGCAATATTTGCGATTACTCAACAGGGTTGGGATTCAGCCAGTTGATATTACACTGCAAGAATTAGCTGACAAACTCAGCTGTACCAAGCGCCATATGCGGACATTACTGGTTCAGATGCAACACGCCGGCTGGCTAATGTGGCAGGCAGAGGCTGGTCGTGGCCGCCGATCACATTTACAACTATTGCGGAACACTCATCAGCTTTTAATTGAAAAAGCGGAACAGTTATTGGATTCCGGTGATTTTAATGAGGCGATTGCATTACTCGGCGAAGACAAACAGCTTATAACCCCTTTGCTGCGCGCTAAGTTAGGGTATCGGGTACGTGATGACTATCAGGCCCTGCGCATTCCTTACTACCGCACCATGCCAAACCTTTATCCCGGCACCCCATTACGCCGCTCGGAACTGCACTTAGTCAGGCAAATTTTTAATGGTCTGACACGGATAAACGAGGAAAGCGGTGAGGCCGCAACTGATTTAGCCCATAAATGGCGAATGCTAGACCCATTACACTGGCGTTTTTATTTACGCCCGGCAGTGCAATTTCATGATGGTCGAGAGCTTTCCAGCCGTGATGTAGTCAGTTCGTTAACTCGCTGCGCGGCCTTACCCCTGTTCTCACATATTCAAAAAGTCAGCCAACACGGGCCATTAAGTCTGGTCATCGAACTTAATCAGCCGGATCCTCGTCTTCCCCAGCTACTGGCACATCACAGCGCACTGATTTTGCCAGAAGATCACGCAGCACAGCCAGATTTCGCCTCTCACCCCGTGGGCACTGGCCCTTACCGGGTTGCTGAAAATGATAATTGGCATTTGCAGATGAAATCCTTTGACCACTATTTTGGCTTTCGTGGTCTGCTGGATGAAGTCGAAGTTCTTATATTCCCTGATTTAGCGCGCCAACAAGAGCGCCTACATGCAAATGGCCCGGTGGTGTTATCTGAGCAATTAACTATGGCAAATATCCAAAGTGCGACCTGGCTAAGCTCCAGCATTAGTGATATTGACTATGTATCTGGCTCTGCGGCCAGTCTCACAGGTAAACCGTCAGACTCAACACAAGAGATGTTTCTGGAGCGCGGCGGATACTTTTTACTCTGCGATAGCCGCTCCCCCCATTGGCACAGCATTAAACAGCGCCGCTGGCTCCGCCAGACACTCAATCCTTATCACCTTATCCAACGCCTAATTGAACCGATACGCCCTTTTTGGGTTCCCGCCAGCAGTGTATTACCCACATGGTTTCATGGGATTGATTCAGGGGAGAAATTCTCTCCTTTTCCCCCCAATACCACGTCAGAATCTACGGAGATGCCAATATTAACTCTGGCCTATCATGCCCAGCACCCTGAATACCTGATGTTAGTGACTGAAATGGCTCACATTCTGGAGGAACAGGGGATCAAGTTGGAAGTGACAGAACTGGACTACGCCACCTGGGCCAGCGGTGAGGCCAATGCTGATTTGTGGCTGGGAACAGTCAATTTTGCGGTACCTGAAGAGTGGAATGTTGGCGCATGGGTGCTCGGCTCCCCCCTGCTGCGCCAATCTATTACTGGTGGTGACGAAGCGAGTTTACAAACTTATCTGAATGATTGGCGCAACCAAACCCTCGGCAGCGAACAATTAATCAGAGAAGTGATAGCCGGGGGTTGGTTACAACCTTTATTCCACCACTGGATGCGCCTAAAAGCCCCTGAGCATGCCCAAGGTGCGCACCTAAATAATCTGGGTTGGTTTGATTTTCAAACAACCTGGCTAGAACCAGAATAATGGTGAATAAATCAGAACTCATTCAAAATAAATAATCTAATAAAATCAATGTAAAAAACACAAAAAAAGGGAGGCTTTCGCCTCCCTTTTGCACTCCCCTGACCTGAATTAATGGTTACGGATATACTCGTCCATATCAGTTTTCAGGTTATCAGATTTTGTCCCGAAGATAGCCTGAACACCTGAGCCTGCGACCACTACGCCAGCAGCACCCAGTTTCTTCAGACCGGCTTGGTCAACCTTGGAGATATCCGCTACGCTGACACGCAGACGGGTGATACAAGCATCCAAGTTAGTGATATTTTCTTTACCACCAAACGCTGCGACCAGTGCCGCAGACATTTCTGTGCCGCCCTGTACAGTTTGTTCAGTAGAGTTGTCTTCACGACCTGGTGTTTTCAGATCCAGTTTGGCAATCAGCACACGGAAGATGGTGTAGTACACCAGACCGTAGCAAATACCCACCAGAGGGAACAACCAGATACGGCTGCTATTACCACTCAATACCACGAAGTCAATCAGGCCGTGGGAGAAGCTGGTACCGTCACGCATCCCAAGCAGGATACAGATTGGGAAGGCCAGGCCTGCCAGAATTGCATGGATAACATACAAGATTGGCGCCACGAACATGAAGGAGAATTCGATTGGCTCGGTAATACCCGTCAGGAATGAGGTCAATGCTGCGGAGATCATGATCCCGCCCACTTTCGCCCGGTTTTCCGGTTTAGCGGAATGCCAGATGGCAATTGCAGCCGCTGGTAAGCCGTACATTTTAAACAGGAATCCACCAGACAGTTTGCCCGCAGTTGGGTCACCCGCCATATAACGAGGGATATCACCGTGGAATACCTGACCCGCTGCGTTGGTGTATTCACCAATTTGCATTTGGAATGGTACGTTCCAGATATGGTGCAGACCGAATGGAACCAGCGCACGTTCAACAACGCCGTAGATACCAAAGGCAACAACTGAGTTCTGGTAAGCCGCCCACTGAGAGAATGTCTGGATCGCCGTGCCGATAGGTGGCCACACGAAGGACAGAATCACACCCACGAAGATCGCGGTGAAACCAGAGATAATCGGAACGAAGCGTTTGCCCGCAAAGAAGCCCAGATATTCAGGCAACTGAATACGGTAGAAGCGGTTAAACATGTAGGCCGCTATTGCGCCCGCAATAATCCCGCCCAGTACCCCGGTATCTGCTAAATGCTTGGCAGCAATTTCTTCTGCCGGCAGATGCAAGACCAGTGGTGCTACCACCGCCATGGTTTTTACCATGATGCCGTAAGCAACAACTGCCGCCAACGCGGACACACCGTCGTTATTGGTAAAGCCGAGTGCAACGCCAATAGCAAAGATCAATGCCATGTTAGCAAAAACGGAACCGCCCGCTTCTGCCATTACGTGAGAGACTACCGTTGGTAGCCAGCTAAAATTCGCGGAACCGACACCCAGCAGAATACCTGCGATGGGTAAAACGGATACCGGTAGCATTAGCGATTTACCTACCTTTTGCAGGTTTGCAAATGCGTTCTTAAACATAGTTGAGTGAGCTCCTGAGTAATAGTGCTTTTTTCTGCTTTTTCTCGCGTTTATTGGCGTTACAAAGGGGGGAGTAAGCCTTTGCGAATCAGGGTGTCTAAAGCACCCCTTTAATTTTTACGAAGAGTAAAATAAATAGCCTGCTTAATGTTTGATGGCAGTCACGTTTCTTTCAAGAAAGCGCCTATTTTGATTCAAACTGCGCATTTTTTGTAAAAAAACGTCAATAAGAGCTGCCCTCACCCAATAAATCGGGTGAGAACATTACTCGTTTCGGCGATTAATTACGAGCTTAAAAAAAAGTATTATTAAGGAAGTTGGTGCGGTTCACGGGTAAGTCGTGAGGAGTCTTGATGAAATAACCGGCAGAAGTTCTCTGTGGTGGCTTGCGCCAAGGACTCAAGACTAACGCCCTTCAGTACGGCCATATATTCTGCAACATCACGGACATAAGCAGGTTGGTTCTCTTTGCCACGATGCGGAACCGGTGCCAAATAAGGTGAGTCGGTTTCGATAAGCAACCTGTCCAGGGGCACATAACGCGCGACATCACGTAGTTGCTCAGCATTGCGGAAAGTGAGAATACCCGAGAATGAGATGTAAAAACCGAGATCCAATAACGTCTCTGCGGTGGCTTTATCTTCTGTAAAGCAATGTAAAACCCCGCCACACTCTTGCGCCTGTTCTTCACGCAAAATAGCAAGTGTGTCTTCACGCGCATCTCGGGTGTGTACAATCACCGGTTTATTTAATTTGCGACCAATACGAATGTGTTCACGGAATGAAGCTTGTTGCAGCGGGATATTGTCTTGCTGATAGAAGTAATCCAGCCCCGTCTCCCCCATCGCCACCACATTATCTGCCGCCGCAAGCTTTGCCAACTGCTCAAAATCATAGCCACCATCCAGATTCAGGGGGTGAACACCACATGAAAACGCGACGTTTTCTCTCTCTCCGATAAGGGAGGTCATGGCCGAAAAACCCGGTAACGTGGTGGCTACGGCCAGAACAAAACCCACATCCCGCGCTTTCGCTTTGGCTAATACATCATCGACACTGCTGTGCAACGTCTGGTAATCAAGGCTATCAAGATGGCAGTGAGAATCTATTAACAACATAATATTAAACTCTTTTATACTTTTCATACTTGAAGCCGCAGGGTTACTGCGGTTCCAAGTTTATTGAGTATCTAACGAAGATAAGGTGGAATAAGTACCCGTGGTCAGGGCTGTTTCCCAGTTGAGCAAAAACTCGGTGAGTAACAATTCACGATTAACACCTACTACGGATAATAATTGATGGCGGCAATGACCGAGCGCGTGAGTTGCATGAAGTAAAACCGGTGTCGTGGCCATTTGTGCCAATTGTTGTATCAGAGGCAATTGATCCTGATTGACAGTAAACTCACCCGCACCTTGCTGCCACTTCAAAGCATCCAGCAGCAATGAAGAAACCCATTGTAGGCGTTCTGGCGCATCATCATGGTTAAGCTGCGGTAACAACGATAGTAAATCCGAACTGTGCAGGGCACTGCTCAACGCGCTACACAAGGTAGTTCTGATTGCCCAGCGTTCAGGTTGGAGCAAACGTTCAGCTGCCAACGGCGCTCCCTCACTTAATTTAAGTGCGGCCAGCATCGCAATGGGCTCAGCCTGAACTTGCCGCTGTAGCCATTGTAAGCTGAGTGCGCTATCAGGGCAGGCCAGATGCCAGTAAAAGCATCGGCTGCGCAATGTTGCCAGCAGGCTAGCTGGCTGATGACAATCGAGCAAAAAATAGGTTTTTTCTGGCGGCTCTTCCAGAGTTTTGAGTAACGCATTCGCCGCGGCATCAGTCAGCAACTCGGCATGGGGCAGCCACACCACTTTTGCCCCGCCTTGCTGTGCATGAGAATAAAGTTTTTCAATCTGTTGGCGCACCAATTCAACACCAATGCTGCTTTTGCCCTTCTCCGGCGCCAGCACATACCAGTCAGGGTGATTGCCCGCCAACATCAAGCGACAACTATGGCATTCGCCACAGCTTTTCTCGCCTTGCCGTTGCTGGCACATCAACCAGCGGCTGATGCCATAAATCAGTGCTTCTTCGCCATTTCCAGGCAACGAGTGCAGTAGTAATGCATGATGTCCACGCCCGCCAATATGCTGCCCTACCCACTGGCGGTAAGGCACGGTAAGCCATGGGTACCATTTCATTACGCTGTTTCTCGGCTGGTCAACCATTGTTTGAGTACCTGACGGATAGATTCACTTACCTGCTCAAGTGATTGAGAAGCATCAATGGTTTTGATGCTGGGATCTGCGGCAGCCAATTCGAGATAACGGGTGCGAGTGCGCTCAAAAAAGGCCAGTGACTCTTGCTCTATGCGATCTAATTCGCCGCGCGCGCGGGCGCGCGCCAGCCCGATAACCGGCGGCAAATCCAGATACAAGGTCAGGTCAGGGCGGAACTCACCCAATACCGTGTCACGTAAGGATGTCATGAGTTGGCCGTCAATCCCACGCCCCCCACCTTGATAAGCTTGTGAGGACAAATCATGGCGATCTCCCACCACCCAGCTACCCCGCCCCAACGCAGGTTTTATCACGTTTTCAACCAATTGCACGCGAGCAGCATACAACATCAATACTTCAGCTTTATCTGTCAGGACTTCACCGTCAATACCTTGCTTAATTAAGTCACGCAGCTTTTCTGCCAGCGGTGTTCCCCCAGGCTCACGTGTGAAGACAATATCGTTAATCCCTTGGGCGTGTAACGTGGCAACCACGACATCTCTGGCGGTGGTTTTCCCTGCCCCTTCAAGCCCTTCAATAACGATAAATTTACTGTTCATTTTTATCCTTTAGCGATTGACGATAAACCCGCACCGCTTGGTTATGGCTGGCTAAATTGGTCGTAAAGGTATGACCCCCCTTGCCATCTGCCACAAAATAAAGATAGGCCGTTTTAGCCGGATGGGCGGCAGCCGTGAGTGATGCCAGCCCCGGCATCGCAATCGGCGTCGGCGGCAAACCCGATATAACATAGGTATTATAAGGCGTTGGGGTATCTAAGTCTTTACGAGTAATGTTGCCGTTATAATTATCCCCCATGCCATAAATCACTGTTGGGTCGGTTTGTAGCCGCATACCAATGCGTAAGCGGTTGATAAATACCGAGGCCACTTTGGTGCGCTCCTCGTTGACCGCCGTTTCCTTTTCGATGATTGACGCCATAGTGACCAAGTCGCCCGGTGTCTTATAAGGCAGGGACTTATCGCGCCCTTGCCAGATTTCATCAACTGTTTTTTCCATCTTTACATGGGCACGTTTCAGTAATGCCAAATCTGTGGTGCCGGCAGTATAGGAATAGGTGTCCGGGTAGAGCCATCCCTCAGGGTGTTCACTGTCCTTCAGCCCCAGCAATACCGCGATTTCGGCATCACTTTTTCCTTCCAATACGTGTTTTATATATTTTGATTGTTGTAATTCATCCATCCAATCACGCAGCCGCTTACCTTCAATAAAACGCACGGTAAATTGTGCTTCTTTACCGCTGGCAAGCAGTTCTAACATGCCGCGCACGGTCATTCCGGGGGTAAAACGATAAGTCCCCGCTTTGAATTTGGCTAATTCAGGTTCAAGACGCAGCAGCCATGGAAACCAACGGGTGTTTTTAATCAGGCCATCGCGCTGTAGCAAGTTCTCCAGAGCAACCCGCCCAGTGCCGGCAGGGAGTTTAAAGATGGTTTCTTGCTGGATAGCCAGAGGTTGATCCGCAAAGTGTTGTACTCTCTGGTAACCCAACAGCAGTAATCCCAAACAGACAACAACCAAAAGGATTAATGCTTTGGTGCTTTTTATTTTCATCGGGCAGCCATCTTCAAATTAAAGGTAATCATAAGTACAAAAAATCAAAATCGTCATCATGTTCATGCTTCGCAACAGTGCTGATTTAGGAAATCAAATAACTGGCGTGAATGGTAAACCCACTGTTCGGCGCGATTTACCGGCAATAGCGGCATCAGCGCATTACAAACGATAACTTCATCTGCCTCTGCCAACACATCCACCGGTTGTGCCACAATTGTCACCTGCCGACCATGGTTAGCCAGGCAGGTAATAATTCGTTGGCGCATTATGCCATCGACACCTGACTGGCGCAGATCTGGCGTCAATATCTCATCACCTTTGCGCCAGAATAAATTAGCCGCACAGCATTCCACCAGCATGCCGTCAGTGTCAAGCACCAGTGCTTCATCCGCCGCTGTCTGGTCAAGATGCGCGCGAATCAATACTTGCTCCAGCCGATTCAAGTGTTTAACACCCGCCAGCAATGGGCTGCGCGCTAACGATATCGGGCTTAGCGCCAATGAAATCCCTCTTTCACGCCAGCTATGGTAATGAGCTGGGTAATCACTGAGGGAAATGATTCGCGTGGGATGCTGACATGCCGTACCACTGTAGCCGCGCCCGCCGCTCCCCCGGCTAATAATCACTTTCAGCACACCATCTTCAGTATGACTTGCCGCCTCAATCATTTCTTTGGTCAAGGCATTCCAATTGACAGCGGGCATTAATAGCCGTTCAACCGCTGACTGCAAACGCAATATATGTTTATCAAGCCACACGACACGGCCGAGAGAAACTCGGGCGGTAGTAAAACAGCCATCGCCAAACTGCACAGAGCGGTCTGAAGCTGAAATCAAATTTTGTTCAACACCATTAATCCAGAACATTCAGATTCTCTTCAAATGAGAGGGGAGTATTTTCTCTATATTCAGTTGGGAAATAGGTATTGCCCATAAATATAAATTGTACTTGATGACAGTATCAGATTTAAGCCAGTGACTGTTTTCAGATTTGTCTCTCTTATTGAGACAATTATTATGGAAGGATGTTATGACTGATGCATGTTTAAGCTAATAAAAGACCCGGAGAACCGGGTCTTTTGCGCCGTGGAAGCTTAACAGCCAAAGTTATACCTTGCGGAAAACCAAAGAACCGTTAGTGCCGCCGAAGCCGAAGGAGTTACACAGGGTGTATTCCAAATCTTTTACCTGGCGAGCTTCATGCGGAACAAAATCCAAATCACAACCTTCATCTGGATTATCCAGGTTAATGGTTGCCGGAATGGCCTGATCACGCAGAGCTAACACTGTAAAGATAGATTCAACTGCACCTGCTGCACCTAACAAGTGCCCAGTCATGGATTTGGTGGAACTGACCATCACTTTATAGGCATCTTCACCAAATACAGACTTAACGGCCTGCGTTTCAGCTTTATCGCCAGCAGGAGTAGAGGTGCCGTGGGCATTGATATATCCGATTTGAGACGTGCTCACACCCGCATCACGTAAAGCATTAACCATTGCCAGAGCTGCTCCAGAACCATCTTCCGGTGGAGAGGTCATGTGGTAAGCATCACTGCTCATACCAAACCCAACAACTTCCGCATAGATTTTTGCGCCGCGTTTTTTCGCGTGTTCGTACTCTTCCAGCACCATCATGCCTGCGCCATCCCCCAGAACGAAACCATCACGGTCTTTATCCCATGGGCGACTTGCCGCCTGTGGGTTATCGTTACGAGTAGACAATGCACGAGCAGCACCAAAACCACCGACACCCAATGGCGTACTGGCTTTTTCAGCCCCACCTGCCAGCATGACATCAGCATCATTGTAAGCAATGATACGAGCCGCGTGACCGATGTTATGCACACCAGAAGTACATGCCGTTGCAATAGAAATGCTTGGTCCACGCATCCCGTACATAATGGTCAGATGGCCGGCAATCATGTTAACAATGGTTGATGGCACGAAGAACGGGCTAATTTTACGTGGCCCACCGTTCACCAGCGAGGTGTGGTTTTCTTCAATCAAACCCAGCCCACCAATACCAGAACCAATAGCGGCACCGATACGAGGAGCGTTGGCTTCGGTTATTTCAAGCCCGGAGTCTTGCATAGCTTGCATGCCAGCTGCGACACCGTACTGTATGAAAGCATCCATTTTGCGTGCATCTTTACGCGAAATGTAATCTTCACAATTAAAATCTTTTACTAAGCCAGCAAATCGCGTTGCATAGGCACTAGTATCGAAATGGTCGATCAGGCTGATGCCACTCTGCCCGGCAAGAACAGCTTTCCATGTGGATTCGACTGTATTACCGACAGGAGACAACATGCCCAGTCCAGTCACAACAACTCGACGCTTAGACACGGTTGTCCTCCAAGGAGGGAAAATAACACTTAGGACAAAAAAAAACTTAGGCGGTCGAGTGACCGCCTAACTATCTAAACTTAAAGCATTTTCGCTTACTGCTGGTTAGCGTTGATAAAATCAATAGCTGCCTGAACAGTAGTGATTTTCTCTGCTTCTTCGTCTGGAATCTCAGTATCAAATTCTTCTTCCAGAGCCATTACCAGCTCAACGGTGTCCAGAGAATCCGCGCCAAGATCTTCAACGAAAGAAGCACTGTTCTTCACTTCGTCTTCTTTAACACCCAGTTGTTCAACGATGATTTTCTTAACGCGTTCTTCGATAGTGCTCATACTCTTAAATTTCCTATCAAAACTCGCTTTCGCGATGGTTTTCGTAGTGTATAAAATGTTGAAAAAGATGCAACTAAATCTAGGCTGGTCAAACCACGATTTTACGCTATTTTGCGGTTTTTACCTCAAATAACGCAAATACTTTCGTGATTTTTAAATCATATACATGCCGCCATTGACATGTAATGTTTCACCAGAGATGTAGCTGGCCTCGTCAGAGGCTAAAAATGCAACAGCGCTGGCGATTTCTTTTGCTTGCCCAAGCCGGTTAGCTGGTACTTGGGCTAAAA
Source organism: Yersinia canariae (assembly GCF_009831415.1). Taxonomy (NCBI): domain Bacteria; kingdom Pseudomonadati; phylum Pseudomonadota; class Gammaproteobacteria; order Enterobacterales; family Yersiniaceae; genus Yersinia; species Yersinia canariae. The sequence goes on along the minus strand of NZ_CP043727.1, from coordinate 1,931,380 downwards.
TGCCTGCGCGTTGATCATCTGTCAACGCCGTCGTCATGTCCGTCTCAATAAAGCCAGGTGCCACAACGTTGACAGTAATGCCACGTGAAGCAACCTCACGCGCCAAAGACTTGCTAAAACCGATCAGACCCGCTTTAGCTGCCGCGTAGTTAACCTGCCCCGCATTGCCCATTGTCCCGACTACTGAACCGATGGTGATGATACGCCCAAACCGCTTTTTCATCATAGCGCGCATTACCGCTTTTGACAGACGGAATACGGAAGTTAGATCGGTGTCAATAATATCCTGCCACTCCTCATCCTTCATACGCATCAGCAGGTTATCACGCGTAATACCTGCATTATTCACTAAAATGTCAACTTCTCCAAATTCCGCACGAATCGTTGCCAGAACAGACTCGATTGACGCGGGATCCACGACATTCAGCATTAAACCTTTACCCTGCTCGCCCAAGTAGGCACTGATAGCTTCAGCACCCTTCTCACTGGTCGCTGTACCAATAACACGGGCACCACGTTCAGCCAGCAATTCTGCAATCGCACGGCCAATACCGCGGCTAGCGCCGGTTACCAGCGCAATTTTTCCTTCGAAGCTCATGTTATCCTCTTTCTTAGTTTTCAAGCGCGCTGGTCAGCGTAGCAACATCGTTTACCGGTGCTGCGGCTAAAGTATCCACGATACGCTTAGTCAAGCCAGTCAAGACCTTACCCGGCCCAACTTCTAACAGCAGCTCAACACCTTCTGCTGCGATAAATTCAACACTTTCAGTCCAACGTACCGGATTATATAACTGGCGTACCAATGCGCTACGAATCGCGTCTGGCGACACTTCAGTTTTGACATCTACGTTGTTCACGACAGGGAATAGCGGTGCCTGGAATTCAATTTCCTCTAGGGCAACGGCTAACTTATCTGCCGCGGGTTTCATCAATGCGCAATGGGATGGCACGCTGACGGGCAAAGGTAAGGCGCGTTTCGCACCAGCAGCTTTACACGCCGCACCTGCACGTTCTACAGCATCTTTGTTGCCCGCAATAACCACCTGGCCTGGTGAGTTAAAATTGACTGGCGAGACAACCTGCCCTTGCGCGGATTCTTCACACGCTTTAGCAATAGACTCGTTATCAAGGCCAATAATGGCATACATTGCGCCCGTACCTTCAGGTACCGCTTCCTGCATCAGCTTACCGCGTAATTCAACCAGACGAACCGCCTGTTTGAAATCCAGTACGCCAGCACACACCAGAGCTGAGTATTCACCCAGGCTATGGCCGGCCATCATCGCAGGCAATTTACCGCCTTGATGCTGCCAAACGCGCCAGATAGCGACGGATGCCGTCAGCAAAGCTGGCTGTGTCTGCCAAGTTTTATTCAATTCTTCAGCTGGGCCTTGTTGCACCAACTGCCAGAGGTCGTAGCCCAATACTGACGACGCCTCACTGAAGGTCTCTTCAACTATCGGAAATTGTGCGGCCAAATCAGCCAGCATGCCAAGGGCTTGAGAACCCTGGCCTGGAAATACCATTGCAAATTTCGACATTTTGCTTTCCCGTTAACAAAAAACTGCTTGTTAAATCAAAAACGAACCAGCGCGGAGCCCCAGGTAAAGCCGCCGCCAAACGCTTCCAGTAGCACTAAGTGCCCGCATTGAATACGACCATCTCTTACCGCTTCGTCTAACGCCGCAGGGACGGATGCCGCAGAGGTGTTACCGTGGCGATCGAGTGTGATCACCACTTTATCCATCTCCATACCTAACTTTTTAGCCGTTGCGCTGATGATACGCAGGTTAGCCTGATGTGGCACCAGCCAATCGAGCGCTGAGCGGTCCAGGTTATTAGCCTGCAACGTCTCGTCCACAATGTGGGCAAGTTCAGTCACCGCAACTTTAAACACTTCATTACCGGCCATCGTGACATAAGCTGGCTGCTCTTGCTGTTGGCGATCTTGATACGGCAAGGCGAGCAATTCGCCATACTTGCCATCTGCGTGCAGATGGGTTGACAGAATGCCTGGCTGCTCGGATGCGCCCAGTACCACTGCACCGGCACCATCACCAAACAGAATAATCGTGCCACGGTCTTCTGGATTCAATGCTCGAGAAAGCATATCTGAACCAATAACAATGGCATGTTTGACTGCGCCACTTTTAACATATTGATCAGCAACACTGAGTGCATAAGTAAAACCTGCACAGGCCGCGGCTAAATCGAAAGAGGCCGCATCTTTGATACCCAGCATTTGCTGCACCTGGCAGGCCGAGCTTGGGAAAGCATGGCTTGAAGAGGTGGTGGCCACGATAATCAACCCGATATCGTCCTTAGCAATACCGGCCATCTCTAGCGCTTTTTCAGCGGCCTGGAAACCCATGGTTGCGACTGTTTCATCCAAACCAGCGATACGCCGCTCACGAATACCTGTTCGGGTGACAATCCACTCGTCCGAGGTATCCACCATTTTTTCTAAATCAGCATTACTGCGCACTTGTACGGGCAGATAACTCCCCGTACCGAGAATCTTAGTATACATGTACGATCAGTCACTCTTGGGTAAAACCGCTTCAAGGCGCGCGGCAATCCGTTGTGGGACTTGCCGCTGCACCGCCTGCACAGCCTGTTCGATGGCAACTGCGAATGCGCGTTGATTCGCCGCGCCATGGCTTTTGATTACGATGCCCCGTAATCCTAACAGACATGCGCCATTATACTGGTCGGGGTTCAAATGACCGAACCGCTTAGCCACACGTTTTTGCAGCCAACGGCCAATAAGTTTAAGCCACCAGGACTGTTTGCTGCCATCGCCCGATGATTTGAGCAGTGACAAGAACATTCTTATCACACCTTCCATAGTCTTTAGAGTGACGTTACCCACGAAGCCGTCACAAACCATCACATCAGTCTTGCCTGTCAGCAAATCATTGCCTTCCAGATAACCAATATAGTTGACCGCCGGTGTATTTTTTAATACTGCGGCGGCTTCGCGGATATTATCCAACCCCTTGGTTTCCTCTTCGCCGATATTAAGCAAAGCAACGCGCGGGTTTGTTATGCCAACAACTTCTTCTGCCATCACTGACCCCATGACGGCAAACTGCACGAGCATCGTGCTATCACATTCAACATTGGCCCCTAAATCCAGTACCACAGTCTTACTGCGCTGCTGATTTGGGATAACCGTCATTAATGCTGGGCGCTCTATTCCATCCAGTGGCTTGATAGTCATCTTCGCCAACCCCATCAATGCCCCAGTATTCCCTGCACTCACGCAAGCTTCGGCTTCGCCGTTTTTAACCAGTTCCAATGCTATACGCATGGAAGTACCGCGGCTGGCACGGATAGCTTGTGAGGGTTTAGCATCGCTGGCAATAACATGCTCAGCGGGGATTACCTGTAACCTTTCCAGCAACAAAGGATCAGTATTAACAAGTAACGGAGTGATGGTGTCGGGATTCCCGACCAGCAGGAGTTTAAGCTGTGGATTAGAGGCCAGTGCCTGCAATGAAGCAGGCACTGTGACGCAGGGACCGAAGTCCCCACCCATTGCATCTAACGCTAGGGTTAGACAAGTCAAGGTATCGCCTTGCTAAAGAAGATTAGCAAGTACTACTCAGCCGATAACCTTGCGGCCGCGGTAGAAACCGTCGGCTGTGATGTGGTGACGCAGGTGAGTTTCACCGGAAGTTTTGTCCACAGACAGAGTGGCAGTGGTCAGCGCATCGTGTGAACGGCGCATGCCACGTTTGGAACGAGTTGGTTTGTTCTGTTGTACGGCCATTGACCTTACTCCTTAATTACTTTCTTTAAACTGGCTAATACGGCAAATGGATTAGGTTTCTCCGCCTCTTCAGGCAGTTTGCCAAATACCATGTCCGCCTCGGACACTTCACAGTGTTCAGAATCATGTACCGGAACGACAGGCAGTGAAAGAATAATTTCGTCTTCTATCATTGCCAGCAGATCAACTTCGCCAAATTCGTCGACTTCGATCGGCTCGTACGCTTCCGGTAATGCTTCAGCCTGCTCATCATTGACGATCGGGCTAAAACAATACGTTGTATGAACATGGTGTGCAAACGTGTTACCACAGCGCTGACACATCAATGTTACATCGACGTCCGCATGACCTGTAATAACCGCCAGACGCTGATTATCGATATTAAACGATAATGAGGCCACGACATCGCTGTCCACACTTACCACTGAGTCGGCTACTCGTGTAACCTGCTCAGGTGAATAGATACCTGCGTAATCTAAACGTTTCTGAGCGGTACGAACCGCATCAATGGTCAGGGGTAATTTTACCTTTTGCATAGGGCGCGCATATTAACTTTGTAACGACATAGAGTCAAAGAAAAAGGCCGTTTTACTGCACCTTTCACCAATATTCGCTTCCGAAGCGGAAGACAGTTTAAAATGTCTGATTAAATTACGCCACGGTTTATGGAAAATATTATGCCGCAATTAGTGCTTGCCTCAACATCATCATACCGCCGCGCATTGCTGGAAAAGCTGCAATTACCCTTTATTACTGCTGCGCCAGAAGCCGATGAGACCCCGTTGCCGGCCGAAACTGCCAGCGCGCTGGTGCAGCGTTTAGCCCTGGCCAAGGCCCAAGCACTGGCCGCTCGTTACCCACAACACTTGATTATCGGTTCTGATCAAGTGTGTGTTATCAACGGGGATATCATCGGAAAACCTCACAATCATGAGAATGCATTCAAACAATTACAACAAGCCAGCGGGCAATGTGTCACTTTTTATACTGGTCTGGCGCTGCTAAATACAGTGACGGATAGCTATAATTGTCTGTGTGAAACATTTGATGTTTATTTTCGCACATTGAATAGTGCAGAAATTGAAGGTTATTTAACGCGGGAACAACCCTGGGATTGTGCTGGCAGTTTTAAAAGTGAAGGTTTGGGGATCACATTATTTGATAAGTTATCAGGCCGTGATCCCAATACGCTCATCGGCCTGCCATTAATAGCCCTCACTCAAATGTTAATTGAGCAAGGGGTCAATCCATTACTTTAAAATTGATAGCGTTAAACCGCCGCTTTCTTGCGTAATACCGACAAACAATGACGTAATTGATTATCCAGTGGTGCCTCAATGCGCATTGTTTCACCGGTATTCGGGTGTTCAAAACGTAATGCTGCGGCATGCAGGAATAAACGATGCAACCCCGTCCCCTGCAATTGCTGGTCAAATTCGCGGTCACCATAACGATCATCAAACGCAATTGGGTGACCAGCATGTAGCGCGTGAACACGAATCTGGTGAGTTCGACCAGTGATCGGGCTGGCTTTTACTAGCGTGGCATGCTCAAAACGCTCTTCTATTTTAAAGCGGGTTTCTGATGGTTTGCCTTCGCTACTGACTTTCACCATGCGCTCGCCACTTTGCATAATATTCTTCAGCAAAGGGGCCTGCACAGCTTTGCAATGTGGTTGCCATTGCCCGCGCACCAAAGCCAAATAATCTTTCTGCATACCTTTCAACCGCAGTTGCTCATGCAAAGAACGCAAGGCCGAGCGTTTTTTGGCTACCAGTAAAACACCAGAAGTATCGCGGTCAAGGCGGTGAACCAATTCCAGGAAGCGAGCTTCAGGACGTAGCGCGCGCAAAGCTTCAATTACCCCAAAACTTAAACCGCTTCCGCCATGTACCGCAGTGCCAGAAGGTTTATTCAACACTAAGAGATAATCGTCTTCAAATAGAATGCAATCGGCCAATGCAGCAACTTTATCAAGTTTAGCTGATACCTGAATTTCTTCGCGCTCGGCAACACGCACCGGTGGTATACGCACCACATCGCCATCAACCAGCTTATATTCTGGTTTAATGCGCCCTTTATTAACACGAACCTCACCTTTGCGTACGATACGGTAGATCATACTTTTCGGCACACCTTTCAATTTAGTGAGCAAAAAGTTATCGATCCGCTGACCGGCTTCGTCGGCAGAAATGGTGATTAATTGTACTACTGGATTATTCGTTTTCATGGGGCGCGATTCTAAATACACCGAGGAATTAGCGCCACCCCTTTTTCTGTGCTTAACTGTCAATCTGGCTATTTAAAGATAACGTTTGCGCGCATTTATTGTTTAATAAGACAACGATAGCCGCCAACACTGTGAATACAGTAAAAGAATCTTTACGTAGACAGGTAAAGTCATCTTGCTATATCAGTGTCAGCAATGGAATAATGTGATTAATTCTGCGTTGATTCTCGTTAGACCAAGAGACTTGTGGAATAATAAACTTTGCCTGATCACACAAAAACGCAGCAATGGCGTAAGACGTAATGTGAAATCAAGCAATTAGCGGGCTGCGGGTTGCAGCTTGGCCGGTAAGTGGGTAAAGCTCTGTTGTCTTATATTCAGAAGCTGCCCTTTATATAAAAAGCGCTGTTTTTCAGAAAGAAACACAGGCTTACCGAAATAATGCGCCCCTATGCAGGCGACAACCGTGAGGTTGACGGCTTTGCTAGAAGACTCGGGGTCATCGGTTTACCCGGCCATGAGGTTATTTTGCTCGCAGTTCTAACGCCAATGTAAAAATAACGAGTAAGTTAAAGATGAAAAGAATGTTGATTAACGCAACTCAGCAAGAAGAGTTGCGTGTTGCCCTTGTAGATGGACAGCGGCTGTATGATTTGGATATTGAAAGCCCAGGTCATGAACAGAAAAAAGCGAATATTTACAAAGGTAAAATCACCCGAATCGAACCCAGTCTGGAAGCCGCTTTTGTTGATTACGGCGCTGAACGACATGGTTTCCTCCCATTAAAAGAAATTTCTCGCGAATATTTCCCTAGTAATTATTCCTCTCATGGCCGCCCAAACATCAAAGATGTGCTGCGCGAAGGCCAGGAAGTTATTGTTCAGGTTGATAAAGAAGAACGCGGTAATAAAGGTGCCGCACTCACTACTTTCATCAGCCTGGCGGGTAGTTATTTAGTTCTGATGCCTAACAACCCACGTGCGGGTGGTATTTCTCGCCGTATCGAAGGTGATGACCGCACTGAACTCAAAGAAGCTTTATCCTCCCTGCAATTGCCTGATGGCATGGGTCTGATTGTTCGTACCGCCGGTGTAGGTAAATCCGCTGATGCGCTGCAATGGGATTTATCATTCCGTCTTAAGCACTGGGATGCGATTAAAAAAGCCGCTGAAGGCCGCCCTGCTCCATTCTTGATTCACCAGGAAAGTAACGTGATTGTCCGCGCTTTCCGTGATTATCTGCGCCCGGATATCGGTGAAATCCTGATCGATAACCCTAAGGTTCTCGAGCTGGCTAAAGAGCATATTGCCGCACTTGGTCGCCCAGATTTCAGCAGTAAAATCAAATTGTATAGTGGTGAAATCCCATTATTCAGTCACTACCAGATTGAGTCGCAGATTGAATCTGCATTCCAACGCGAAGTGCGTCTGCCTTCCGGCGGTTCTATCGTCATTGATACCACCGAAGCGCTAACGGCGATTGACATCAACTCCGCCCGCGCTACCCGTGGTGGCGATATCGAAGAAACGGCATTCAATACCAACCTGGAAGCCGCAGATGAAATTGCTCGCCAGTTGCGTTTACGTGACTTGGGTGGGCTGATTGTTATCGACTTTATCGATATGACCCCTGTGCGCCACCAACGTGAAGTGGAAAACCGCTTACGTGATGCCGTCCGCCAAGACCGCGCGCGTATTCAGATTGGTCGTATTTCCCGCTTCGGTTTACTGGAAATGTCCCGCCAGCGCCTCAGTCCATCATTGGGTGAGTCAAGCCACCATGTGTGCCCACGCTGTAGCGGTACCGGTACCGTACGTGACAACGAATCTCTGTCACTTTCTATTCTGCGCTTGATTGAAGAAGAGGCGCTGAAAGAAAATACCCATGAAGTTCACGCGATTGTGCCGGTACAAATTGCTTCGTACCTGCTGAATGAAAAACGTGAATCGGTTAATGCTATCGAAAAACGCCAAGGTGGTGTGCGAGCAGTGATCGTGCCAAACGATCAGATGCAAACGCCGCATTATTCTGTGCTGCGCGTACGTAAAGGTGAAGAAGTCCCTTCTCTCAGCTATTTGCTGCCACAACTGCATGAAGCAGAAATGGCGCAACCGCTGGAAGAAGCGACCATTGAGCGCAAACGCCCAGAACAACCTGCATTGGCGACTTTCTCTCTGCCAACTGAAGTACCGCCAGAAGCGGCTCCTGTTGCTGCGAATGTTAAACCGACAGTGGCGCCACAAGCTGCAACTGCTGCAGTGGCAGAACAACCTGGTTTCCTTAGCCGCCTGCTCAGTGGCCTGAAAGGTCTTTTCGGTGGTTCAGCAGAAGCTGAAGTCAAACCGGTTGAAGTTGAAAAAACTGAAACCAACGAAAATCGCCGTAATGATCGCCGTAATCCTCGCCGCCAGAATAATGGCCGCAAAGACCGCGGTGACCGTACACCACGCGAAGGTCGCGACAATACTCGTGAGAACAATGCTCGCGATAACAACCGCGACAATACTAACCGTGATGACACCAATCGCGAGGGCCGTGAAGATCAACGCCGCAATAAACGCCCATCTCAACAAGCTGCTGCGCCACAAGCGCAAACTGACATTGTAGAAGCGGATAAAGCACAGCGTGATGATCAGCCACAACGCCGTGGTGATCGCTCGCGCCGTCGTCAGGATGACAAACGTCAGGTTCCACAAGACGTTAAAGCTAAAGTTGATGTTGCCGAGGTCAGTGTTGTAGAAGATGTACAGCAGCAGCCAGAGCAAGAAGAACGTCAGCAAGCTGTTATGCAGCGTCGTCAACGTCGCCAATTGAATCAGAAAGTCCGTATTCAATCCGCGAATGATGAGCTGAATGTTTTGGAAAACAAAGCACCAGAAAACACGGTCAGCGAGCCTGTTGCTCACATAGCTGCGCCAGTGGTGCAGGAAGAAGTGAAATTACTGCCGCAGGCCAGTGCTCAGGCTGATGATGAGGTGACGAACGATCGCAATGCCAACAATGAAAATGGCATGCCACGTCGCTCTCGGCGCTCACCTCGCCACCTGCGTGTGAGTGGTCAACGCCGCCGCCGTTATCGCGATGAGCGCTACCCAACACAATCTGCCATGCCTCTGGCTGGTGCGTTCGCCTCGCCAGAAATGGCATCAGGCAAAGTGTGGGTGCGTTATCCGGTTGCTCAAGCTGTTGAACAAGCCTTTGTGGAAAACCCGGTTGAAGAACAACAGCCAGTGGAATACGGACAAGAAGTTGCCGTTGTCGAAACGCAAGTTGCTATTGTAGCTGCGCCAGTTGTTGTCGCGGCTGTGGCTGAAATTATCGCTCCAGCACCTGCGCCACAACATAAACCAGGAGGGTCTTCATCGTCCGCCGCTGCCGTACCTGGCCGGGCACCTGTTCCTGCTATTGTGGAAAAGGACGTTGTAGAAACAGCAGTCGTGGAGACAGCAATAGTAGAAACCGCCATTATAGAACCTGTGGCAGTAGAATCTACCGTTGAAACTACCGCAGTTGAAGACGTTGCTCAGGTGACTGCAACAGAAGCTGAGATAATCACAGCAGTAGAGCCGGCAACAGTTGTCGTTAAAGAAACCATCGAGCCAGCTACTGTCGTGAAAGAAACTGTTGTCGTTGCCGAGGCTGTCGTTGAAGAACCCGTCATTGAAGAAAATGCGGTTACTGAGACAGCAGACGAAAACGTTTTGGCTGAAGAGCAGACCATCGCAGAAGTTGTTGTGGCAGAGACTGTAGTTGCGGACGATATTGTTGAAAATACACCAGCTGAAGACAGTGTTGTAGAAGAAGCGAATGTCACTGAATCAGTTGTAGATGCTGATCCAGCGGTTGTCGTACCACAGCAACCTGTAGTTGCTCATCCTGAAGGTGTGTTATTCAAACACTATGCTTCAGCACCAATGACCAAAGCACCGGCGCCAGATTATGCTCCTGCAACGCCAACCCAAGGTCAGTGGGAGCGTCCAGCCTTTGATTTTGCAGGTAAAGGCTCTGCGGGTGGTCACGCTGCGGCAACGCAAGCAACAGCGCCAGCAACAAAACCACAATCGGTCGAGTAACAGCAACATCGTTAAGACCTAATATGACAAAACCCGCCATCTGGCGGGTTTTTTTATCTCGACGATATTCTCAAGCTATCTGCTTCACTTTCTTAATCTCAAGGCTTTCCAGCTTGCCCTCAATCGCTTTAACAAACTCTTTAAAATGCTCGGTTTTGTTATGTTTTTCCAATGCATCGTCAGACGCCCAGCGCTCGAAAAACACAAAAGAACCTTTTTGGTCGCTTTCAGCATGGAGATCATATTGCAGATTCCCCTTTTCCTCACGACTCGGGTCGATGACCTGATGAACCGCGGCTTTAACTTCGGTAATAAATTCTGGTTTCGCCACTAAACTGGCAATAACACGGACTTCCATAGCTATTCTCCCATCTGTACATTTAATTAGCGTATTTGACGATAAATCAATCGCTCGCTTAATTGGGCAATTTTACTCGTAGCCTCTCTATAAGAGCCCCTTTTTGCATTGTTTTCAACTTAACCGTAACAATCAGATGCATCCGGAGCACTTTCCGCTTATCCTTAGACCCCGCCGGAACAGCACAAAAATCCCTATATCCCATGACTGCGGAGCCCGTTGAATGACTGCACAACCTCAAACCCTGAAAATTCGCCGCCCGGATGACTGGCATATTCATTTACGTGATGACGAAATGCTGAGTACCGTGCTGCCCTATACTTCCGAGGTGTTTGCCCGGGCCATCGTCATGCCAAACCTGACCCCACCGATCACCACGGTTACCAGTGCTATGGCATATCGGGAACGTATTTTGGCTGCTATCCCTGCGGGCCATAAATTCACGCCATTGATGACGTGCTACCTGACCAATACTCTGGATGTCAACGAACTGACCCATGGTTTTGAAAAAGGTGTGTTTACCGCAGCCAAGTTATACCCAGCCAATGCCACGACCAATTCAACACACGGTGTATCTGATATCCCAGCGATTTATCCGCTGTTTGAACAAATGCAAAAAATAGGTATGCCGCTGTTAATACACGGTGAAGTGACCGACGCTGCTATTGATATTTTTGATCGTGAAGCGCGCTTTATTGAAAAAGTTCTGGAGCCTATCCGTCGTCAATTCCCTGAATTGAAAATTGTCTTTGAGCATATCACCACCAAAGACGCGGCCGACTATGTGCTGGCAGGCAATCGTTTTCTTGGTGCGACCATCACCCCTCAGCATTTGATGTTCAACCGCAATCACATGTTAGTGGGCGGTATTCGTCCTCACCTGTTCTGCTTGCCAATCCTCAAGCGCGGCACTCATCAAGAAGCCCTGCGCCAAGCGGTTGCCAGCGGCTCTGACCGTTTCTTCCTTGGAACTGACTCTGCCCCACATGCCAAACATCGTAAAGAGTCATCATGCGGTTGTGCCGGAGTTTTCAACGCACCTTCTGCTTTACCGGCTTATGCCACGGTATTTGAAGAAATGAATGCGCTGGAACATCTGGAAGCATTCTGCTCTTTAAATGGCCCGCGCTTCTATGACTTGCCAGTTAACGAAGATTTTGTTGAATTGGTGCGGGTGCCATTCCAACAACCGGAGGAAATCCCATTAGGAAATGAGTCCATCATTCCTTTCCTTGCCGGTCAGACTATCAACTGGTCTGTTAAAGACTGATAACTGTTGCTGTAGAGAGCAACTTTCTCTACAGCTAAATTTTTTTTATTTGAGAGTTGCGGCCCGAACACTTACACTGTATAAATAAACAGTATGAATATTCGGAGGGCCAAATATGCGTGTTGAAGTCAGTATCGACAAAAAAATCCGTTACCCGCAGGTGCTATCGAAGCACTAACCCATGAATTGAGCAAACGGCTGAATACTAAATTCCCAGACACCACCACCGCAGTACAAGTGCGTTATGCTGGAGCCAATAATCTTTCTGTTTTAGGCGGCGCTAAAACGGATAAAGATCTTATCTCTGAAATATTACAAGAAATATGGGAAAGCGCAGACGACTGGTTCGACGCGGAGTAGCCCACTGCAATATGCTGTTAATAGCAGCAATACATTGTAGATAAATGCTGTTTTGCCGGGGAATCGCTCCTCGGCTTTTTTATATCAATAGGTAAATGACCTTTCCATTTCACCTTTTTTTTATCTTTTCATTTCCGATCAATTAATCACCAAAAAATAAATAATTTGTAAAAGTCTGTTGATAATCTCCACATTCATCAATGGTTGCGTATACTAAAAAAGCTCACTCAGTATTGAGCCGCATTGATCCTCGTTAGTCACTCCAGTCAGTAACTACTATATAAGGGGTCTTTATGGACAGAAATGATGAAGTTATCCAGACTCACCCGCTCGTAGGTTGGGATATCAGCACGGTAGATGTATATGACGCGATGATGATACGTCTTCATTACCTGTCTTCCATGGATCAACCGCCAGAAGATGCGCTGGTTGATAGAACGCTCTGGCTAACGACTGATGTTGCACGTCAATTAATAAATATCTTAGAAGCAGGCATTGCTAAAATTGAGTCATCAGAATACGAAAATTTGGACCATTGTAAGCATTAATTATCACCAGCCATTTATTTTTCAATACTCATAAAAAGGCACTCGTGAATTTCACTGGGTGCCTTTTTATTAACCGCTACGACTATAATATTGCTAACATCCCTTTTGCTCTCCCCGGTCACGTGCTATTACTATCGTTTTAATTTTATCGCTACTTGCTGCCTTTAATTTAAATCGTTCTGGTCATTGTCAGGATAAAAACTGCATTACAACTCAAACAGTATTAAATAAGGCCGCAGTAATATTCACCAAGGTGAAAAATATGGATTATGATTTAATTGTCATTGGTAGTGGCTCAGTCGGCTCTGCGGCAGGTTACTACGCCTCACAGGCCGGTTTAAAAGTGCTGATGATCGACAGCGCAATGCCCCCTCACCAAGCTGGCAGTCACCATGGCGATACCAGAATCATTCGCCATGCATACGGTGAAGGCGAGAAATATGTTCCATTAGTATTACGTGCCCAAACGCTTTGGGATCAACTGTCTACCCAAACAGGTGAAAAAATATTCCAGGCCAGCGGTGTGCTTAATTTAGGGCCTGCTGATTCTGTATTCCTGAAAAATGCTCAACAAAGCGCTCAAGAATTTAATTTACCGGTCGAAACACTAAATGCAGCACAGGTCCGTGAAAAATGGCCCGTGTTTACCATTCCGGATAATTATATTGGCGTGTTTGAACCACAATCAGGTTTTCTGCGTTCAGAATTAGCGATAAAAACTCTGATTAAAACCGTCACTGATGCCGGTTGTGGCATTCTATTCAACTGCCCGGTCACTGCTATCGAACCCTTAGATGACGGCATTGATGTCGTGACTATCGATGGAACCTACAGTGCCAGGAAAGTCGTTGTCACTGCCGGAACTTGGGTGAAACAGCTACTGCCGCAATTGCCCGTGACCGCTATACGCAAAGTCTTTTCCTGGCACCATGCCGATGGCCGCTACAGTGAAGGGAATCATTTCCCCGCATTCACGGTAGAAACACCGGATAACATTCATTACTACGGTTTTCCCTCTCAAAATGAGGAACTAAAACTCGGTAAACATAATGGTGGGCAACCAATAGAATCAGCAGCACAACGCAAGCCATTTGGCAGTTATGCTGAGGATGGTACCGAGGTATTTGGCTTTTTGCGTAACTTCTTACCCGGCGTGGGGGTTTGCCTACACGGCGCGGCATGTAGCTATGATATGAGCCCAGATGAAGATTTCATCATCGATACTTTGCCAGATAACCCTAATATTATGGTGGTGACAGGATTAAGTGGCCATGGGTTTAAGTTTGCCACCGCACTGGGTGAAATAGCCGCCCTTTTTGCACAAGATAAATCGTCACCTATTGATATCTCTGCATTTTCTTTGGCGAGATTCACTCATTCTTAGTGCCAAACCTGACAATTTGCTGAGTCAGCGCCAGCCAATGACTATTTATATCTCAAATGAGTCATTGGCAACTCATTTTCGTTGCTTATATTTTAACATTAGTATAAAACACTGCTAGTTGAATAATAGTCAGGGTCTTTATTCGTTAAATCCGCTAAAATACATCGCAAATCCCGAATTGACGCCTTAGTCGTCAGAGGATTACCTTATCCTTGTATGCAATCAGGTATGGTTGCAGTTAGACAAGGATGTATGTCACATGAAAATATTAATTATTGACGAATGTTTTTATACCCGTTCAGGGGTAAATACTTATTTAAATAACTCTGCATCACTCAATTTAATGGATGTTCCTACCGTTGAGCAGGCAACATCTGCTATTCATGATTTTAATCCTGAGATAATAATTGTTAATCTTACACAATATTGTCGATTTGGTGGAAATTGTCCTTTATTAGAACAATTTCTAAGTTGCTGTGGTCAGGCGAAAGTTTATATTTATCTGGATGCATCATATCCATTTAGTGAAACACCTATTCCTCTGACTGACTCCGTTTCAATCTTGGCTAAAAGACATTTGCTTGAGCTACTTCAAAACTTATCCAATGTGTCACCGGACGTAAGTCAGCCATCGCCCCCCTGTTCATCATCGCTTTTCAGCCCGCAAGAACATAAAGTCATGTGTTATTGGATGACAGAAATGCCCAACTATCGTATAGCCAGAAAATTAAATATCAGTGATAGTACAGTTTACTCACATAAACGTCATATTACTGAGAAAATAAAAGTAAGAAATCGCTTAGAGTTGTGTTTTATTTATAATGTATTTAAATACTTATACTGAATTTTTTTCCACTTGGAGTCGGATGTGGCAATTAGCATTCAAAACTTAGTGGAGTAAGTAAAGATATAAAAATGAATTTTAATAATGTAGCCGGGAAAATATAACGCGAAACTATTTGCTGTTAAAAAAATCGGTTACATTTACTTTGATTATTTTATATAACTCACCTCAAACTTATCTTTTCACACCTATCTGTTGCTAATTTATTTATTTTATTAAACCAATAGTCGCGAATTTAACCCTCATCTTATTGTTTACATAATCAAAACTCCCTATAATGAGCGATGATTTTAGCCGCAGGTAGGCAGCATGTTAAATAAATTGCTCTCAATGGTTATCAATAATGTGCGGGAGCATCTAATGCTCTATATCTGTTTATGGCTAATACTGTTGGCCCTGGATATTTATTTCTTTTTCTATTAATTTACCACTCTCACGCCATTCTCTCCTTTTGGGTTGGGCCAACAGGCATCACTTCCACCTGCGGCCCTCAGATGTTTACATCACAATGTTGGCGCGTCGGACTCAACTTTAGCGGGCTTACCATCACTCAGTAACACGGCAAATTTATAACCGGCCGGTGTTAACTCCAATGCAATCTTGGCAATAATAGTTAATGGTACCGAGAGCAACATGCCTATCGGCCCCAATAGCCAGCCCCAGAAAATCAATGATAAGAACACCACCAGCGTTGATAATCCTAAGCCGCGCCCCATCATGCGCGGGTCAATAATGTTGCCGCCAATCAGGTTGATGAGAATATAACCGCCGGTCACAGCAAATGCATCGGCAAAACCGTTAAACAGCAAGGCCTGAATAATCGGTGGGATGGCAGCCAATACTGACCCAATATTGGGAATATAATTTAGAACAAATGCCAATAACCCCCACAGGAAAGCAAACCGAACGCCCATTGCTGCCAAGAATAGCCAAATGACAATCCCTGTAGCAATACTAATAATTGTCTTAATCACCAGATAATGCGTAACACCATTCAATGCGCGTCTGAGAATCGCATTCCCTTGCTCTGGATTATCAAACATCAACTGCATTTTATAAGGGAGACGCTCAACTTCAAACAGCATAAATACGACGGTCATTAACAGCAAGAACGTGCTGGCCATCGCACCGGAAAGGTGGCTAAGTAAGCGGGTAATAAAGTTCATGGCCATGCTGGGATCGACATGTTTCATGATGTCATCCACCGAGAACTCAATATTAAAGCGCATGGCGAATTCTTGTAAGTCACGCATTTTTTCCAGCATCATTCCGCGATATTGCGGTAATGAGCGGGCAAATTCATTTAATGAAGAACCTAAGCGGCTAAACAGTAATGCCATCAATAAAACAATAATGGTTACCAGTAAGACGATAGCTAATGTCCGAGGGATCTTTATTTTCTCGAGTAACTTCACCAAAGGGTTTAAAACAATAGCGAGAAATATCGCCAGTAAAAAGGGAACTACAATAGGCGATGCCGCCTTGATCCCGGCCATAATCACGACCAACATTGCCAGCATCGCAACTAACCGCAACCCTTGGCCACTTACCACAGGTTTTGTCATTATCAATCCTTGTATTGGAATCGCCACGGCTTAAATGGCAAAAAAAAAGACGTTACCGGATAAAATAACCGACAACGTCTATTTTTAATAGCACCGGATATTACTTATCGGTGCCCTTTTCCGGCATAGGAATATGCATGGTAGTTTGTAATAACCCTTTCGACTTATTAAAAATCTTAATGCCGTTTTCACGCCCCGCACGGCGAGCGCGTTGCTCTTCTTGCGGTAACTGTAGTTCTTCCTGGCAAATAGGGCTACAACAACCTTCAAATTTCACAGCACAAGCTGGGCATTGAATAAACAGTAAATGGCAACCATCATTCTTACAATTAGTGTGCGTGTCACTTGGTGTGCCGCACTGGTGGCAATGCGCGATGACATCGTCAGAGATGCGCTCCCCCATCCGCTCATCAAAAACAAAGTTTTTACCAATAAACTTAAGCGGTAAACCTTGTTCTTTTGCTTTGCGGGCATATTCAATAATCCCGCCTTCTACGTGATAAACATTTTTAAAGCCATTATGCAGCATATAAGCGCTGGCTTTCTCGCAACGAATCCCGCCAGTACAATACATCACAATATTCTTATCTTTATCATGTTGTAGCATATCAACCGCCATCGGCAGTTGTTCACGGAAAGTATCTGAAGGAACTTCTATTGCGTTTTCAAAATGACCCACTTCGTATTCATAATGATTACGCATATCGACAAACAGAGTATCGGGGTCATCAATCATCTGATTGACCTGATCAGCTTTCAGATAGTGCCCAATATTGCTTGGGTCGAAACTGTCATCGTCGATGCCGTCGGCCACAATACGCTCGCGAACTTTCATGCGCAGCACCCAAAATGACTTGCCGTCATCTTCATGCGCGACATTCAATCGCACTTGATCCAGAGCAGGATGAGCCGCAAATAACGCGACTTTAAATTCATCATAACGATTAGCAGGCACGCTAATTTGGGCATTAATCCCCTCTTTGGCAACATAAACTCGGCCAAAGACGCCAAGCTTAACAAATTGGCTATAGAGGTTATCGCGGAAGACTTTCGCATCTTCCAGCGTGAAGTATTTATAAAAAGAAACTGTGGTGCGCGGTTCGGTTTCAGCCAACATGCGCGCTTTAAGTTCCTCATTAGAAATTCGGTTATGTAACACTGGCATGGTGTACGTTCCTGTCTTTCAAAGAGGTTACTGGTAAATATTTAATTACTGCTCAATGGGTTACGTAAGTCATTAGGCTGCTAACCACAGTAAATCATCGCGCAATAGAACTGATGTTTTGGCACCGGTTACCCCGTGCGGCGCATATAATACCTGAAACACCGCCACGGCACATCTTTAGCACTTTTCTCTGTTGGGTAAATGGACGCCGTTTATCACCTCACGGGCGGCGTTCCCCTCTGTCACGGCAGCTATTTGTCGCGATGAGCGCGATCGGTAAAACCCGAGGCAACAATACCCGCTAACAGAGCAATTCCGGCGGCAATCAGTAAGGGTTTGCTCTGCCAATCAGCACCGAAATAGCCCAACAGCCCCCCAGCGGCCAGTAGACTCGCACTGAGTTTTGCAACTGACATCACCCGCTCCCCAACATGATTAATAGTGATAATTTATACACTGAAAATATCTTAACCCGGAAATAAAAATCCCTCACCAACGCGAGGGATTTGTTTATCTGTGGGCTAAAAATTTTGGGGTATTACCCTATCCGCTGCAATTTTGCCGGTAGTCCCTGCCGGACAGCCGCGCCACTCACCCAGTCCAGCCAAGTGTTGGGCACTTCCCTGGTTGGGTCGGTAAAGCCCAAATCATTCAGGTTGGTTCCCTGCCCGATTCGTGAATCTGATGCCATTGCGACGCCATCCAGTGAATGAGTTCTGGCCCCCATTTCGCGGTGACCATAGCCATGCTCAATAGCAACAACTCCCGGCATAACACCGTCCAATAAACTGACCTGCACTTCCATCTGCCCCCCAGGAGTCATTAACAGCGCAATATCACCATGCTCAATCCCATTGCGCTGCGCATCCAGTGGATTTATCGCCACCAGATTAGTGGATTTGACCGCACGCAAGCGCTCAATCATGGCCGTTGAGCTACTCATCAAGTGAGATTTAAATGACATCAGTCGCAGTGGCCAGTCAGTTGCCGGATAATGTTCGAACACATCTGAGCCGTCCGCCAGACGCGGCGGATACCAGGTCGGGCACCCGCTGTAGCGCTCGCCGGTAATGGCATGGTGATGTTTCGCCACATTCTCATTCCAGATTTGCAATGGTTTTTTCCATTGCGGCCCAGTGGCATCGCCATTCCAGCTTTTCTCATAAGGTGCGAACCGCCCACCGCGCGCCAGCAAATAAGCCACCCGCCGCTGTTCATCCTGTTGCAAACTGCGCTGAAGTGCAGGCCACAAGCGGTCAACGCCGGTTAAACGTAACTCATCATCCGCCGCCGCAGGCAGCGGTTTTTCACCACCATACGCAATATTGGCGGCTGCGCGTAAGTAATAATCTTCTGATCGTTCCAGCGGCAAGTTATTGCCCTCACTGTCCTGCATCGCATTAGCCCCAAACCCCGGTAATTTCAAGGCCTTGGCGACAGCAATCAAGAAGCTTTCCATTGCCACTGGCTCGCCTTGCGCCGTGCGAGCCGTACGTGATTCGACTACCGGCCAACGGGCGGTACTGGCTTTCACTAATACCCCGGCCCAAGGAGCACTAAACCCCCAGCTCTCAAAGTTATGAGTATCCGGTACGATGTAATCCGCCAATGCCGTGGTTTCATTCATAAAAGCATCAATGGCAATAAATAGTGGCAACTGGCGCGGGTCTTGCAGCCGCTCTTCAATCAGATTGCGCAGGCCAGCAACCCCATACAACGGATTTGTCATATGGCTTATCCAGGCTTTTAGCGGATAAGGATAACCCGCCAATGCTGGGGCTAATTGCTCAGTTAATTGCCCGCCCACAAAGGGATACCACGGGCCTCGGGCCGGATAGCCAGATTGCCCCTGCCGGACTTTTTCCTGATACTCTTCTGATTTTTCATAGGGTTGCTTACTGCGCGACAGAGGTAAACCTTTGGGTTTGACCATACCGGCAAAGGTGGCGAGCTGATAACGCGGCCCGTCAGCAAAGCCATCAAACTTGCCGCCGCCAACTGAAACGCCGCCTTTAAGGTTGAGATTGCCAATCATGGCATTCAACATCATGACCGCCCAAGTGGTATAAAACCCATTACCGCCCATCATGCCGCCATGAGAAATCACCGCCGCCTGGCGCTGATAAGCCGTGAACTCCCGGGCCAGTCCGATAATGGTTGCCTCCGGCACGCCGCACTGCTGGCTGTATTCTGCCAGTGTAAAACGGGCTGCGGCCTGTTGCAGACATGTCATGCCCGACTGCACCTGCACCCTTTGCCCGTCATGCAAGGTGACATCCCGGGTAACGAATAATTCGGCCTGTAGTACCTGTGGGGCGGGCTGTAATAAACCCTCGGCCGTTTGTACTAATACTGGGCTTTCTTCCCCCTCAACGACCGCTTCACCACTTAACATACTGGCGCGTAAAAACTGACCAACCAATGGATGGCTTTCTGTAGTGATAACCAAGTGGCTGGCGTTGGTCCAACTGCGCTCTGCCGCGGATTGCATGGCCATTTCGCCGGCCAGGGAGAGATAATCGCGATTAAAGCGATTTTGCTCGATAATCCAGCGGATCATCCCCATTGCCAGAGCGGCATCTGTTCCCGGCAATACTGGCACCCAACGGTTGTGCTGATTGGCTAAAGTGGTGGTCAGCGGCAAGGCGGGCGCAACTACGACATAATTGAAATTATCGCGCTGACGAGCATTGGCTAACTGACGCCCCTGGCGCTTAAATGGATTACCAGATTGTGCCGGTGATGTCCCCAAAAACAGCGCGAAACGGACGTTATCCCAATCGGGCTTAACATGGGCATTTTTATCTAAATCCCCCATCAGCGCACCGGAACCGGCACGGTAGGCCAATCCGCAATATGCCCCGTGGCTGCCCAGATTTTTGGTACCAAAGGCTTGATTTGCAAAACGTTTGATAAAAGCATCGCGCCCATCATCGCCAGCATTGGTTACCAGTAACTGATTAGCTTTAGGGCCCAAAGAGGGTTGTTTAGCATCAATCGGCGTCACCAAATCACGAATAGCCCGCAGCCCCTCGACCGGCCCTTCGCCAAACAAGTCCCCGCCTTGTGTCACCTCAGCAACCAATTGCTCAAAACTGATACGCTGCCATTTACCACTGCCACGCGGCCCCACGCGTTTCATCGGCTCAGTGATTCGATAAGGGCTATCTACCCCCTCCAACAGGGTTGCTCCACGGGCACAGGCGGTGGAACGCCCCGCCATTCCCTGCTCGCCGCCAAGGCGTTGCAGTGCTTCGCTAAGCGGCAACTGATAAGGAAAATGGTGGTCATGAGATAATGGATGATAAGGGTTACCGGCGATGCGCAGAATTTTGTTCTGCTGCGTATCGACACGCACTCGCAAGCCGCACAGTGTCCAGCATCCAAAACATTGGGTCATGGAAACCGCCTGTTGTGGATTCGGCTGCCATTGCGCCCCGACACGCCCTTCTGTCGGCAAAGCATTGGCACTGATGGGATCAAGTGTCAGTTTGCCCGCGCTGCCATCGACCAATCCGGCCAATGTTTTGCGCGCAACAGCATGGTAGCTGGCACCAAACGCCACGACTCCCCCTAAGGCTAAGCTGCCTTTTAACCATTGACGCCGTGTAGATTTAGCCATGATGCATTTCCCCTTCAACTCGGTTTGAACCGGCGTATTTTTGTTCAATCCAGCTGACGCTTTCGCGAATAGCAATGATTGCAGTGACCCATAGGCCGAAAGTTCCCACAATTGCCAGCAAACCTTCGCTGCCCAGTGGCAAGGAGTAAGGGTTGGCTAACACATTGTATTTAGGCAATGTTTGCGTTTGCATCAGCAATAACCAGCGCACCGACCAACACAACACCAGGGCAATCAGTACCTGAACCGCCACCAGCGAGGTTGAGAATGTTTTTTTCCTATTGAACAGGCTAAGCCCGAATAGCAATGACCACAGAGCAACCGGCATTGCCGCGGTAAACGGGGACTGAGCTGCCCAGTGGCGCAGGGCTTGCGCGGAAGGGTTATCACCACTGGCCCACAGCAACGTAACCCCTGCCAGCGCCACTAAAGTGATAAGTTGCCATTTTGCCAGAGGGCGCTGATATTGCGGATCACGCCATAGCCACCCGGCCAACAGCGCAGGGATTGCCTGACAGGCAGTCAGGAAGATAAAGAGAGGTAGCCATAAGCTAAACCACAATGGTTGGGCGCGTAATATTGAGACCTCGCGTCCGGTGTATAGCAAAATACTGATAGCAGAAAGTGCGCAAAGAAATGCCAACCCCGCCAGCAGTCGTGGCAACGGTTTGGCCTTTAATCGGCTATAAATCAGTGCCAGAAAATAGCCCATGACCAACATGCTAAACAGCGGCAAAAAGAGTGAGCCCCAAGACATCCACGACCACGGAGTAAAGTGCGCATAAAAATGCCAGACACGCGCCGGTTGGTGGAGATCAGCATTCAGCGCCAGAGGGGCGACCACGACGGCGGTCACCACCAGCATCAGTGCGGTAAACTCCAATTGGCTTTGTTGCACAGACCGCGCCCCTCGGCGGGAAAGCAGGCGCTGCCCCCCCGCAAACAACACCGCTCCACACGCTAGCCCAATAAAGAAGAAATACTGCACGGCCCAAGGTAACCAGGCGATATCCTGCGGGCGGGCTAAAATTTCCCGGATCATACTGTCCTGGATCATGCTTGAACCTCCTGCCAGAGTGCGGGCTGGCCTTGTAATGGCTGGGTAAACACCTCGTTTAATCCGAGGTAAAACACCTGTGGATGTGTCCCTTGCTCCGGTTTCAATACTTTGATGTCAGCAGCATGCTCCAGCAGCATGTTGCGTAAGATGCTGTCGCCGTCACGTAAATCACCAATAATCCGCGCCCCACCAACACAAGATTCCACACAGGCAGGTAATAATCCGGCATCAAGGCGATGAACGCAGAAAGTGCATTTATCCGCAGTTTGGGTGCTGTGATTAATAAATCGAGCTTCATAAGGACACGCCTGCACGCAATAAGCGCAGCCCACGCAGCGGGTATTATCAATAACCACAATGCCATCTTGCCGCTGATAAGTGGCCTGTACCGGACAGACCGGCACACAAGGTGGGTTATCACAGTGGTTACACAGGCGAGGTAATAACACGTTAGTCACACTTTCAGCCCCCGATAACGCAATCTGATACTGATTGACGGTGGTGCGGAACTGGCCTTGAGGCAATTGGTTCTCAATAGCACAACTGACGGTACACGCCTGACAACCAATGCAGCGGCGCAAATCAATCAACATGGCATAGCGCCGCTTGATATCACCTTGTTTACGCACCGGTTCCATCTGCCAACCGGCCTCAGCCAATGGCACCAGTGCCGCTCCGGCGGTCAAAACGCCCAAGCGCTGTAGAAATGCTCTTTTCCCTTGATCCATTTTTCTTCTCACCCTCTTCTTGATACAGGGATTGTAGAAATTGGCGAACAGAAGCCCTATTGTGGTTTTCCACATTCCCTTTAGGGACTTGATCCAGGACAATTGCACACCGCGACGGGGATCATAAAAAAGGAACATGCATGTATTTCAGAGTGCTGGCGATAATGCTGTTTGGATGTATTTCTGCCGCCCATGCCCGTGATTGGACCATTGGCGTGCTCGCATTACGCGGTGATGCTCAGGCGCAGACACATTGGCAACCGCTGGTCGATAATTTGAATCAGCAACTTCCGGAACAACATTTTCAGTTATTGCCGCTGGACTTACATGCCATGAAGAGCGCCGTGGCGCAGAATCGAATTGATTTTCTGCTCACCAATCCGGCGCAATATGTGCAAATTGATAGCCACTTTCCCCTGCGCTGGCTGGTTTCTTTGCGATCAAGTCATGAACCTGATGGCACCAGCCGCAACATCATTGGCAGTGTTATTCTGGTGCGCGCAGACAGTGATATCCACTCGCCGCAAGGGTTAATGGGTAAAGGTGTCGGTGCCGTTTCACCGGAGGCTTTTGGCGGTTATTTGTTGGGATACAAAGCATTGCGTGATGCCGGACTGCAACCGGAACAGGATTTTAAGCTGCATTTTTCGGGCTTCCCGGTGGATGCCTTAATTTATCTGCTGCGTGATCGCGCAATTTCTGCAGCTATCGTCCCCACCTGTCTGTTGGAAGATATGCAAGCGGAGGGGCTGATACATGCCCGCGACTTCCGGCCATTATTGGCCAAACCGCCCACTATTCCTTGCCTAACCAGCACGGAGTTGTATCCCAACTGGTCATTTGCAGCGTTATCACATGTTCCGGATGAATTAGCCGATAATGTGACACGAATTTTACTCAGCCCCAGTGATAACCAGCCCCTGCTGTGGGGCGCGCCCTCCTCTACCAGTCAGGTAGAAACCCTGTTGCGCTCTGTTAATCAGCATCCACAGCAACCTTATTTTTGGCAACAAATAGCCGATTGGGCCCAACAACATCGGTTATTGATTGCTGCTATTGCATTGATTCTGCTCTTGCTCGGCGCTAATCATATTTGGGTCGCCTTTCTGGTGCGCCGCCGCAGTCGCCAACTGGAACAATTGCACCAGCAGCTCAGGGCCAAGGAAAATGCACTGGAACAAGCCCAGCGCTTGAGTATTCTGGGCGAAATGGCCTCGGGATTTGCGCATGAACTGAACCAGCCACTGTCGGCCATCCAACATTATGCTGATGGCTGCGCAATTCGCCTGCAACGGGAGCAAGCTGACCATGCTTTATTGCCGATTCTGGCGCAGATTAGCCAACAAGCTCAGCGCGGGGCCGATACCATTGCTAACCTGCGCCTGTGGGCGGGGAAATCGCCCGCTCATGAAAGAGCAACAATAAGTCAGCCACTGCATGAACTGCTCAAACATCTCTGGCAGTTATTGGGCGCAGAACAGCACCAACCGCCTTGCCAGTTGCACACGGAAATTGACCCACAGATAGTGCTGCACTTGCCCCCGACCTTACCAGACCAAGTGCTAAGTAATCTGATAACCAACAGTTTGCAGGCCGGCGCGCGTCAGTTATGGTTTAGTGCTCACCAACAAGCCGGCTGGGCAATTCTGACATTACAAGATGACGCCGGGGGATTGACTCCGGAACAACTCAGCCAACCTTTTGCCCCTTTCCGCTCCACCAAAAGTGAGGGACTCGGGCTCGGTCTGGTGATTTGCCAACGACTGATAACCAGCCAGGGTGGGAATTTGACATTGCGTAACGAGGTTGCCGCCACCGGCAATAGGGGGCTGTGTGTCACCCTAATGTTGCCACTCACCCCAACTAAGGAGCTTACTTTTGTCACTGATTCATCTACTTGATGACGATATTGCTGTTACCGACGCCTGTCGTTTTTTGCTGGAAAGTCTCGGTCACAAAGTGAAAGTCTGGCATAACGGCGAATCTTTCCTGGCGCAAGCTGATTTATATCAGCCCGGCGTATTATTGCTCGATATTCGTATGCCATTGCTTGATGGCACTCAGGTTTACACCCAGATGCGCCAGTTAAACAGCACCCTGGCGGTGATATTTCTCACCGCGCACGGCGAGGTGCCTCAAGCCGTTGAGCAGATGAAACTGGGGGCGGTCGATTTCTTACAAAAGCCGGTTGCAACAGCACCTTTAATGGCTGCTTTACAACTGGGATTTCTGCATTCAGAACAACGTGTTACGCGCCGTCAGGTACAACTGCGCTATGCCTCTCTGACACCACGGGAACAGATGATTGCCCAGTGGGTTATGCAAGGTTTGATTAATCGTGATATTGCAGATATTGCCTGTGTTTCCGTGCGAACCGTCGAAGTGCATCGGGCCAAAGTGATGGAAAAAATGGCTGTCAGTAGTTTGGCTGAATTAGTTAGCTTGCTAAATCCGATAAAATAGCCCCATCAGCTTTGGTCATATAATCATCAAATAAGTGATTTAACTGATGAAATTTACAACAAAAAAGCAGAAAAATGACTTTTTGGTGCGGTCTTTTTTCCTGTAATCCCCTAAAAATGCCACAATAGTCTACCTTAAAACGACAGATAAATAGGTTGGTATCGCCCTATTGAGGTTCTCTCATAAACACGATAGGCACCGTCAATAGCAAATAGTTAACTATACGAATGAATTACAATGACGATGAAAACAGATATGAAAGTTCCTTCTTTTAATCGCTCACTACTGCATCCACGTTATTGGCCGACTTGGTTCGGTCTCGGTATTCTCTACCTATTAGTGCTGCTTCCCTATCCCGCCATCTACGTCATGGGAACCTCTCTTGGCCGTTTTTCCATGCATTTTCTCAAACGGCGCAAACAAATAACGCAACGCAATCTGGAGCTATGCTTCCCCGATATGCCACAAAGTGAGCGGGATGAGTTGTTGGTTAAGAACTTTGAATCCGTCGGCATGGGGCTATTTGAAACCGGTATGGCGTGGTTTTGGCCAAACTGGCGTATTGAGCGCTGGTGCAGTGTCAGCGGGCTGGAACATATCCAACAAGCCCGTGATGAAGGTAAAGGTGTTTTGCTGATAGGTTTGCACTTTCTAACACTGGAGCTGGGTGCGCGTATTTTTGGTATCTATAATCCGGGGATTGGCGTTTATCGCCCGCATGACAATAAAGCTATGAATTGGATGCAAACCTGGGGCCGGATGCGGTCAAACAAAGCTATGCTCGATCGTAAAGACCTTAAAGGAATGGTGCGCAGCCTCAAGCAAGGTGAAATTATCTGGTATGCGCCAGACCATGATTACGGCCCACGCAGCAGTGTATTTGTACCTCTATTTGCTGTAGACCAAGCCGCTACCACCACCGGGACTTATCTACTGGTGCGAATGGGTAAGCCCGCAATCATTCCTTTTACACCGCGTCGTTTACCCGACGGCAAAGGCTATCAACTGATTTTACAGCCGGCAGTGGATAACTTCCCATTGGATAATGAAGTTGAAGCGGCGGCCTTTATGAATAAAGTGGTCGAAAAAGAGATTGTGCGCGCGACGGATCAATACATGTGGCTGCATCGGCGTTTCAAAACCCGTCCAGCAGGTGAACCTTCGCTGTATGAGTAACTTCAGCTACTCCCAGCAATCGCTCGGGAGTAGGCATACCGGGCCTTGCAGACGCGAGGCTGATGAATATCCGAGCCACAATGGCAGCCCGCACAACCTTAGCTTGAAAGATCCAGAGATTACTTATACGAAAAAGATATTACAGATGATAATGATAATTAATTTACATCAATTTTTTTGATACAATCAGTCAGTATTATCCAATAGAAATATAGTACGAGTCTGACGATACTGAATTAATTTCTCTGAGTTATCTTCTGGTTATCCCCTAAATAATTCGAGTTGCAAGAAGGCGGCCAACGCACATGCGCTTGAAGTATGACGGGAATATTTTTTCTTGATAAGGATATATATGCTCGCAACTCTTAATCTCTGGTTCACTCGACTGACAGACCATCCTAACGGCGGCAAACTCTTATTACGCCTGACGTTCGGTATTTTAATGTTATTTCATGGTGTGGCAAAAATTCAGCACGGTACCAGTTGGATAGCTGAGTCTTTACAAGCGCAAGGTATTCCCAGTTTTGTTGCTTATGGCGTTTACATTGGCGAGATTATTACTCCTCTTCTGATTATTCTTGGCTTGTTTACCCGCCCTGCGGCATTTATTTATGCTGTTAACCTGTTAGTTGCTGTATTGATGGTCGGAACAGGAAAATTCTTTACTTTGACGCAAGTGGGTGCTTGGGGTCTGGAAAACGAAGCAATGTATTTCTTGGGTGGCGTGGCTATCATGCTGCTGGGAAGTGGCCGTTATTCCGTCACTAAAAATGAAGCTTACCGCTGATAACAAAGATTGATATTTTACTGTAATAGATGAGCTGCTGCGCTAATCGCGCAGTGGCTTTTTAATAAAAACCAACATTCATCTCATTGATGTCAATGCACTATAAGCGCATACTTACCAAGCTAAGTATTTTACTCTTGCGCTTTGCTGCCCCTTTCAAACGCCCCAATCGACGAATAAAGAGACACAAAGCAATCAGTTTGTTTAAAAAACAACCCTTGCTTAATCGGTAATTTATGACCTCGGCACCACAACCTATTAACTGGAAAAGAAACTTATTTGTCACTTGGTTAGGCTGCTTTCTTACTGGCGCGGCATTCAGTTTGATCATGCCATTTCTGCCACTGTATGTGGAAGAGTTGGGTGTGAGTGGTCACCAGTCATTGAATATGTGGTCGGGTCTGGTATTCAGTATCACTTTCCTGTTTTCGGCTATTGCCGCGCCTTTCTGGGGCAGCCTTGCTGACCGTAAAGGCAGAAAAATCATGCTGTTGCGCTCTGCACTTGGCATGGGGATAGTGATGGTGCTGATGGGCATGGCGCAAAATATTTGGCAATTCCTGGCCTTGCGCGCCCTGTTAGGGCTTTTGGGGGGATTTATTCCCAATGCCAATGCGCTTATTGCGACACAGGTACCGCGTAACAAAAGCGGCTGGGCACTCGGCACCCTCTCAACCGGCGGGGTCAGTGGGGCATTAATCGGGCCATTGATTGGTGGGCTGTTGGCCGACAACTATGGCCTGCGGCCAGTATTCTTTATCACTGCCGGCGTCTTATTCGCCTGTTTTGCAATGACCTGGTTCTGTGTCAGAGAACAGTTTGCACCCGTCTTGAAGAAAGACATGCTCAATGGGCGTCAGGTTTTTAACTCACTGAAAAACCCTAAGTTAATCCTCAGTTTGTTTGTCACCACCATGATTATCCAGATTGCGACCGGCTCTATTGCGCCCATCTTGACGCTGTATGTGCGCGAACTGTCGGGTGATATTCATAATCTGGCCTTTGTCAGCGGCATGATTGCCTCAGTCCCTGGTGTTGCTGCGCTGATAAGTGCGCCTCGATTGGGCAAACTGGGGGACAAAATCGGGCCAGAGCGCATTTTGATTGCCATGTTGGCATTATCCATCCTGATTCTTATCCCGATGGCCTTTGTTCAAACTCCCTTGCAACTGGGCATTCTGCGCTTTTTATTAGGTGCCACAGATGGCGCATTGTTGCCGGCGGTGCAGACCTTACTGATTTATAACTGTACGAATCAGGTCGCGGGTAGGATTTTCAGTTATAACCAGTCATTCCGTGATGTCGGCAATGTCACCGGCCCACTATTAGGGGCGGCGGTGTCGGCCAGCTATGGTTTCCGTGCGGTATTTTGCGTCACGGCAGTGGTCGTCTTGTTTAACGCCCTTTATTCTTACTGGTGCTTGCAACGCGCCCCGTTAAAAGCACAGCGCCGCGACATTCAGCAGCATGATAACTGAGTCAAAATAGCGCTATTAAGCCCACGAAATGCACTTCCTGCTGATAACCGACATTGCTTTGCACTTTTTCTGTCTAATTTCTCACCCCAATACCGTGATAAAGAGCCAAATAATCTATCAATTTAAGCTTTAACTGATTGATAAATGCAATGCATGTCGACTTTTCATCTAAAAATACGATATAACCCCCGGTGGAAATTAAAAAATGACGTTATTATTGCGTTAAATTCTACTGTAACGAGTGTTAAACCTGACCACTGGCCGCAGCGCCAAAGCGTTGACACTCGATGATGGCTTATTCGCTCATTTTAAGGCGATTCTATGGGAAGACTTTATGCAAACCTCTGTTAACACCCCTGGCGGTCGTACATTCTTTGGGCATCCCTACCCGCTCAGCGGACTATTTCTTTCCGAAATGTGGGAGCGATTTTCGTTCTACGGCATCCGCCCTCTCTTAATTCTATTTATGGCGGCTACCGTTTTTGATGGTGGTATGGGCCTGCCCCGTGAGCAAGCTTCGGCTATCGTCGGTATTTTCGCCGGCAGCATGTATCTGGCCGCGTTGCCCGGCGGGTGGCTGGCGGATAACTGGCTTGGACAACAACGCGCCGTCTGGTATGGCTCGATTCTGATTGCCTTGGGCCACCTGTCAATTGCCTTGTCGGCCTTTTTCGGCAATGACCTGTTCTTTATCGGTTTAGCATTTATTGTGCTCGGCACTGGCCTGTTTAAAACCTGTATCTCGGTCATGGTCGGCACCCTCTATAAGCCGGGTGATACCCGTCGTGACGGTGGTTTCTCACTGTTTTATATGGGAATTAATATGGGGTCGTTTATTGCGCCGCTGCTCTCTGGCTGGTTGCTGCGAACCCATGGCTGGCACTGGGGCTTTGGTATCGGCGGGATTGGTATGCTGGTAGCATTACTTATCTTCCGTGGCTTTGCCATACCGGCAATGAAGCGCTATGACGCAGAAGTTGGCCTGGACTCAAGCTGGAATAAACCCACTAACCAACGCCAAGGCGTCGGTAAATGGGTAACGGCTATTATGTTGGTTGTGGTGGTCATCATTGCCCTGATTTCACAGGGAATTATCCCGATTAATCCGGTGTTGATTGCCAGCTTGCTGGTCTATGTGATTGCCGCCTCCGTGACACTCTATTTCGTTTATCTGTTTGCTTTTGCCAAAATGAGCCGTAAAGATCGCGCCCGTTTATTGGTGTGCTTTATTTTGTTAGTGTCTGCGGCATTTTTCTGGTCTGCTTTTGAACAGAAACCGACCTCATTTAACCTGTTTGCCAATGACTATACCGACCGCATGGTGATGGGCTTTGAAATCCCGACCGTCTGGTTCCAGTCAATCAATGCGTTATTTATCATTCTGTTAGCACCAGTATTCAGTTGGGCATGGCCAGCACTGGCAAAGAAAAAAATTCAGCCGAGCAGTATCACTAAGTTTGTTATTGGTATTTTATGCGCTGCGGCAGGTTTTGCCGTGATGATGTATGCCGCTCAGCATGTCCTCAGCAGTGGTGGCGCGGGGGTTTCACCGCTGTGGTTGGTAATGAGTATTCTGCTGCTAACATTAGGTGAACTGTGCCTTAGCCCTATCGGGCTGGCGACCATGACCTTGCTGGCACCGGACAGAATGCGCGGTCAGGTCATGGGGCTGTGGTTCTGCGCCAGTTCATTGGGTAACTTGGCAGCGGGCCTGATTGGCGGTCATGTTAAAGCTGATCAGCTTGATATGTTACCGACTCTGTTTGCGCGCTGCTCCATTGCGCTCGTTATCTGTGCGGCGGTGTTGATATTACTTATCGTGCCGATTCGCCGGCTGATGAACAACACTCAGGGCCAACAAACTGCCTGATACTGACGCGATATCAATATTGTGATTGATATTGATATCGCATTCGCCCGCCGTTAAAGCTCCCACGCGCGCTGCTGCAAAACCACCCGATAACCATCTGTATCTTCGAAGGTTTTCCCACTAACATCCCAGTAAGGATTGTAAGAGGTGACCAGACGAAAACCGGCGGCCAACATTTGCTGGCACTGCCCTGCCCACTGCATTTCATCCGGCAGATAAAACACGAATAAGTTATCCTGCGTTGGTGCCCCCCCGACTCGAGTACCGCGATGATGAGTAAACTCTAAATGATAAGCATGATGTGGATGACCCAGAATAACGCCGTCAAATCCTTGATGATCAGTAAAATGACCGAGTTGGGTGAACCCTAATCCACAGCAGTACATTTCGCTGATTAAATGCAGATTATCGGTGGCTCTGGCAACGCGCATCACCGTGGCTGGTGATAATACTGGCGTCCCCTTAACTAAGTTGTTAGCGGGTAAATCACCGGGTTTGGATGACATTGGACTCTCCCCTGATAACACATTTGAATACTGAGGCGAAAAATGGAAATAAGGCTTGCACGCCCTTCGGATTACCCCGCCATATTACAGTTACAGTCACAAAATACCCCAGAAATTTTAAGCTCAGGGCAGCGCAAACAGGGTTTTATTGTGTCGCAAATGAGTGAAAAGCAACTGGATTCCATCAATCAGGAACTGGGTATTCTGGTGGCTATTGAGGATGAGCAGGTCACGGCGTTTGTTAATCATGATAACCCGCACTCACTCGCCGCACATGTGAAAGGGTTAAATATGACGCCGGCCTGTGAATTTAGTTGTCAGCAACAACATTATCAATTGCTGATTTTTGCAACTGCCGCCTAGCTTTACTCGTAAGGGCCGTGGCGGGCATCGATAGGCAGCATAAAGGTGTCGACAATCATTGATAATGGAACATCAATGACCGTGACATATTTCCAAGGCCCTTCGCGCATATCCCACTGCACTCCGGGATAATATTGGTGTCCATGCCCCTGCCCCGGTACTGTTCGACTGATAATACTGCCGCAACCGGATAACAGCATAATACCGGCCGCGAGAATAATAATGCGGGCCTGAATACGCCAAGGGCTTATCAGTTTAAACATGAGATTCAATCAACTCTGAGTATTAACAGAAAAACGGGCAATCCCTCTGCCCGTTTTCTTGACCATTGCCGTTATTTCGCGGCGGGGAATGCCTTCATATTATGCGCCAATTGGCGATAATACCCATTCCAAATTTGGTACTGTTCCGGCTGTTGCCAAACTTGCTGATGCAAACGCGACATCATGACCGGATCACTGAGCAGTTCCAAACGCCGCAATTTGGCCAATTTTTCTGGTCCGGCTTCCAGAGCATCTTTAACTCGCTCGCGACGATACTCATCAATAATTGCGCGAGTATGATACCGGGCCGTAGCCATGGCGCTCACTAACGCGTTATATGATGGGTTCATTACCGCATGGAAGAAACCATCACTTAATGCCCGCTGATGATTAAGTTTCAGATATTCTTCCGTCGCGACCAATTCCCGTGGTGGATTATATTCCTCAGGGATCAGGAATAATTTAGCCCGTTTACTGGCCAGACCCAAGGTACGGCGGCTGGAGAGAACAGAGACGACCGGAGACAGGATAAGCGAGAAGACGATGGGTGATAACCACCATAAGAAACGCAGATCCAGCCAAGCGACGCCTCCGGCCCAAACCACACCGAGCAACAGTTGTGGCCCGTGACGCACCATAGCTTCACTCCACGGCGTAGCATCATCATCGCGCTGTGGGGAGTTCCATTGCACTGACCAGCCGAGGAAAGCACTCACCACGAACACGGTGTGGAATAGCATCCGAACTGGGGCCAGTAACACTGAGAACAGCATTTCCGACAACATCGACAGCAACAGTCGAATTGCCCCACCGTACTCTTTCGCGCCTTTAGCCCAAATCAAAATGATACTGAGTAACTTGGGTAAGAACAGCAATACCAAGGTGGTGGAGAACAGGCCAATCGCCAATTCCGGCCGCCATTGAGGCCATACCGGGAACAGTTGGCGCGGTTGCAGGAAGTACTGCGGTTCCATCAAGGTATGCACGGCTTGTAGCGCAGTACACAACACCAAGAACATAAACCACAACGGCGCAGACAAATAAGACATAACACCGGTGAGGAACACTGCCCGGTGAACCGGATGCATCCCTTTGACCAAGAACAACCTAAAATTCATCAAGTTACCATGACACCAGCGGCGGTCGCGTTTTAACTCATCAAGTAAGTTAGGCGGCAACTCTTCATAACTGCCCGGTAAATCATACGCAATCCACACCCCCCATCCGGCCCGACGCATTAATGCGGCTTCCACAAAGTCATGGGAGAGAATCGCGCCCGCGAATGAGCCTTCGCCCGGCAATGGTGCCAAAGCGCAATGCTCAATAAAGGGTTTTACCCTGATGATGGCGTTATGGCCCCAATAATGGGATTCGCCCAGTTGCCAATAATGCAAACCGGCAGTGAACAATGGGCCATAAACACGGGTGGCAAATTGCTGAATTCGGGCATACAGCGTGTCCATACCGGATGCTTTCGGCGCAGACTGAATGATACCGGCATTCGGATTGGCTTCCATTAGCCGCACTAAGCCGGTCAAACACCCGCCGCTCATCACGCTATCGGCGTCCAAAATAACCATGTAGCTGTATTGGCTGCCCCAACGGCGGCAGAAATCATCAATATTGCCACTTTTACGTTTCACCCGACGGCGACGGCGGCGATAGAAAATTCGACCGTGCCCGTCAACATCACGACACAATTCCAGCCAGGCTTTTTGCTCTGCCACACAGATATCGGGGTCGTAACTGTCACTTAAGACATAAATATCAAAGTGTTCCAGTTGCCCCGTGGCGGCCACTGACTCATAAGTGGCCCGCAAGCCCGCAAATACCCGCTCCACGTCCTCATTACAAATAGGCATAATCAGCGCTGTCCGGTGTGCTGGATTTAACGCCTCATCCCCTTTGATTGTGGAGGAAATGCTGTATTTGTCCTTACCAATCAGTAATTGCAAGAACCCCATCAGCGCCGTCCAGAAACCGGCGGAGACCCAGCAGAACAAAATAGCGAACAGAATAAGAATGCCGGTTTGCAGTAAATAAGGAAGCAACTGCATTACCGAGACCTGCCAGTTCTGCTGCCAGATTTGAAACGGATCGATTAATGCCCAGCCCTGATAAGGCAAAATGGTCTTCATATAGCTGGTCGCGATGGTGGTTTGCAGCACAATCAGTATCAGCAAAATATAGCGGCGCAGAGAACCTACGCTACGCCATTTTTTCTCAGCGGCAGCTTCTTCATGTGTTTGAGCACGCGAAACAGGGCTGCGGCCCAGTAATGAATCCCAAAAACGCCCAACTGGATTGGTGCGCCAGGCCTGCGGCGCCATGCTGGTGCGTTTGATGGGCGGCATCGCGTGAATAACTGTACGCCCCTCATCATCTTGCGTCAGCAGTTTGCCATCATCCAATGCATCGGGCCATGCTGCTTGCAAACGGGCATTGACCGAAGCCAATGCACTGTCTTGCTCGCTAAAAACGCCATGTCCTGAGGTGCTGGCAGCTAACAACTGATGCACACGAGGAATGGTATCAGGCGAGCTGGTCAGCAGCACATCCTCAGGTAATGCATCATGCAATGCCCCTTGCTGCTGCGCAGTCAGGGGCAAGTCTGAAATATAATCCTGTGCAGGAGATTGATTTGACTTATTCATCGGCAGGTAGCTGATAGCTCCAAGTTTCAGTCAGGGTTTTATCACCATTAACCAGCGCCGCGCGCATTTCTATCGGTTTCTTGGCGTCCTTAACTTTCAGCCGCAGTGTCAAACGCCACCCCTTAGTCACAGGGTTGTAACGGACACTGTTTTCAATTAACTCACCATTGCCATCAACACTGACCTGCGGGGCCACGGGCGCATTTTCATCCAGTGATTTCAGCACCGGGCCAACAAAATCAACAAGGAAGGCGACACTGCCATCCGGCTCACGGATCAGATTTGACTGTTTCACATCACCGGTTGAGCGCAGAGTTTGTTTCACATAGGCCACATCAGGTGAATGTAATTTCTCTTCATCACGAGTGAAATGCACGCGGTAATTCAGATCGAGTGAATTCTTGGCGTCCGGTAATACATCCGGAGTCCAGAAAGCCACGATGTTATCATTGGTTTCATCTGCTGTTGGAATTTCGACCAACTCCACTTTCCCTTTGCCCCAATCGCCACGAGGTTCAACCCAAGCACTCGGACGCAAGTCATAGCGGTCATCTAAATCCTCATATTGCGAGAATTCACGGCCACGTTGCAGCAAACCGAACCCTTTCGGATTTTCAACCGTATATGTGCTGACCGACAAGTGTTTTGGATTATTCAGCGGCCGCCAAATCCACTCACCATTGCCCGCATGAATAGAAAGGCCATTAGAATCATGCAAAGCTGGGCGATAGTTCAACACCGCAGAGGGCTGACTTGGGCCAAACAAGAACATACTGGTTAATGGCGCAATCCCAAGTTTCTCAACTTTATCGCGCAGGAAAACTTTAGCCTGCACATCAATCGTGGTATCGCGGCCCGGATAGATAACAAACTTATAAGCACCGGTTGCACGCGGAGAATCCAGCAATGCATAGATAACTAAATGTTTATCATTAGGTTTTGGTCGCTCAATCCAGAACTCACGAAAACGTGGGAATTCTTCACCGGAGGCCAATGCTGTATCAATTGCCAAGCCGCGAGCAGAAAGACCATAAACCTGGCCTTTGCCAATCACCCGGAAATAACTGGCACCCAGCATGCTGATTATTTCATCTTTTTTATCCGCTTTGTTAATTGGATAAAGGACCTTAAAGCCGGCAAAACCTAAGTTTTTCACTGACTCAGGGTCATGCTTGACTGAGCCGAAGTTAAAATAATCCGGGCTATAATTGATAGGTTTCACACTGGTCGCGGTCACTTCATTAATTTGCACCGGCGTGTCGAAGTACATACCTTGATGATAAAACTCTAACTTAAAGGGCGTATCCAGTTTGTTCCAATACGATTTGTCATGGTTAAACTGAATTTGCTGGTAATCGGCAAATTTCATTTCACGAAATTGCGATGGCAGATTACTTTTCGGCGCTTCGAAACTTTTACCCGCCAGAGTCTGTGCCTGTTTAGCCACATCATCTAACGAGAAAGCCATTGCCTGAGAAGTGAATAATGACAGCAAGAGAGTCACCCCTAGCCATCTGACGCTATTCGCGCGTGACCTTTTTGACATTCTATTTACGTTCGACAAAATATTAACTCCCACATCTCCCTCCTAAATCACAACAGCCAAATTATTGACGGTTTATCCAGCAGGTCAAGCAGATAACTCCCGGCTATTGTTATGCCCGGAGTGACACTGCTTGCTCATTGTTTAAACCAGTGGCTAAGCCACAAGCCTAGCAAGCCAGGCTAAAACACGCTATGGAAAATTATTAACCCTTATAGTAGTGTTTCTTGTCGTACTGATCCATTGATAACGTATATAGTTACCAATGAATAAATAACATAAATAAATACTCTGGCCAAAATCGGATACCTTATTCTAATTCCGATAACAAACTGCGAATAAGTATGAAAAAAAACACTAACCAACGGGAGTACTTTTTAGACGCCATTCGCGCCTATTTGATGTTACTCGGCATTCCTTTTCATCTTTCTCTTATATACTCCAGCAATCATTGGGCGGTGAATAGCGGCCATCCTTCATTAGGATTGACGTTATTGAATGATTTTATCCATGCTTTCCGCATGCAGGTATTTTTTGTTATTTCCGGCTATTTTTCGTTCATGTTATATCAACGTTATGAGCGCCGGCGCTGGCTTCAGGTTCGTCTGGAGCGGGTGGTTATCCCATTAATTACTGCTATCCCACTCATTACACTGCCACAGTTTTTCTTACTTAAGTATTACACCAACAAATTACAAGATTGGAATTCATTTACAATTTATCAAAAAATAAATATTGCTATTTGGGAAGTTGTTTCGCACTTATGGTTTTTGTTAACACTCACATTACTGACGGGTCTCTGTTTTTACCTGTTTCAGAAAATGAAGAATAAACAGCACTCAATTCCTGCCTTGATAAAGGGAATGAATAACATAGGAAAAGTCTCACTATTATTGTTTCTATTTGTGTTCATTTATTCAGTAATACGGAGAATAATATTTCTTCTTAACCCAGAAATACTCTTTAACAGTGTCTTTAATTTCTTTGTTATGGAAACCGTGTTTTATCTGCCATTCTTTCTTTTGGGTGCTTATAGCTTTATCTACCCGCCACTCAAACAGGTTTTTCTGACATTTTCGCCCGGCGCATTGCTCGCTTCAATTTTGTTATTTGGTGCTTATTATCTAAACCAACATATTAATACTGCTGATTTTTTCTCCTTTGAACTGGACCTTATCATCAAAGCATTAATGGGCGTAACCATGACCAATGTGGTCTATTCTCTTGGGCATAGATTACTGAACTACCCTTCCGCTCGCATCACTTACTTAGTGAATGCCTCTCTTTTCATCTATCTGGTCCATCACCCATTGACCTTGATTTATGGCGCGTTCGTGACCCCTCAGATTGACAACAATGCCCTGGGTTTTATCTTCGGAATGGTCTTTGTTTGCCTAATTTCGTTTATATTGTATGAGGTTCATCGCCGTATTCCTTTGCTGAAATTCTTGTTTTCTGGCAAGCCGCAGCAGCAAACGGCGTGATCAAAGTATTAACCAATGGAATAATGTTATTGCTAAGCGTTCTACTTATCCGCATACCGTTCTGGTCATAAAACCGCTACACTGTTAGGCCATCATGTGGATGCGGGATGGCAAATGCCCCACTGTGCGCTCTGCTTTCAGAGCAACTATCCTGTTGATTCCTTATCAGGATTTGTTTCACTTGCAGTGACAACAAAAAGAGGAATTGTGATGAGTAAGCAAGAAAATTTCGAGAAAAATCCCACATCTGATACTACGTCAGCCACCGAGTTCAGCACCTTGCTCGCCTTGGTCAGCCGCCTTAGCGGCGCGCTTGATAGCGCGATAACCGGTAAAGATCGCAGTGTATTAGTCAGTGAACTTTCACAACTTTCTGTCGATAACCTTCCTGAGCAGGAAGAATTAGTGACCACTGAAGCACTGAGAAGAGCTTTAGCGACACTAAAACGCGACTAAATTCATTATCCAACGCTCACCTTTGATTCCACACTGGGCGATTAAAGGTGAGCGAACTGATATCCCGCCCCTCTTCTGCCGCTTGCTGGACGCAACAACACTTATTCGGGGAAATAGCCGTTAAATATCCTTATTTAACGCATTGAATTGGGTCATATCTTCCCATCGAATCCTATAAATCTGTGTATAATAATTCTTCTCACCCCCTCATTTATTTATGATTTATATCAGGAGACCTCCCACATTGGACGCCATCACTATTAACAGCCTTTTTTTAATTGGCGCAGTGCTGGTAGGAGCCAGTATTTTACTGAGTTCATTCTCTTCCCGATTGGGCATCCCCATTTTGGTTATCTTTTTGGCCATCGGGATGTTAGCGGGCACCGACGGTATCGGTGGGATTGCTTTCGATAATTATCCGGTCGCGTATCTGGTCAGTAACCTGGCATTAGCCGTCATTCTATTAGACGGCGGAATGCGCACCCGAGCCTCCTCTTTCCGCGTCGCATTGTGGCCAGCCCTCTCGCTAGCAACTGTCGGGGTGTTGATTACGGCGGGCCTGACAGGAATGGCCGCGGCTTGGTTATTTGATTTAGATATCATTCAAGGCTTATTAATTGGCGCGATTATAGGTTCGACAGATGCGGCGGCGGTCTTCTCACTGCTTGGCGGGAAAGGCCTCAACGAACGTGTCAGCGCCACTTTGGAGATAGAATCGGGCAGTAACGACCCCATGGCCGTATTCTTGACCATTACCCTTATATCCATGATTTCAGCAGGTGAAACCAGCCTAAGCTGGATGTTTTTGGTACATCTAATTCAACAATTTGGTTTGGGTATCTTCATCGGGCTGGGCGGCGGCGGGTTATTACTGTTGCTTATCAATCGGATAGAGTTACCCAGCGGTTTATACCCATTATTGGCGGTCAGCGGTGGGATTTTAGTGTTCTCACTCACTACCGCAATGAATGGTAGCGGAATTTTGGCGGTCTATCTCTGTGGCCTGCTACTGGGCAACCGCCCCATTCGCAACCGCTCTGGGATTTTGCAGACTTTCGATGGGCTGGCGTGGCTTAGCCAGATAGGGATGTTCCTGGTCTTGGGGCTGTTGCTTAACCCAAGTCAGCTGCTGCCAATTGCGGTTCCGGCACTCATTCTCTCATTGTGGATGATTTTGTTCGCCCGCCCTCTGTCGGTATTTATCGGTTTGCTGCCATTCCCCAGTTTTAATTTGCGCGAGCGCATCTTTATTTCCTGGGTAGGTTTACGCGGTGCTGTCCCAGTCATTCTGGCCGTATTCCCTATGATGGCGGGCATACCCAACGCGAATTTGTTCTTCAATGTGGCCTTTTTTGTCGTCTTAGTTTCGCTGCTGCTACAAGGCACCAGTTTGTCATTTGCCGCGCGCAAAACAAAACTGGTGGTTCCTCCAGCGCTGGCACCGGTCGCCCGTATTGGTTTAGACATTGATAAGAATAATCAGTGGGAGCAATTTATTTACCAGCTCAGCTCCGATAAATGGTGTATCGGCGCGGCGTTACGTGATTTGAAAATGCCCAAGGAAACCCGTATTGCGGCCCTATTCCGTGGCAAAGACTTGCTGCACCCCAACGGCAATACCCGCCTGAAAGAAGGCGATATTTTGTGTGTTATTGGTCAAGAGCATGACTTACCCGCACTCGGGAAACTGTTTAGTCAGTCCCCCAGCATCCAGTTGGATGAACGTTTCTTTGGTGACTTTATTCTTGATGCCGATGCAAGACTTCACGATATTTCTCAGATTTATGGTCTCAATCTGGAGCCGGGTGTTGATAAACAACAAACACTGGGCCAATTCGTGCTCTATCTCTTTGGTGGTGAACCGGTTATTGGTGACCAGATTGAGTGGGATGGTCTGACGTGGACAATTGCTGAAATGGAATCTGACCGTGTGAGTCGGGTCGGGGTCAAAATAGTGTCTGATAAAGCCTGAGTATGAGGATAATTAACGGGCCAGACAGTCCCGTTAATTAGTTGGTTTGGTAGACAATTTAAAGTGGGTAGCGGAGTATGCCGCGAAGAAAGTTCTATTTAAGATGTTCTGCCCTGTTTAATTCGATTAACAAGTACAATCCCTACACAGACCAACATTAACGCAACCGCATTTTTCCATTCCAAGATACTTTCATTCAGGAAAATAGCTGACAAAACGGCACCTGATACTGGGATGAGGAAATTGAATGGGGCCACCATGCCAACTCGATTATATTTAAGTAATAAACTCCATAATGCAAAAGCCGCTGATGACAACAGCACCAGATAGGCCAATAGCAATAAAGCTCGCCAGCCAAAATCACTCAAATGGCCGCCGAAGAAATAGCCGCCAAGAGTTAAAACTAAGCCGCCGATAGCTAACTGGTAGCCGGTCATGACAGTCGTATCCATGGTTTGCGAAATACGTTTACCATAAATACTGGCAGCAGACAGAATAAAAGCCGCCAACACAACGCAGCCTTCCCCCATCAGTGAGAAATTAAAGTCCATCAAGTCGGAGCCAAAATTCACGACCATGACACCAGCAAAACCCAAGGCGCATCCAATGATTTTATTAAATGTCAGGCGATCATTTTTATAAATATAATGCGCTAACAGCACACTGAAAAACGTGCCAGTGGCATTCATGATGGAACCTTTAACACCTGTTGTGTACGCCAGTCCAATATAGAAAAAAACGTACTGTAAGGTGGTCTGTGTTAGCCCTAAAATAGCAATCTGCTTATACTGGCTTCTCTTAAGGCGGCCAATAGCCTTGCCGCTAGCTACCGCAAAAAGCAGCAATACAATCCCAGCCAATAAAAAACGATAGCCGGCAAACACCATCTTGCTCGGAATGTCATCGGGGGCAATATGAAACAGCGCATAGCCATTTTTTATGGCCGGATAGGCACTGCCCCATAAAAGGCAACAAAAGGTCGCGACGAGGAAAACAAATTTTTTATTAGTAAAAAGCGGAGGACTCCGGTCCACATCAACATCCTTTTCGACAAAGAAATGAAACATTGTTTCGTTATAACCATTTATTGTATAAAAATCCTGACTAATGTCACTTTTCTCTTAAAAAGATTCAGACAATCCTATTGTCCCGCACCTATAGCTCATTTTGAATCAAATCCGTCACGCAGTGGCATATCTGGCTGCATAATAAATGTACAATGACAAAACTCTTTATTTGCTATTTGCGTCCACGTTTAGTCTCGTTCAATGTTTGCACTAACAGATAGAGATCGTGTACGATGTTGTTTTAATTAAATAACTTTGGTTTTTATTATGTTAAAACTCTTTAACGTAAATTTTAATAATATGCCTGAAAGGAAGTTGGACGAGATCTTCTCACTTAGAAAAATAACGTTTAAAGATCGACTAGATTGGAAAGTCACCTGTATTGATGGCAAGGAAAGCGACCAATATGATGATGAAAATACTAATTATATATTGGGAACAATAGACGACACTATTGTTTGCAGTGTTCGTTTTATTGATATGAAATATCCAACCATGATTACAGGGCCATTTGCCCCTTATTTCTCTGATGTAGATTTACCTATTGACGGTTTTATCGAGTCCAGCCGTTTTTTTGTTGAAAAAGCATTAGCAAGAGATATGGTAGGTAATAATAGTTCCCTTAGTACGATACTGTTTTTGGCAATGGTGAATTACGCCCGACACCGTGGACATAAAGGAATTCTGACCGTCGTAAGTAGAGGAATGTTTACACTACTGAAGCGTTCAGGATGGAATATTACAGTACTGAACCAAGGTGAATCAGAGAAAAATGAAGTTATTTATCTTTTGCATCTGGGCATCGATATAGATAGCCAAAAACAACTCATAAATAAAATACTGAGAATACATCAGGTTGAGCCAGGCACTCTCGAAACGTGGCCAATGATCGTGCCAGGCATTATTAAATAGGTTTGATTAACTTCAATTCGATGCCAAGCCTTATTGCGTGCTTGGCATTTAAAACACCTAACTTTCTCACAACATTACCAATATGGAATTTAACTGTGCTTCTTTTTATCCCCAGTATAATAGAAATTTCAGCATAAGTTTTACCAACACTGGCCCAGTACAAAATCTCATTTTCCCGTGGAGAGAATCTCTCTCTGTCTATTTTAGGGCTACGCTGTTCATTTTTATCGCCATTACTCTGGTAGAGACCTAACATCTTCTCGTGTGTGAGGATAAGTAGCATTTGAATTTTTTCTTTGTTGATTTCAATGCTTTCATCAAAAGAGATACTGTCATCACTTCCATTGGAAATATTTAGCGTTGCCATATTATAGCTATTATCATGAAGGACAAAAGTGTAGCCATTAATAATATTGTATTCTCGTGCTAACTTAAACACGGCTGAATCTGTTGATTTCTTATTAATAACGGAATTGTCATCCCATGCAAAGGGGGCGACTTTATCTTTTGCCGTCAGAATGACTGGATCAATAAGATGATAACTGTTCTTTTTATATTTTTTCACCCAATCCTGAGGATAGTTAGAAATAATAGCAGGATGCAAGGGTGTTCTTTTATTCATTACTAAATAAGAATAACGAAGATCGCCATAGGATTTTATTCTACGTTGAATATAATTCTTTATATCTTCATTAATACTTTCATTATCAAAATAATCAATTATCATAATAGACCAATTTCACACTATGTATAATGTAACAATACAATTTTATCACATTGTTTTCAATAAGAAATACGGTATAAAGTACCCCTACAGATACTCATAACATGGAATTAACTTATCTTGTGAGAACAAACCTAGACTAAAGTATAGTTTTAAAAACTGTACCTAAGGCTAGCTATTATTATACGCCTATGTTAATTAAAATGTTTTTGCTTCGCAGGATTAGTTTTCCATATAATAGAATAAGTATCTTAGCGCACTGACGCTAAGAAAGTTAGCCTGAAAAGAATATATTTTCGCCTACACCAGGGCATTATTATCCCCAAGAACGTGTTTTACCCTGCCATCTGGGTGCTTTTACATTCAGATGGCCATCAAATCCGACGTTATCGACCCCCATCCAATTGATACTCTCGCCGCATGACCTTGTTGGGTTCTCTTATCAGTCATAAGCAGTTCACTGAGCGACCCGCCTACTCTGATGATTTTATCCGCACATCACTCTGTTTTGTTGTTATCTGTAATGCAATAAGGTTATAACCGCGCTTGCCTGAGCACTAATCGTGCTAAAAGCAGAAAAATATTCTTCAAAGACATATAAACATTAAACATATTAATGTAATTTTGATAAACTTGACTTAAGTCATGTCAGTAACCTAAATTAATCGTATGATAAATAAACGGTTATAATGTTTCCCTGGTGTTGGCCAAATTGGCATCCCTTACCAAATGAGATTGGTAAGGGTTTTTTTTGCCTGTTATTTGGACCACTCGCCCCTTTTCTAAGGCGACTGTTGCATTATTCGCGCAAAGGCAATGGCACGGATAATCACCGCGCGATCCACGTCAGGATTATTGCTCTCAAGTAATTGTTGCCAGATAGTAATGGCCTGCGTGTAGCGAGCATGTGTAAAGTTATCATTGGCTTGCAGCATCAGTGCAGTGTATTGCATCGGGTCTTTTGTCAAAGCTTGCTGTAACCAATAGCTCACTTCATCGGTCATTTTTTGCCCTGCCTGATAATAAAACAGTGTCGCGCGGGCGGCGTCTAGCGGCGCACTGGCCCCCTGCAAATGTTCTGCTTGCTTCAATGCCAATAGCGCGTCGTCAAACTCATTACGATACAAATAATGTTGCGCCAAACTAAACCACAGTTGGCCATTATCCGGAGCTTGCCGGATACGCTGCTGTAACAGGAATAATGTCGGGTCATCACTCTGTTTCTCCACCATCGTGTTCAAGCGCGCCGCTTCTTGCTGACGTAAAACCTCTTTTTGTACTGAGGTATATTGGCCCAATTGCTGATATCCCAATAGGATTAGCGT
Organism: Yersinia canariae; assembly: GCF_009831415.1. Taxonomy (NCBI): domain Bacteria; kingdom Pseudomonadati; phylum Pseudomonadota; class Gammaproteobacteria; order Enterobacterales; family Yersiniaceae; genus Yersinia; species Yersinia canariae. Next base: position 1,887,355 of record NZ_CP043727.1, on the reverse strand, counting down.
CGGGATCAACACACTAAACCCCGCGGGCCAGCGCCAACTTAGGCGGCCATATTGCGTCAGCCAAGGCCACCATATTCCGATAAGGATCATCAGTAATAATAGCGCCACCCCAACAGCCAAAACCATCAGCGCCCTCCTCTCGAACCTGAAGCTGCCCGGTTACGAATTCGGAGCACTAATCCACCTAACACGCAGGCCAACAGCACTCCTGGCCCAAACCAAAGCACCAGTGTTGCGCCGCGTAATGGTGGCCGATAAAGCACAAAATCCCCATAGCGCTGCGTCATCAGAGTTATAATTTCCTGAGAACTGTGCCCGGCTTCAACCAAGCGGTAGACCTCTAAGCGCAAATCTTGCGCGATGGGTGATGTTGACTCCAATAAGTTCTGATTCTGACATTGTGGGCAGCGCAACTCTTTTGCCAATTCCAGCGCTTGTTGTTGATTTTCTTGAGAACTAAAATGATAGGTATCCACCAGGGAGGCTAACGCCCACGGTGAAAATAGCAGGGATAACATCAGTAATACGGCTTTCATGGTGTCTGCGCCTTAGCCCATTGCGCCAATAATGGTGCGAACTGTTGTTGCCATATCTCCAGTGTCATTTCACCTGCATAGCGCTGGCGAATAATTCCTTCGGCATCGATTAGCCAGGTTTCTGGTGTGCCATACACCCCCATCGCGAGAGCTAAAACTCCTTGTGGATCATAGAGATTCCGCTGATAAGGATTGCTGTAACGGTGAAGTGTATTCAACGCCGCCTGGCGATCATCACGATAATTCAAGCCGTAGAATTGCACTTCATTTAAGCTATCGGCGATTTGGCCCAATAGCGCCAGCTCTTGTTTACAACTGGCACACCAACTGGCCCACACATTAATTACCGTCACCTTACCCAGCAACTGGCTTCGTGTTATTTGCTGTTCTGGCAGTTGTAAGTCAGTGAGTGAAAACTCGGGGAAAGGCAAGTTTTTCTCTGCTAATTCAATATGATGTGGGTTACGATTAAGACCGCTATAAAGTATTATCCCTAAGCTAAAAGCCAGCACAGGCACCAGCAACCAAGGCCACCGTTGTTTCATTTGCCCTCCGCGATATCTCTGGTGGGCCGGGTTCTGCGCCACAGTGCCAGCCCTCCGCCGAACACCATTATCAGTGCGCCGCCCCAAATCCAGCTGACCATCGGTTTATGATACACCCGCACGCTATATTCCCCCGCGCCCAAGTTATCCCCTAGTACCGCATAAAAATCGGCTAAAGGGCCGCTGGCGATAGCGGGCTCAATCATCAACATTTCACGGGCTGTATAATGCCGCCGCTCAGGTCGCAGTGTGGTGATGGATTGCCCATCCAGACTCACCGCAATATGCGCCCGCTCGCTGGTGTAATTTGGCCCGACCAATAACTCAGTTTGCCGATAAATCAATTGGTAACCCGCTAGTGTGACTTGTTTACCGGGGAACATCCGGCTGCCCTGCTCCTGTGAGTGATATGAAGCAAACAGCATGCCCAGTAAGCTGATGGCAACGCCACCATGAATCAGCCATGACTGCCAACGAATCTTCGGGGCAAACAAAGGTGCGCATAATGCCCAAAGGGCCAATGTGACGCCCGGCATCATGCCTGATTGCCATGATGGCTGTAGCCAACCAGCACCAAATAGCGCTCCACAGATGGCCAACAGCGCAGGGACGGCAAGACGCCAGCACTGGATTTTGGGGCTTTGTCGCCAATCAGCAAATGGTGCCCACCCCATCAGTAATAACAGTAACAATACAAAAGGTGTCAGTGTTTGGTTAAAATAAGGCGCGCCGACGGATAACGAACCCAAACCTAATGCGCTGAAAATCAAAGGATATAATGTACCAATCAGCACGGTGACAGCGGCGATGCTTAATAATATCAGTGCCGCCAGCAATAAAGTTTCCAGCGAAAAAAGATTGAAATCAGCCGCGCGCGTATTTCCCCTAACCCGCAGTGCAAACAGCATTAATGAAATCAATGTGACGATGCCAAACAGTGCCAGTAAGGCTTCGCCACGCGCGGTATCAACGGCAAAAGCATGGACCGAGGTCAACACCCCGGAACGGACAATAAAAGTGCCTAGCAAGCAAAGTTGAAACGTCACCAATGACAGTAAAATACCCCATTGCTGATACATACCGCGCCGTTCGCTGATAGCCAGAACATGCAATAATGCGGTGCCGGTAAGCCAAGGGAGTAAGGAAGCATTTTCTACTGGGTCCCAGAACCACCAGCCGCCCCAGCCTAATTCGCTATATGCCCACCACGCACCTAACAAAATGCCAATACTCAATAACCCCCAAGCAGCCAATGCCCAAGGACGGCTGTAGTGCGCCATATTTTGGCTACTTTTCCCTTCAAGTAATGTCGCGACGGCGAATGCAAAACTGATGGCAAAACCGCTATAGCCCAAATACAGTAGCGGAGGATGAAAAATCAGCGCAAGATCCTGCAACATGGGATTCAAATCACGCCCTTCAGCCAGAGTCGGGAATAATCGTTCAAAGGGGTTGGAGAAAAAGAGGATAAATAGACTAAAGATGAGCAGAAGCCAGCCCATCACCCCTTGCGAGCGGGCAAAAAAACGCAGTGGGAAATGGCGGCGAAATAGGGTCAGCGCTGAGCTCCACAGGCTAAGCGCAAACAATAGAAACAACATGGAACCCTCATGCCCTCCCCAGATTGCCGCTATTTTATAAAAAATTGGCAGTTGGCTGTTCCCGTGCTGGGCGACATACAATACAGAGAAATCATCAGTGGAAAAGCACCAGCCCAGAGTTAATATCGCCAAAGTAATCAATAAGGTCACGCCATAGCTAAGTGAAGGCAGCCAAACCAACAAAGGTATTCGCCGCCCATGCAAAGCCATAAAGGGCACACAACCGAGCAATAGCGCCAATGACGCCGCCGCCAGCAGTGAAAGCAGCCCCAGTTCACCTGTCATCGCATTTTATCCATTACACAATTTATCCATTACACAATTTTATCCATCACTCAGTCTTCGCCATCACACCACGGTCATCTGGCCGGCATAAAGAATGAAGAAACGTAATACGAATACGCCGAACAAACTTAGCCCCGAAACCATCAGCAGGAATGAAACTCGGTGGCGCACTTTATGGCTGCAATAACTGTTTAAAATCAATGGCAACACCATGCCACAGCCAATCACCCAGAACCAAAACATGATGGCCCAGAATCCGCCCCCCAAAGCGACTGACACCGCAACTTCTTTCTGACCGCCGCCGAACCATAGCCCGGTAAAAAAGGC